>JBNLET010000173.1:0-11903 GCA_050305135.1 Rhodocyclaceae bacterium | reverse complement strand
CGACAAGGTGGCCGAGATCCAGTACGGCCAGCTGCCGAAGCTCGAAGCCCAGTTGAAGGCGGCCGAGAGTGCCGGCGAGGAGGCGCAGCCGAACAAGCTGCTGCGCACCCAGGTCGGCGCCGAGGAGATCGCCGAGGTGGTGTCGCGCGCCACCGGCATCCCGGTCAGCAAGATGATGCAGGGCGAGCGCGACAAGCTCCTGAAGATGGAAGACAAGCTGCACCAGCGCGTGATCGGCCAGGACGAGGCGGTGCGCCTGGTGGCCGACGCGATCCGCCGCTCGCGCGCCGGCCTGTCCGACGAGAACCGGCCCTACGGCTCCTTCCTGTTCCTCGGTCCGACCGGCGTCGGCAAGACCGAGTTGTGCAAGACACTGGCGGAATTCCTGTTCGACTCGGAGGAGCATCTGATCCGCGTCGACATGAGCGAGTTCATGGAGAAGCACTCGGTGGCCAGGCTGATCGGGGCGCCACCGGGCTACGTCGGCTACGAGGAGGGCGGCTACCTGACCGAGCAGGTGCGGCGCAAGCCGTACGCGGTGATCCTGTTCGACGAGGTCGAGAAGGCCCACCCGGACGTCTTCAACGTGCTGCTGCAGGTGCTCGACGACGGTCGCATGACCGATGGCCAGGGCCGCACCGTGGACTTCAAGAACACCGTCGTCGTGATGACCTCGAACCTCGGCAGCCAGATGATCCAGCAGATGGCCGGCGACGACTACCAGGTCATCAAGCTGGCCGTGATGGCGGAAGTGAAGACCTTCTTCCGGCCCGAGTTCGTGAACCGCATCGACGAGGTGGTGGTGTTCCACGCGCTGGACGAGAAGCACATCGCCGGCATCGCGCGGATCCAGCTGCAGGGCCTGGAGAAGCGGCTGGCGCGGCTGGAAATGGGGCTCGCGGTGTCGGACGCGGCGCTGGCCGAGATCGCCAACGCAGGTTTCGATCCGGTGTTCGGCGCGCGCCCGCTGAAGCGGGCGATCCAGGAGCGCATCGAGAATCCGCTCTCGAAGGCGATCCTGGAAGGGCGGATCGCGCCGAAGGAGCGGGTCTGCGTCGACGTCAGCGAGGGGCGCTTCAGTTTCGCGAGCGAGCCGCTGCAGTGAGCGCCGCGGCCGCCTGCCGGCGGCCGCTGTCGCGCCTGGCCTGCAGGGCGGTCATGACGCCGGCCAGCGCGACGACGGCGATACCGGTCAGTGCGGCCGCGTCGGGCCACTGGCCGAACACCAGGCCGCCGGACAGCGTCGCGAAGCCGAGCTGGGCATACATGATCGGCGACAGCGTCGAGGCCGGCGCCTCCCTGAAGGCTCGGATCAGCAGGAAGTGGCCGACCCCGCCGTAGATGCCCAGCGAGACGATCATCAGCGCATCGGCAGCGGTCATCGGCGGCACCGACCAGATCCAGGGCAGGGCCAGCGTGCTCGCCAGGCTGCCGGTCAGGGCCGTGTAGAACAGCGTCGTCAGCGGATGCTCGGTCGGACTCAGAACCCGCGTCATCAGCTGGTAGCCGGCGAAGGCCGCGGCTGCGCCGCCGGACAGCAGCACGCCGTCGAGCGGCAGGCTGCCGCCGGGGCGGGCGATCAGCAGCACACCGGCGAAGCCGATCACGACCGCCAGCCAGCGGACCGGGCCGACCCGCTCGCCCAGCAGCGGGCTCGACGCCAGCGTCACCAGCAGCGGCGCCAGGAACAGGATCGCGGTCGCTTCGGCGATCGGCATGATGCGGAAGGCCGACATCGTCAGCAGCGTCACCAGCAGCAGGCTTGCGGCGCGCAGGATCTGCAGCGCCGGCCGCCGGGTGTGCAGCAGCCGGCTGCGCATCGACGGCGCCAGCATCGCCACCATCAACAGGCAATGCACCGTGTAGCGGGCCCACACCAGCATCGGCACCGGCAGGTGCGTCGACAAGTGCTTGGCGGTCGAGTCGAGCGCGACGAAGAATGCGATCGCGCACAGCAGCAGAGCGATGCCGCGGGCGGGCGAGGGGTTGAGCTGGGGCGGCACGGTCGCTGGCGGGGCGCGCTCAGTCGCCGAGCGTGAAGCGGAAGCAGGCCCCCTCGCCGGGGTGTCCCTCGGCGCTGACGCGTCCGCCGTGGCGGGTCACGATGCGATGGATGGTGGCCAGTCCGATGCCGGTGCCCTCGAACTCGGACTGCGAGTGCAGCCGCTGGAACGGCTTGAAGAGCCGGTCCGCGTAGGTCATGTCGAAACCGGCGCCGTTGTCGCGCACGAAGTATTTGTGCCCGCCGTCGCACCGCTCGCATCCGACCTCGATCGCCGCATCGGCGGTGCCCTCGGTGAACTTCCAGGCGTTGCCGAGCAGGTTGTCGAGCACGGCGCGCATCAGCATCGGGTCGGCCTCGGCGGCGAGGCCGGCCTCGATGTGGACCGACACCAGCCGCCAGGGCTGCCGTTCCCGCAGTTCCGCGACCACCTCGGCCGCCATGCCGGACAGGTCGACGCGCTGCTTTTGCAGACTCTTGCGCGACAGCCGCGCCAGATCCAGCAGATCGTCGATCAGATTGGCCATGCGCTGCGCTGCCAGGCGGATGCGCGACAGGTAGTCGTGGGCGGTGTCGTCCAGGCGTTCGCGGTATTCGGTCTCGAGCAGGCGGCTGAAGCCCTCGATCGCGCGCAGCGGCGTGCGCAGATCGTGCGAGATCGAATAGCTGAACGATTCCAGTTCCGACAGCGCGGCCTGCATCTCGCCGGTGCGTTCGGCGACGCGCTCCTCCAGCGACTCGTTGAGTTCGTTCACGTGGGCCTCGGCCCGCTTGCGCACGCTGATGTCGCGGATCAGCAGCGTGAAGCCCGGACGGTTTCCGCCCTGGGCCGACTGGACCGTCAGCCGCGCACCGAACCAGTGGTCCTGCCCCTGCCCGTCGCCGAGCGCATAGTCGAAACCCTGCGGGCGACCGCTGCTCTCCAGCCGCCGGGTGGCCGCATCGTACAACTCGAACACGTGGTCCGGCAGGATCGCCTCGATCGGTCGGCCGAGCAGTGGACCGGGCGAGTGCAGCCGCAAGGCCTCGCTGTCGCGAGGGTAGTGATCGACCAGGTGGTGGCGATCGTCCAGCACCAGCAGCAGATCGTCCATCGCCGCCACCGCGGCGCGCAGGCGCTCGACGCTCTGGTCTCGCTCCTGCTCGGCGCGCACCCGCGCCGTGACGTCGCGGCCGATCACCACCAGCGCGCGTGGTGCGCCGTGCTCGTCGAACACGGGCACCTTGATCATGTCCAGGTAGCGCGTCCCGCCGTCCGGATGCGGCAGGGTCTGGATGGCCCGCAGCGGCTTGCGCTCCTTCCAGGCCTGGGCGCAGGTGCGTGCGCTGCGCAGGATGCTGTCCGCGTAGGCAGGCGGGCAGTGGCGCGACAGCTCCTCGTCGCTGCGATCGAAGTAGTCGTAGTCGGACAGGCCGATCATCTCGAGGCCCGCCTGGTTGGCCACCTGCCAGCGATTGCGGCCGTCCTTGACCAGGATGAAGTCGGGCGAGGCCTGCACCAGCGCGAGCAATCGCTGTTGCGATTCCGCCAGCGCCTGTTCGACCACCTGCTGGTCGGTCAGATCGCGGATGAAGCCGCCGTAGTAGTCCTGGCCGCGGAAGCTCAGGTGGCTGCCGAACACCTCCACCGGCAGCACGCGGCCGTCCCGCGCCCGCAACTGGGCGCGGAAGGTGCGCGATCCTTGGCCTTTCAGCTGCCGCAGGTTGTCCTCCAGCCCGGCGCCGCTGCAGTCCGGGGCGAGATTCGACAGCGGGCCGCCGAGCAGCGAGCGCGGCGCGTGGCCGAGCGCTTCGTGCACGGCCTGGTTGGCATGGACGACGCGGCACTGGGCATCGACCCAGACCACCATGTGCGGCATCTCGCGCACCACCTGGTGGTTGAATTCGAGCATCTCCTCGGTGCGTCGGGCCAGCGCCTCGTCGTTCGCGATCAGCAGCAGCCCGCGCGAGTCGCTCGCTTCGCCGAGCCCGTCGACGCCGATCGCGCGGATGCCGATTTCCCGCCCCGCGTCGTGCAGAAGCAGCGTGGTTTCCTGCAGCGGCGGGTCGGCCATCAGTTCGCGCAGGCGGCACCGGTTGTCCGGCGTCAGATCGGCCAGCAGGCCGTCGAGATCGCTGCCGCTGCCTTCGGCGGCCAGCAGCTTGCGCGCGGCGTCGTTCACGAAGGCCACGCGCTTCCCTTCGGCGATCAGGATCAGGCCCAGCCCATGGCTGCGGGACAGCAATTGGTCGAGCAGATCGCGCTCGCGCAGATGGCGGCGCTGCGCCTCGATCTCGCGTGCCTGCTCGGTGATGATCCTGCGCAATACCTCCGAGTATCGGTTTTCCAGCGTCTGCAGGATGTCGTGTTCGGTCAGCACGCCGGCCGTGCGCCCGCCACCGGTGACCACCAGGTGGCGCACGCCCGCCTGCTTCATGCGGCGGGCGGCGGCGAACACGCTTTCTTCGGCCTCGACGGTGATCAGGCGGCGCGACATCACTTCGTCCAGCCGCATCCGGTCCAGGTCCCCGCCGCCGGCCAGCGTGCGGATCAGATCGGCCAGCGTGACGATGCCGACCGGGTGGCCGTCGTCCTCGACCACCACCGAGCCGATCGAATGGCGCTGCAGTGCGCGGGCCGCCTGGCGCATCGTCGAGAACGGGCGCAGGCTGACGACATTGCAGGTCATCAGGCGCGAGACGGCATCCAGGTGCGCGAAATGCTCGATGCCGAAGTGGCCGACCAGGTCCTTTTCCTCGACGATGCCCTGCAGGATGCCTTCCTCGTCCACCACCAGCAGGTGGCGTTCGCCGGCCGCCAGCATCGATCGATAGGCCACGATGAAATCGGTGTCGCGGGATGCCGTCAGCGGTACGTGGCAGCAGGCCTCGCCGAGCAGGAACTCCGCCAGATCGGTCTCGAGGCACAGCCGGACCGCATCGCGCTCGGTGAACAGGCCCGTGGGCCGTCCGTCGCAGACCACGACGATGGCGGATTCGCGCTTCTCGCTCATCGAGGCCATGGCCAGGCGCAGCGGCGTGTCCGGTGCCAGGTGGAGCGGCTCGCGCATCAGCGCATGCAGCGGACGACCCTCGATCGGCGCAGCCGAGTTCATTGCCGCCGATCCGCTCCGTGGGCCGCGATCCAGCCGTTCAGCACGCGGCGGGCCGCGAGCGTGGTCTCACCGGCCGCCAGCCCGACCGGGCCGATGCCCTCGGCGGCCAGCAGGTCGGCTGCCGAGCCATGCAGGTGCACGCCGGCCATCAATGCGAGCTCGCCTGGCCAGCCCTGCGCGATCAGGCCGGCAACGATGCCGGAGAGACAGTCGCCCATGCCGGCGGTGGCCATGCCCGGATGGCCGGTCGAGTTGACGTACCAGCTGCCGTCCGGCGTGGCGATGACGCTGCCCGCGCCCTTCAGCAGGGACGGACAGCGATAGCGTGCAGCCAGCTCCCGCGCCGCTGCCAGCCGGTCGTCCTGCACTGCCTCGGTAGTGCAGCCCAGCAGCCGGCCGGCCTCGGCCGGGTGGGGCGTCAGCACGGCGGACGCGCCGCGGCCGACCAGCATGCCTGCGAGCTCTTCGTCCTCGGCGATCAGGTTCAGCGCGTCGGCGTCCAGTACCAGCGGTGACGCGCCCTGCAGCGCATGGGTCAGCGCACCGATCGCCTCGGCGCTGCGGCCGAGTCCCGGTCCGACCGCCAGCGCCGCCGGCGCCTTGGCCAGGCTGGTGGCGGAGCGCACCATCAACTCGGGCTGGCACGGATCGAGCGCCGGTACGCTGCTGTCGATCAGGCCGACGAACACCCGGCCCGCACCGATGTGGAGGGCGGCCCTGCCGGCCAGGAAGGCCGCGCCGATCATGCCGCGGGCGCCGCCGATGATCACCACGTCGCCGTAGCTGCCCTTGTGGGTGTTCGCCAGCCGCGGCCGCAGCTGCGCGGCGAACAGCGAACGGTCGAGCTGCCTGCCGCAGCCGGCGCTCTGCTGCGCCTCGATGCCGAGGTCGGCGACGGTGATCTCGCCGCAGCAATCCGGCCCGTGGTCGGTCAGCAGGCCGGGCTTCAGGCCGATAAAGGTGATCGTTTCGGTGGCGCGGAATGCGCTGCCCAGGATGCGCCCGGTCGCGGCGTCCAGTCCCGAAGGGATGTCGAGCGCCAGCCGCGGTGCGCGGACCTGGTTCAGACGCTCGATCAGATCCGGATAGGGGCCGGCCAGCGCGCGCTGCAGGCCGATGCCGAAGAGGCCGTCCACGACCAGCGAGAGGTCCTCGCAATCCTCTTCGCGCAGGCCTTCGCTGCAGCGGCCGCCCGCTTCGCGCCAGGCTGCCATCGCCTTGGCGGCGTCCTGCGGCAAGGATTCTTCGCGTCCGGTGAACAGCACCTGCGGCTCGAAGCCCCGCGCCTTCAGCAGCCGCGCCAGCACCAGGCCGTCGCCGCCGTTGTTGCCCGGCCCGCAGGCCACCAGCACCCGCCCGCCCGGTGCGCACAACCGCTGCGCCCGTTCCGCGGCGGCGGCGCCGGCCCGCTCCATCAGCGGCGGCGATGCGTCCAGGTATTGCGACTCGAGCTGGCGAATTCCCTCGATCGTGTGAATCAGGCGAGCACCCTGCAAGTCTGCCTTCCTGCTGTTCCGGTGTGCCCATTCTAGCCTGCCGCCGGCGAGCCGCGATGCCGCCGGTGGACGAAACCGGGCGCCCGTCGCCGGGCGCCCGCCAACGGTGCCCGTCGGGCACCGGTCGAGGAGAAATCAGTCTTCCAGGCTGATGCGGTCGGCGTTCACGCTGCCGTCGGCCAGCAACTCGCCCTTGATCTCGACGAAGGCTCCGACCACCAGCTGCGACTGGGTGATGCGGCGGAACGCCGTTTCCGAATCGATCGTGACGGTGCGGCCGTCCACCACCAGCGTATCGCCGTCGATGCTGCTGATCGTGCCCTTGAACTCGAATTCGCCGTTGTCGTCGCCGTTGCCGCGGCCGTTGTCGTCGTTGCCGCCGCCGCCCGAGACATCCTCGAACTTGAGCTTGCTGGCCACCAGCACCGTACCGCTGTCGCTCGACTCCACCGAGCCCTCGACCTCGACCACGCGGCCGTCGGCCACGTCGTCGGCGGTACCGCGCTCGAACGACACGTCGCCGGAGGCATCGACCGTGACGCCGCGCACCTGGAAATCGGCCAGCGAGACGAAGTTGTCGATCACACCGTGCAGTTCGAATTCGTCGATGCCGGCCCCGTCCTCGAACTTCACCTTGCGGGCGGTCAGCACGCCGTTCGCGAACGGGCCCTCGACCTCGAGCCGGCTGCCGTTGCCGACCTGGCTCGCGTCGCCGCGCAGGAAGGTGGCATTGGTGGCGTCGACGGTGACGCCGCTGATCACGAAGCTGCTGATCGAAGTGAAGTCGGACACCACGCCGTTGATCTCGACCTTGCCGCCGTCGTCGATGCTGAACGGAATATTGCCGACCACCTGGACGCGGGTCGCCTGCACCACGTCACCGTTCGGCAAGCTGTCGGAACGGACCTTGACGAAGGCGCCGTCCTCCAGTGCGCCGAGATTCGGCCGCACTGCCGCCGTGCTGTAGTCGATCGTCACGGTGCCGAGCGTGAAGCTGGTAGCGGCGGTGTCGAGGTTCTCGATCTGGCCGCGCAGCCTGAGGTCGGCGTCGGTGTTCGGATCCTTCTTCTCGATCCGGCTGGCGGTGATCGTGTTGCCGTCGCGTGCGCCGAACACTTCGACGAAGTCGCCGTCGGCGAGGGCGTCCAGGCCGGAGATGTCGTCGAAGACCGTCTCGCCGTCGATGACGACCGCGAAGCCGAGCACCGAGAAGGTGCCGGCCGCGGCGTCCAGGTCCGACACCGGTCCTTTCAGTTCCGAGAACAGCGTGATGTCGCTGGCCGATCCGGTGCCGTCGTCGTTGATCTTGCCGTGGATCTCGACGGTCATGCCGAGGCGCAGATCGTCCGACGAAAGGTGATCGCCGAAATCGTCATTGACGGCCGCGCCATCGTCGTCGAAGCGCACGCCATTGACGATGATGCTGCCGAAGCCGGTGATCGCGCCGACCGTCGTATCGGCCGCGGTGACCGTGCCGCCGCCCCCGACGGCGGATGAATCTCCGCCGCCACCGCCCCCGCCGCAACCGGCCAGGATCAGCCCTGCCGCGAGGGATGCGGCCATCAGGCCGCGCGGGAAGTGTGTGCCGTGTCGCATTGTTACCTCCATAGCATGTCAAGTGTGTTTTTCGGCGAGATGCAGATGATGGGGGCCCTGCACGGTAGTTGAATAGTAGTGGGAAATAATCCCACGTCAAGCGGGATTATGTACGCAAGTGTGTCGAATGCCCCAATTCGCTTCCTGCCGGAGTAGCGGCGGTTTGCCTTCGAGCGCCGGCAAGAGGTCGTGCAGTCGGCCATTCGATGAAGCGCATGCGGGCCGACCCGAACGCGACGGCCGGTGCAGCGCCCGCCGGCAGCGCCCGGCAAGCGGGGCAGCCGGTCGGCTGCCTCGGGTTGACCCGGTCCGGCCGGCGCTCGCGTCGCGAGCGCGGGCTTCAGCTGGCCTGCAGTGTTACCGGTGCATCCCAGGCCAGCCGCAGCGCGCGCGTCGTGCGCCCGCCTTCCGGCAACGGCGCGTCGACCACGCCGGCTTCGCGGCCGCCGAGGCGTTGATAGAAACGGCGGGCGCGGAGATTGGGTTCGAACACCAGCAGGTGCATCGGCCGGCCGGGCACGAGCTGTTCCACCTGGGTGACGCCCACCCGCATCAGGGCCTCGCCGAGCCCTCGGCCGCACAGATCCGGATCGACGTGCAGGTTGTCGAGCAGGGTTCCCCACTGCCCATCGGCGTTCGGCTTCAGGCAGATGAAGCCGTGCAGGCCGTCGCGCTGTACCGCGACGAGGGTCAGGTAGGGCGAGTCGGGGTTGCCGAGGCGCCCCCGCCATAGGGCGCGGCAATCGGCATAGACCTCGTCGTCGAGGTAGCTGTCCGACATGATTCCGCGGGCGCTGGCACGCCAGCTTTCCGCGTGAAGTTTGGCGATGGCTTCCGCGTCGGACTCGCGCGCGGAGCGAATGACGGGTTCGATATGGCTCATGCTCGGTAGATCGACACATCCGGCCGGGCACGCCTTGCGCACGCGGCCCGATGCGGGCCGCGGGTGCTGGCGTAGGCCGGATTCTCCTCCTTCAATGCGCCCTTCACGGACGCTTGCTCTTGTTTGCCTCCCTTGCGGCAGGCGCGATGATGCAGATTTTCCGGTCAAACGACAAATCAGATGTCGACACAACTGCCGGAACACAGCCGACGACGGAAGGATTCCGCAGTTTCGGGGCGGCCGTACAGGTAGCCCTGCACGAACTCGCAGCCGTGCCGCAGCAGGATGTCGACCTGCTGGGCCGTTTCCACCCCCTCGGCGACGATCTGCAGACCCAGGCTGTGCCCGAGCTGCACGATGGTGCGGACGATCACTTCGTCGTCCGGATCGCGCCCCAGATCCTTGATGAATGCCCGGTCGATCTTCAGGTGGTGCACCGGGAATCGCTTCAGGTAGGCGAGGCTCGAATAGCCGGTACCGAAGTCGTCGATGGCCAGCCGCGCGCCGGTGGCGGCCAGCGCGCGCAGCGTCTGCTTGGTCAGGGCCTCGTCTTCCATGATCACGGACTCGGTGATTTCCAGGATCAGCAGATGGGGTTCGAGGCCGGTTTCCGCAAGGATCTGCGCCACCATTTCGGTCAGGCCCGGACGCTTGAACTGGACCGCGGACAGGTTCACGGCGACCGGCAATTCGACGCCGAGTTCGCTCGCCCAGCGCCTGGCTTCGGCGCAGGCCGAGCGCAGCGCGTATTCGCCCAGTTCGTGAATGTGCCCGAACTGTTCGGCGACCGGGATGAAGCGCTCCGGCGAGACGCTGGTGCCGTCCGGCTCGATCCAGCGCATCAAGGCCTCGGCGCCGCTGAGACCGCCGCTGGCCATGTCGAACTGGGGCTGATACCACAGCGTCAGATGGCCGGTGGCCAGTGCGCCGGCCAGGCGCGACTCGAGATCGATGCGGTCGCTGAGCTCCGCGTTCATTTCGGCCGAGAAGAAGCGGTAGGCGCGACGTCCGGAATCCTTCACCCGATACAGCGCCACGTCGGCTTTCTGCAGCAGCGTTTCGCGGTCCGGCCCATCGTCCGGGTACAGCGCCACGCCCATCGAGGCCGAGACGCGCAACTCGTGTCCATCGAACCGGACCGGCTGTTCCAGCTCTTTCAGCAGTTTGTCGCAGACCGTGGCCGCGTCGGTCGCCTCGCGCAACTCCGGCAGCAGGACGATGAATTCGTCGCCGCCCTGGCGGCTGACCGTGTCCGCCTCGCGCAGGTGCGGCATCAGCCGGCCCGCGACGGCGATCAGCAACAGGTCGCCGATGTGGTGGCCGAGCGTGTCGTTGACCTGCTTGAAGTGGTCCAGGTCCACGAAGATCACGGCCACCTTGTGGCTGTCGCGCCGCGCGCCGCTGATCGCGCGCTCGATGCGGTCGGCCAGCAGGGTTCGATTCGGCAGCCCGGTAAGCGCGTCGTGGGTCGCCATGTATTCGATCTGCTCCGCCGCCTGCCGGCGCGAGGTGACGTCTTCCAGTGTCGCCACCAGGCGCAGCGGCCTGCCGTCGTCGTCCCGTTCGACGACGCGCCCGCGCTCCAGCACCCATAGCGTGCGGCCGTCGGCGTGGCGCATGCGGTGCTCGCTCCGGTAGCTGCCGTCGTGGCTGGCCAGCGCCTCGGCCACCCGCGCCTCGGCTTCGGGCCTGTCCTGTGGATGGATCAGATGGTCGCGTGCGTGCACCCGATCGTCGTCCTTGGGCTGGCCGAGCATCTCGCACCAGCCGCGCGAGAAGAAGTGCCGTCGGCGTCCGATGTCCCAGTCCCACACGCCGTGGCCGGCGCTTTCCAGCGCGAACAGCCAGCGCCGCTGCAACGTGCGGACCCGGCGACGGTCATGCCTGCTGCTGCGCAGTGCGAGGACCAGGGCGAGGAGCGACGTCGCCTGCGCGGCAATGACGCACAGGCCGATCCAGCCGGGAAGCATGTCCTGTGCGAAGCGCGACGCAGCGGCGGCCGACGGCGCTTGCGCAGGCCGCGCGACGGTCTCGCCGCGCCCACCGGGCGGCGAGGACTGCGTCCCGCCGATGTCGGTTCCGTGCCGGAGCGGGGCGGCGTCCTCCGCCGCGACGGCGCAAACGCTGAACGGCAACACGAGCGCGAGCAGCGACGACAGCAGGAGATGCGAGGCACGACGGATATGCATCGGTGTTGCCCGGAGACGATCCCTTCCCATGGCGACATTGCGGCGGCATCCCTGAACGCGCCGCGGCAGGGATCCGCCCTGCTGCGACGGAATCCGCGTGCCGCAAGTATTGTAGCGGCATGTATCCCAACGGTATCTCCGTTTTGCCTGGCATGGCCGCAGGCGGCCCGCGGGATGCGCAAGTCGTCCAGCGGCCGCCGGCAGGCAGCGGGGTCGCACAGCTTCCGCCGCGGCTTGCGGCGGGCAGGATCGACCGGCGCGCGCGAGGTCGTGAAACATGCATAATGCATGGCATGAGGCGCTTCGGTCACAAGGCTTCGTGCCGCATTCGAGTCGTCGCGACGCTGCTCCTGCTGTTCGTATCGTGGTGGGCGGCGGCCGCCCCGGAACTGCTGCTGGCCGGCGTCGCGCCGGCCGACGTGGATCCCGCCGGCTACTGGGTGAGCGAAAAGCTCGACGGCGTGCGGGCCTACTGGGACGGCCGCAGGCTTCGATTGCGCGGCGGCGGCGAAGTCCGGGCGCCGGCGTGGTTCACGGCCGGCTTCCCGGCTGCGGCGCTGGATGGCGAGCTGTGGCTCGGGCGGGGGACGTTCGACGAGCTGTCCGGCATCGTGCGCCGCCAGTCGCCGGCCGATCGCGACT
>JBNLET010000172.1:0-8688 GCA_050305135.1 Rhodocyclaceae bacterium | reverse complement strand
CCAGCCCGTCGCAGCGTTCCTCGACCATGTGGTTCCACCACGCCTCGCCGTCGCCGTAGCCGGCGGCCCGGCCCAGCCAGTCGAGCGGGTCGCCGCTCGACTGGCGGTCGTCGACCGGTTCCGCATCGGCGCCCGGCGCGGCTTCCTCGATGGTCCGCCCGTCCGTGCGCGGATCCTGGGCTCCGCCGCTCGCACCGTCGCCCTCCTGCGGCACCTCCGAGCGGCTTGCCAGCGCCAGATCGGTGCCCACCGGCAAGTCGATGAAGCGGGTCTCGATGCCGCGCTCGCGCGCAAAGCGCAGCGCGATCCATTCCGGCGAGAATTCCGCGAACGGAAAGAAGCTCGCCTCGCTGGGCGCGGCGGGGTCGTACACCAGCAGCGCCACCGGCGGCCGCAGCTCGGTGTCGCCGATCAGGTGCAGCACCGCCTCGCCTTCCGGCGGGCCTTCCACCAGCAGGCAGTCCGGCGCCAGCGCCTCGAGCGCGGCGCCCAGGCTACGCGCGCAGCCCGGCCCGTGGTGCCGGATGCCGAAGAAGTGGAAGGGTTCCTGCGCTGCCATCGCCGCGTCGCTCAGTCGTGCTCGCGGCAGGCGCGGTAGAGGTCCTTCCAGTCGTCGCGCTCCTTCATCACCGTTTCCTGGTACTCGCGCCACACCACCACGTCCTGTACCGGGTCCTTGACCACCGCGCCGACCAGGCTGGCGGCCACATCCGAGGCGCGCAGCACGCCGTCGCCGAAATGGCCGGCCATCGCCATGCCGCTGTTCAGCACCGAGATCGCCTCGGCCGTCGACAGCGTGCCGCTGGGCGACTTGAGGCGGGTCTTGCCGTCCTCGGTCTGGCCGTTGCGCAGCTCGCGGAAGATCTGCACGATGCGGCGCACCTCTTCCAGCGCGGGCGGTTCGCCGGGCAGTTGCAGCGCGCGCCCCATCTCGGCGACCCGCTTGGCGACGATCTGCACCTCTTCCTGCTCGCTCGCGGGCAGCGGCAGGATCACGGTGTTGAAACGCCTCTTCAGCGCGCTCGACAATTCGTTCACGCCCTTGTCGCGGTTGTTGGCGGTGGCGATCAGGTTGAAGCCGCGCACCGCCTGCACCTCGCTGCCGAGTTCGGGGATCGGCAGCGCCTTTTCCGACATGATCGAAATCAGCGTGTCCTGCACGTCGGCCGGAATGCGGGTCAGCTCCTCGACGCGGGCGATGCGGCCCGCCTCCATCGCGCGCATCAGCGGGCTCGCGACCAGTGCCGCGCGCGAGGGCCCTTTCGACAGCAGCTCGGCATAGTTCCAGCCGTAGCGCATGTGCTCCTCGCCGGTGCCGGCGGTGCCCTGGATCAGCATCGTCGAGTCGCCGCTGATCGCCGCCGCCAGGTGTTCCGACACCCAGGACTTGGCGGTACCGGGCACGCCGAACAGCAGCAGCGCCCGGTCGGTGGCCAGCGTGGCGATGGCGGTCTCGATGATGCGCCGGCTGCCGATGTACTTGGCCGTGATCTCGACGCCGTCGTCGAGCTGTCCGCCCATCAGGTAGGTCGCCACGGCCCACGGCGACATCGCCCAGTTCGGCGGACGCTCGCGCCGGTCGGCTTGCGTGAGCGCGGCGAGTTCGGCGGCGAAGAGTTCCTCGGCATGCTGGCGCAGGATTTCGGTCATGGGCTTGTCCGCTCGGATAGGAATTGGAAAAGAATCTTGCGCTGCTCGAGCACCGCCAGCGAGGTGGCGATCGCCTCCTGCATCAGCGGGTGGTCGTCGTGGCCGGCGTTCAGCATTGCGGCCGCGGCGTCGAGGCAATCGGGCGCGACCAGGCTCGCCAGCTCGGGCAGCTTGCGGCGCAACACGTAGTCGTCGCGAAGCTGCGGCTTCGGAATCGCCGCGAGCAGCGCCAGCAGACGGCGCGACAGGCCGGGCCAAAGCGTCGGCCCGGCGGCCGCCTGGGCGTCGATGATGCGACTCGCCACGGCCCCCAGCTCGGCGGCGTCGCCGGCCGCCTCGAGGCGCTGCGTCCAGTGGCGCTCACGGCGCTCGGCCGGCAGCTTGTCGATCAGCGACAACGGGTCGATCGTCAAGCCCTTGATCGCGCCGGCGGCCAGCACGGCCTCGCACCTGGCCTCGTTGCTCTCCTGTTCGAGCCGTTCGCGCCAGGCCCGCAGCAGCGACTGCCGCCAGTCGCTGCTGTGCGCCCATGCGAGCAGCCGCGCCGGGTCCATGCCGGTGGCCTGCGGCCACCAGTCGAGCGGCAGGCTGCGGGCGACCTGGTACAGCCACCAGGCGCGCTCGCCGAGCTTTTCGTCCTTCGGCCGCTCGGCATCCGGCACATCGTTCTTCCAGGTCTCGTCGGCGGCCTGCGGCGGCTCCAGCGTGGGCTCGCTGCGCAGCAGCCGCCGTTTGATCGCCAGGCAGGCCTGCATGCGCCCGCCCATGCGCGCCGCGTAACGGCTGTCCGGCAGGCAGGACAGCAATCGCGCCGCCACGAGCCGCACCTCGCGGCTGCGATCGCCCAGTCGCGCTTCGACGAAGTCCTCGTCCGCGGCGCTCAGCCCGACCGCCAGCGCCGCCAGCAGCGCCGCCCGTTCGCGCGCGTCGAGGCGGCCGAATTCCGCCGCCAGCCGTTCGCGCGCCGGTGCCGGCGCCGCCGTGCGCCAGCGCACGAACAGTTCGCGGCGCTGTTCGGCGGTGCCGTGCTGCCAGCAGTCGAGTTCGTCCTCCACCCCTGCGGCCGCTGCCACGGCCCACTGCCAATCGGTGCGCCGCCGCGCCAGCCAGGCGCCGCGCCGCCCCAGCGCCGCCGCCAGCGCCGGGCGCAGCGCCGCTTGCCGACGCCCCAGCGAAAGCGCGCGCGGCAGCAGGCCGGGCGCCAGCAGGCAGTTGGCCTCGGCGAGCAGCGCCAAGGCTTCGCGGCGCAGCGGGTCGGGCCCCTCGTCGAGCACCCTGCGCAGCACCGCGACGAGCGCCGGCTGCCCGGCGATCGGCCGCATCTCGTCTTCGCAGCGCGCGGCGGCGGGCACATCGCTCGGCGCCGGCAGGCTTGCCGCGGCGTCGTAGACCGCCAGCACGCCGGCGCCGCGCAACAACGCCTGCTCCGGCGCCGCGGCAGAGGCGGACGCGCAGCCGGCATCGATCAGCGCGCCGAGCCGGCCGGACAGCCGCGGCAATGGCGGCGCACCGCGCTCGGTGCCGAGCATCAGCCCGTGGGCGAGTTCGTCGAGAGCACTCATCAGGCCTGCAGCACCCATACCGGCGCGCCGCGCCAAGCCGTCAGCGGCCGCATCGCGCGCCCGTCCCATTCGCCGAACAGCGTCAGCGCCGCGCCGCCCGACTCGGCCAGCAACTGCCAGCCATCGTCCTCTCCGAGCGCCAGCGGCAGCGTGCTACCGTCGGCGTCCAGCCGCCAGCCGTCCTCGCCCCGCTCCGGGATGCCGCCATCGACCAGGAGCGGCAGCGGCGCCTGCCACGGATTGGCCGCCACGTGGCCGGCGAGCTGCTCGAGGGCATCGGCCAGCCCTTGTTCGGCGGGGCCGGCGGCACGGGGCTGCGGTTGCGGCAGGTCGGCGCACAACGCACGCAGGGCGGCGGTGCCGGGAAAGAAGGCCAATTCGGCCGCGTAGACGCTGCCGCTGGTCCAGTTGGTATCGAAATTTCGCCCGCCGTGGGCGTAGTCGACCAGCAAGGCTTCGCGCCCGCTGGCGAGCCCGTGCAGCCAGACCCGGCGCACCCACAGCCGCTCCTCCTCGTCGCAGCATTGGCCGCTGACCAGCCACTGGTCGGCGACGCGCTCGCCCTCGGCCAGCACCGCTTCCCGATCGGTGGCGACGCCGAGCGCCGCGCGCAGGTCGGAGCGAGCGCCGGGCGGCAGCGTATCGATGCGCGCCAGGCCGTCGCACATCAGCTGCAGCTTGCCCATCTCGCCCAGTACCCGCGCCGGCCACGCCTGCCCCTGCCCGATCCCGGCCGCCGTCCGGCGCAGGCGCAGCGCCAGGCCCGGCAGCTGGGCATCGACCATGTGCGCGGCAATGGCCTCCCAGGGCGCCGGCTGGCCGGGCAGCGCCGCCAGTCCCTGGCGCAGCCGGTCGCCCAGCCAGCGCGTCAGCTCGGCGGCGCCGTCGGCCATGCGGCGCGCCCTGGCTGCCTCGCGCCGCGCGGCCGCCGCCGGATCGGCTTCCGTCGCCGCCTGCTCGAGCTTCCGGCGCTCCTGCCGTTCGGCGCGCCCGCGCCGCGATTCCAGCCACTCGGCCACCCACTGCGGCGGCGCGCCGTTGTCGAAACCGTCGGCCTGCTGCGCCAGCATCAGCAGCAGCGCGAGGCCGTGCTTGCACGGAAACTTGCGGCTCGGGCAGGAACACTTGAAGGCCGGGCCCGACCGATCGACCTGCACCCGATACGGATTGCTGCCGCTGCCCTTGCATTCGCCCCACACCGCCTCGTCGTTGCAGCCCAGGCACGACCACTTGGCTGGCACGACCAGACCGCG
Organism: Rhodocyclaceae bacterium; assembly: GCA_050305135.1. GTDB lineage: Bacteria > Pseudomonadota > Gammaproteobacteria > Burkholderiales > Rhodocyclaceae > Cognatazoarcus. The sequence continues at coordinate 4,223 of JBNLET010000172.1, read as the reverse complement.
GGCCGCCTTGGCCGAGGCCGCATCGGGGGCAAGCTGCAACACGTCGTCAATGCCCAGGGGCGTCATCGCGGCGATCCGCTCAGCAAACGGGATGGGATTCTATGCCATCCAATTTGCAAGCGCAGCGGCGCGCGTCGTGCTGCAAGCGCTGCGAACGATCAGCAGCGGGGCGGAAGGCGGTTGTCGCGCCGGTCGAGTGCCGGCAATCGCCGCCCTGTCGAAGCGCACCACGACGCGCTCGAATGCGCGCCGCGCCCCGGCGCCGAGAGCCCGGGACGGCCGCCGGGCGCGGCGACGTTCACTCGTCCAGCATGTCGTTCGCGTTGTGGCGGGCCGCCGGCCACCACAGCTGCGCCGACGCGCCGGGCGTGACGTAGCGTGCGATACCTGCCTGCACGGCCGGCGTCAGCAGCCACGACTGGAAGGCCTCGGCGCCCACCTGGTCGACGCCGGCAAGCTTGTCCCTGCGCACCACGACGCTGGCCATGACCCGCTGCAACAGCGGGTCGCCGGTGACCAGCAGCTCCAGCTCCGAACCCTGCTTGTCGCGCACGCGCAGGAACGGGATCGCGCCGAAGATCACGTAGCCCCGCTTCGAGCCGGCCAGCCGGATCGCCCGCCCCTTGCCGACGCCCTCGTCGATGTACCAGCCGGTCTTGTCGGGTCGCCCGGCGCCCTCCCACAACAGCGCGGTGAGATAGTCGACGCCGGCCAGCCGGTTGGCGACGAACGGTGACTTGCTGCGCGCGATGCGGCGGAAGGCCTCGGTGGCGTCGTTCAGGCCGCGGATGCCGGCCGGGTCGCTCTTCGGGCCGATGATGGCGGCCTGGTTCGAGAACACCGTCTTCGGCCACGCGCCGTAGCCGTCGCGCACGAAGGCCTCCATGCCCGGCTTGCCGAGATGGGCGATCACCAGGTCCGCCTTGCCGTCCCGCGCCCGCTCGAAGACGTCCTCGCCGGCCCTCACCTCGACGCGCCGCCCGCTGGCGCTCTGGTACTGCGCGACCAGCGCGTCGATCAGCCCGCTCGCCTTCGGCGTGTTGACCACCGCCAGCCGCAGCGGCGGATCGGCGGCCCGGCACGGCGACAGCGCAAACGCGGCCAGGGCAATCAGCGCGATGCGGCTCGCGCGGGCCGGCGAGAACTTCATGGCGGCACTCCGATCGATCGAAGCGGCCGATTCAAGCACTACTGCCGGCGCATGGCCAGCCTGCCGCGGTGTCGGCGGCGATTCGAGCCGCTCGGCTCAGTGCATCGTGCTGCGGCAGATCCGCCCGTGGCGCATGCTGCGCACCAGGTCGTCGAAGCTGTCGCCCGACAACTGCAGCAGCGACTCGTGGTCGCCTGCCTCCAGGTATACGAATTCGCAGCCCTGCAGTTCGTCGTCGATGATCGTTTCGACGCCCCAGGCCATGCCGAGCGGCGGCAGCGCGCCGCGCTCGCAGTCCGCGAACAGCGCGGCGATGCGATCCTCGTCGGCCAGATGCAGCTCGCGGCGGCCGAGCAGTCGCGCCAGCTTGCCGACCTTGACGCTCCGGTCGCCCGGCACGACGGCCATCACGCAGCCGTCGTCGTCCTCGAGCAGCACCGGCTTGGCCAAGTGGTGCAGCATGATGTGAGCCATTCTGGCCGACTGGGCGCTGGTCTGGCTGTGCTCGTGGGTGCGCACCCGGTAGGACACGCCGTACTGGTCCAGGTAGTGGGTGAGACGTTCGGGAATCGACATGGCAACCTCCATCAGGCGAGGATCGGGACGGACGGCGGTGCGCGGGCGGGCCGGGGTCCTACCCCAGTCTGGTCCAAGGCTGCCCGCGTCGCCAGCGTCCCGATTCGCGACGGCACGATCCACGGCGACGGCATCGTCACCGGCGCTCGTCCGGCGCGTTCGTGCCGGCCGGCGGCGCGCCGCGCCAGGCGGCGTCGAGTTCCTCGAGCAAGACCTCGGCGCAGCCCTGGTAGCGCGGCGAGAAGTGAAACGGCGTCACCGCCCCGGCGCCCACACGCCGCGCCAGCAGGCCCGCCTGGCGCGCGGTCAGGTGGTTCTTGCGCCGCGCGTGGGCGCGCTCCCGGTGCAGGAAGACACTCTCGATGAAGAGCTGATCGACACCGGCCATCAGCGATGCCAGGGTCTCGACGTTGGCCACGCTGTAGCGCAGGTCGGTGACGTAGCCGATGCGCTGGCCCGCCTCGTGGTCGAAGATCAGGTGGCGCAGTTCGCCGACCCGACCGCTCGCCTGGTGCGCCCCGCCGCGATCGCGCCAGCGCAGCTCGAGCGGCGTGTCGTCGGGCGCGCCGCTCAGCACCGCGCGCTTGAGTTCGCGCAGCCAGGCGCCGGTACCGAGGCCGAGCGCCAGGATGCGGTCCTTGGCCACCCGCAGGCGGACCTTTTCCTCGACCAGGTAGGCCAGGCACTGGATGCCATGGTCCAGCCGGCGGGCGCGCACCCGCAGACAGCCGTCCTCGAACACCACGTCGCCCGCCATCCTGCCGCCGGGCAGGTTCTCGCGCGCGAAGCGGCGCAGGCTGCAGAACCGCGCCCGCCGCAGCGAACCGTCGCGGCGGATTTCGACCACCTCGAGCGACAGCGGCACCTCGTAGCGGTGGGCCACGTTCCAGTCGTACGCGCGCAGCTTGTGCTCGACCCGGGCAATGAAGCCGGCGCCGCCGAACAGCGTGATCGCCGGCTTGCGTCCCAGCACGACGCGCAGCAGCCGGTCGAAGCCTGAGAAGTGGTCCATGTGGGTATGCGTCACGAAGACCTGCGTCAGTCGCAGCAGGTGGCGCGGCATCAGCCGCCGGACGTCGCCCAGGTCGAACAGCAGCGCGCGCCGTTCGTCCTGGAAGTCCAGGTACATGGCGGGATCGCCGAAGGGGTCGTTGACCAGCCGGGCCGCGAACAGGGCGTGCATCGTTCAGTATGGGTCCGGGCCGGCTCCGCCGCAGCCGGCCGGATCGATTTGGACCGTTTCGGGCGCCGGCCCGAGCGCCCGCCCTGCGGGCGCTGACAAGGCACGCATCGAGCACCTCGTGAGCCGCATCAGGAGCACTCGTCTTCTCAGGCACGATGCGTTCGTGTATTTTATGAGTAAATTAACTCGCAAATGCATCAATGTCCGATTTCGAACGTCCCCAAGGCTCGGAACTTCGCAAGCGGCTGCGAGAACCTGTTCACTCGCTGAACATCGTCGTCGGCCCCCGCCAGGTGGGAAAATCGACTCTCGTTCGATCCGTGCTGCGCGATTTCGCGTCGAATTCCCACTACATCAGTACGGAGCCGACCGGGTTGCCGGCCTTCCCGAGTTCGCTGGACGCTTCTTCAACGGCGCACGCGGATTCCGATCTGCGGATAGTCGCCCCACCCGACGGCCGATGGCTGATCGATCAATGGGAGGCAGCCCGTCAGAGGGCATTGAAGGCCTCCAATACCTTTGTCTTCGCGGTAGACGAAGTCCAGAAGGTTCCCGCCTGGTCCGAAATCGTCAAGGGCTTATGGGACGAGGATCGCGCCGCGGGTTTGAAGATGCACGTCGTCCTGCTCGGTTCTTCTCCGCTGCTCGTCACGCAAGGCTTGCAAGAGAGTCTGACCGGGCGATTCGAACTGATCCGCATGGGCCACTGGTCCTACCCGGAAATGCACAGTGCCTTCGGCATGGGCCTGGACGAGTTCATTTTTTTTGGCGGCTATCCGGGCCCCGCGCAGGCACGCATGTGGCACGACGAGAAGCGTTGGCGCGACTTCGTGGCTGGCAGCCTGATCGAGCCAAGCATCGACAAGGACGTCTTCCAATTGAACCGCGTCGACCGCCCCGCCCTGCTCAAGCAACTCTTCTGGCTCGGCTGCGACTACTCGGCACAGATCCTGGCGCTGGACAACATGGCGCAAAACCTCAAAGAGCGAGGAGAAGGCGCGGAGGCCCACACCGGCACCGTCTCCAAGTATCTCGACCTGCTGGAGAAGGCGGGCTTGCTGGCGGGCCTCCAGAAGTTCTCCGGCAGCATGCTGCGCCAGCGGACCTCTCCTCCGAAGCTGCTGGCGCTGAATAATGCCTTGATGGCCGTCGCCAGTGGGTACGACTTCGCGAGCGCCAGGGCAGATCGCTCGCTGTGGGGCCGGATGGTCGAAAGCGCCGTCGGGAACCACCTCTACGCCAGCGGTGGGCACGATCTGATGAGCTACTGGAGAAAGGGCAAGCTCGAGGTCGATTTCGTGCTCTCGCGCGGAC
>JBNLET010000171.1:0-7589 GCA_050305135.1 Rhodocyclaceae bacterium | reverse complement strand
GACCGCCGGGCCGGCCTGCGCCGTTCGCGCAGTGGCGCCCCGGCGGCACGCCCATGTTGTGGCGGAACATGTACGTGAAGCTGTTGGCGCAGGCATAGCCGAGCCCGACGGCCACCCGCGTCACCGGGTCGCCGCGTGCCGGCCGCCGGGCCGCGCACGAAGCGGGCCATGGCGCGTGCCAGGCGCGGCTCGCGCGAAAGCGGGGCAAGCAGCGACGTCGGCCGCCTCGGCTACCAATTCGGCCTGCGCGACGGCAGTGAATGCACTGCTGGCCGCCAAGGTGGCGCCGGCGCTGGCGATGTACGACGAGCTGCTGAAGCGGCCGTTCGATCCGGCGCTCGATGCCGTCCGCGCCCATCAGTCCGACTGAAGCGTCTCCCGCGCATCCGGGCTCGTCGCAGGGCCCGCGCCCCCGCGCCGGTCGAGCGTCCGGCGCATCTCCGCTGCCCGTCTGTTTCAGCCGCTGCGACACCTGTCTCCACCGTCTCACTGGCGCTGAGACAGCTGAGTCGCCTTGAATTTGTTCAAGTCGTTGTTTCGTAATCTGTTTCGTGCTGGCACGGATATCGCGCCGGGCATCTTGCCAAGCGGCGAAACAAGCCTTTCCGGCCGACTGCGTGCCGCAAGGCCGACTGGCCGCCCCGTGAGCTGACACAACAACCTTCGGAGACACAAATGAATCGTTCGCTGCATCTGACCCTGGGCTGCATCCTCGCCGGCGCGGGCATGCTGTCGCTCGCAACCGCGCAGGCGGCAAGCGGCCCCGGCTACGACGATCCGGACAACTGGCCGCAATACCACCGCAGCTTCAACGCCTGGCGCTTCAGCCCGCTGAAGGACATCGACAAGAGCAACGTCGGGCAGTTGAAGGTGGCCTGGATCCACCAGCCGGGCAACATCACCCACGGCCTGCAGGCCACGCCGATCGTGATCGACGGCGTGCTGTACTACATCTCGGCCTTCAACAACGTCTGGGCGGTCGATGCCGCCACCGGCGCCACGCTGTGGCACTACCAACCGAAGCTCGATCCGGTTTCGAAGCAGGTCTTCTACGCCGCCGCCAGCCGGGGCGTGACGGTGGGGCGCGGCAAGGTGTTTCTCGGCACGCTGGACGGCCGCATGATCGCGCTCGACCAGAAGACCGGCAAGGAGCTGTGGTCCACCCAGCTCACCAACCTGAAGGAGCAATACGGCGCGCTGTTCTCGGCGCCGCCGCAACTGGCCGGCGACATCCTGTTCGGCGGCACCACCGGCGGCGACCAGCCGATCCGCGGCAAGATCTACGCGGTCAAGGCCGACACCGGCGAGCGGGCCTGGACCTTCGACGTCCCGCAGGACGACCCCGCCAGCTTTACCGGCGACTCCTGGAAGGTCGGCGGCGGCAGCGCCTGGATGCCCGGGACCTACGACCCGCGCACCGACACCATTTACATCGGCACCTCGAACGCCGCGCCGGACTACTTCAACCGGGACCGCAAGGGTAACAACAAGTGGACTGCCAGCCTGCTGGCGATCGACCCGAAGACCGGCAAGCTGAAATGGGGACGGCAGGAAGTTCCGCACGACTCCTGGGACTACGATGCCGCCTACGAGGCACTGATGGTCAAGAACGCCAAGGGCGAGGAGGTGCTGGTCCACCTGAACAAGGGCGGCTTCGTCTTCGTGATGGACAAGGACAAGGGCAAGCTCGAGAACGTCTGGCAGTTCGCCCAGAACGTGAACTGGGTCAAGGGCATCGACCCGAAGAGCGGCGAACTGATCGATCCGGTCTATCCGGAGCAGGGCAAGGTCAAGACCTTCTGCCCGAACCTGTTGGGGGCGCGTAGCTGGAACCATGGCGCCTACAACCCGGGTACCGGCCTGTGGTATTCCCACGGCATGGAGGTTTGCAACGAGGTGGCGGCCGGGCCGGACGATCCGGACAGCCTGAAGGCCATCTCCGCGCTGTCGCTCGGCATCGAGTCGATCAAGCTGGTGCCGCCGCCGGGCGACAAGCCGCACGGCCGTCTCGACGCCCGCGATCCGCTCACCGGCAAGCGCAAGTGGAGCATCCGCTACGACATGCCACCGCTCTCCAGCGTGCTGACCACGGCCGGCGGCCTCGTTTTCACCGGCGACATGGAAGGCCGCATCTACGGCTACGACGCCGACAACGGCAAGGAACTGTGGCACTTCAACGCCGGCTCCGGCTTGCGCGGCGGTCCGGTCAGCTACCGCGCCGGCGGCAAGCAGTACATCGTCGTGCCGACCGGCCTGGGCTCCCATGCGCCCGGCTTCCTGGCCGGCGCCTACCCGCAGATCAAGGACCTGCCGGGCGGCGCGGCGCTGATCGCCTTCACGCTGCCGTGAACACCTGCCCCCCAGGGTAGGCGGCGTGGCGCACCAGCGCGCCGCCCCCTTTCGACCTCCTCCGGACGGGTGGAAAGCCCGTGCTTGGCCCCGGGCCGTGGTGCTGCGGCCCGGGGTGTCTTTTCGACAGGCGGAACGTGGCGTCCTCGCTGGGCGCCTCGGAGCCGCCGACACGACAGGAGCTACCAGATCATGTTCAGGATCCGCCAAATTCCGGCCCCGAAGCCTGCCCCGCCGGGCATCCGGCGCTGGCTGGCCGCCCTCGCCGCGGCCCTCCCGATCGTTGCCGGCGCGGCGGCGCCGGCGGCCGACGATGCGCGTGTCGCCGCCGGCAAGAGCCGCTTCGACAAGCTCTGCGTCAGCTGTCACGGCCAGGCCGGCGAGGGGCGCGAAGGCCGGGCACCGAAACTGCAGCAGCGCGCCGACCTGGCGCCGGACTTCATCCGTCGGCGCATCGTCGAAGGCAAGCACGGGGACCATTCGATGCCGCCCTGGGGCACCGTGCTGGATGCCGTCGCGGTGGAGGAACTGGCGGCCTACGTCGAGTGGCTGGCCCGCCACGACGCCGTTTCGGCCGGTGCGGCACCGACACCGTTCGACCTCGACGATCCCGAGCGCATCGCCGCCGGCCGCAAGCGCTTCAACAAGACCTGCGCCGGCTACTGCCACGGCTACGACGGCGTCGGCGGGCGCGCGCCGGACTTCAAGGGGCGCGGCGACCTGAGTGCCCAGTTCTTGTTCGACACCATCTACAACGGACGCGAGGGTGCCGACGTGATGCCGCCCTGGGGTGCGGCGCTGCCCGAGGCGCGGATCTGGGAACTGGTCGCCTTCCTTCGCTACCTCGGCAAGCAACCGGTCGAATGAGGCCGTCGCGAAGGGGCCGTGGACATGACATGGAAATGGGGTTGGAATGGCGCGGATCGGGCGCTCCGACTAGGATGGACAGAAGCGGGCGTCCCCTTCCCGGCCGCGGGCTGGCGCCCGAGAGCGCGATCCGTCGCGCCGGGGGCGAATGCCGGTCCGAATCCTGTACCAGACAGGTCGTGCATGGTCATGAAGGCTTCCGACCTCGAGGGCACCTCGAAGCGTGGCGTCAACCCGGCGCAGGTCGAGCAGTGCTATCGCCAACTGCCGATCGCGCTGGCGGTCAACCTGGCCAATGGCGCGGTGCTGCTGTTCGGCCTGTGGGGAGCGTTCGGTGCCGAGCGCGTCCTTGCTTGGTATCTGCTGCTGCTGGCGGTGTCGTTCGCCCGCTACCGAAGTCTGCTGGCGTTCCGTGCGGCGACGCGTAATCCGCCGCTCAAGGTCGAGATCTGGCAGCGCAGGTTCGTGATCGGCGCCGGCGGCGCCGGCCTGGTATGGGGAACGGCCGGCACCGTGCTGTTCCACCCGGAGTCCTTTCCCCACCAGGTTTTTCTGGCCTTCGTGCTCGGCGGCATGGTGGCCGGCGCGATTCCGGTGCTGTCGGCGGTGCGGCATGCCTATGCGATGTTCGCGGTACCGGCGGTGGTACCGATCACGATCCGCATCCTGTTGCCCGGCGACCAGATCCACCTGGTGATGGGGGTGCTGGTGGCGGTCTTCGGCCTCGCCATGCTGGCGTCCTCGGCGCAGGTGCATCGTTTGTTCCTCGATGCCGAGCGGCTGCGCGAGCAGCTCAGTTCCTCGATCAAGGCCAGCCAGTTGCTGGAGCGGCTGGTCCGGATGGACTCGCTGACCGGCATCCCGAACCGCCGCATGTTCGAGGAGCAGTTGCACAAGGAATGGCGGCGGGCGGAACGCGAGGGCGAACCGCTGGCGGTGATTTCGGCCGACATCGACCATTTCAAGGAATACAACGACCACTACGGCCATCCGGCCGGCGACCGCTGCCTGATCGCGGTGGCCCAGGCGATGCGCCGCGCGCTGGCGCGTCCCGGCGACGTGGTGGCCCGCATCGGCGGCGAGGAGTTCGCGGTCCTGCTGCCCGGCACCACCACTGCCGGCGCCCGCTCGGTCGCCGAGCAGATCCGCGCCGCGGTGCTGGCGCTGAACCTGCCCCACCAGGCTTCGCCGGTGTGTCCCCGGGTCAGCGTCAGTTTCGGCGTCGCGGCCACCGATGCCGCGCCGGCCGCCTCGGCTGCCGATCTGATGCGTGCCTCCGACGTGGCGCTCTACGATGCCAAACGTCATGGACGCAACCAGGTGGCGGTGATGGCGCGTTGAACCGGCGCCGGCCGCGCCCGAACGTGGCGCCAGCGGCTACACTGGGAGCGTTGCCGCAGCGTGGGCGCATACGATGGCCGACGACTTGATGATCCGGGCCATGACCCGGGCCGAACTCGATACGCTGGTGGAATGGGCGGCCGCCGAGGGCTGGAATCCCGGCCTGCATGACGCCGAGATCTTCTGGCAGACCGACCCGCACGGCTTCGTCGCGGCCGAACTCGACGGCGATCTGATCGGTGGCGGCTCGATCGTCAGCTACGACGGCCTGTTCGGCTTCATGGGTGTCTTCATCGTGCGGCCCGACCGGCGCAGCCAGGGGCTCGGCCGGCGGCTGTGGTTCCACCGTCGCGACCTGTTGCGCTTGCGCCTGCAGCCGACGGCTGCGATCGGCATGGACGGCGTGTTCGACATGCAGCCGTTCTACGCCGCCGGCGGCTTCGTCTTCAGCCACCGCGACCTGCGCTTCGAGGGTGTCGGCGCTGCGGCTGCGCGCGGCGAGGGGATCGTCGATCTTGCCGAGGTGCCGTTCGGCGAGCTGCTGGCCTACGACGCGGCCCATTTCCCGGCGCCGCGGCAGCGCTTCCTGGAGGCCTGGATCGGCCAACCCGGCGGCCGCGCGCTGGCGCTGCGCGACGCGCAGGGATTGCGCGGCTACGGCGTGATCCGCCCGTGCCGCCAGGGCTACAAGATCGGCCCGCTGTTCGCCGATGCACCCGAATTCGCCGAGGCGCTGTACGCGGCGCTGGCCGACCATGCAGCCGGTGCGCCGGTCTATCTCGACGTGCCGGAAAACAACCCGGCTGCGATGGCGCTCGCCGCGCGCCATGGCCTGAAAGAGGTGTTCGGCTGCGCGCGGATGTATTTCGGCCCGCCGCCGCGGCTGCCCGACGGCGAGATCTACGGCGTCACGACCTTCGAGCTGGGATGAGCGCCCCCGCCCGGCCGACCGTCGCGCAGCGACAGGAGGGTAGTCCAGTGAGCGCCGACCCCTGGCATCCGCGCCGGCTAGCCGGTTACGGCCGATCGCCGCCGCAGCCGCGCTGGCCCGGCGGCGCGCGGCTGGCGCTGCAGTTCGTGCTCAACGTCGAGGAGGGCGGCGAGCGCACGGTGCTGAACGGCGATGCCGGTTCCGAGACCTACCTGGCCGAAATCGCCGGCGCGGCCCCGCTCACCGGCCGGCGCAGCTTCAGCGCCGAGAGCCTGTACGACTACGGCGCAGCGGTCGGCTTCTGGCGCATCCTGCGCTTGTTCGAACAGCGCGGCCTGCCGCTGACCGCCTTCGTGGTCGGCCGCGCGCTCGAGCTGAATCCCGCGGCCGGGGCCGCGCTGGCCGAGGCCGGGCACGAACTGGCCGGCCACGGCTACCGCTGGATCGACTACCGCGACGTGGACGAGGCCACCGAGCGCGAACACATCGCGCGCACCTGCGCACTGATCGAGGATATCGGCGGCCGGCCGCCGGCCGGCTGGTGCACCGGGCGCACCAGTCCGAACACGCGCCGCCTGCTGCTCGAGCGCGGCGGTCTGCTGTACGACTCGGACGCCTACGACGACGAGCTGCCGTACTGGCTGCACGACGGCGTCCGCGCCCACCTGGTGATCCCCTACACACTCGTGAACAACGACATCCGCTACGTCACGAGCCCCGGCTGCGCCCACGGCGAGGACTTCTTCGTGCTGCTGCGCGACGCCTTCGAGCTGCTCTGGCAGGAGGGTGCCGGCACACCGCGGATCATGAGCGTCGGGCTGCATCCGCGCTTCAGCGGCCACCCGGCGCGGGCCGCCGGGCTGGCCCGTTTTCTCGACCACGCGCTCGGCCGCGGCCAGGTCTGGATCTGCCGCCGCCGCGACATCGCCGAATACTGGCACGCCCAATTCCCGCCACCGGCCTGAGCCCGACCAGCGGCGGCGGGCCCGTCGCTTTGCCGCGGCGCGGTCCGATTGGCCTGCAATCGGAAACAGTGTGTCCCGCCGCGGCCCGATGATCGAAGGCGCGATCCCCGCTATCGTGGTGGCCAGACGCTGCGGCGTGCCCGAACGTGCCGCCGGCAGATCCGATCCCATCGCCAGAGTCGCCAAATGAACGCACCCATCCCGAGCGAAATCGAACTCGTCGATCGCCACCGCTCGCCCGCCCACCCGGTCGATCCGCTCTTCGTCCAGCGCTGGTCGCCGCGCGCTTTCGAAGCCGTGCCGATGCCGCGCGCCGACCTGATGTCGATGCTCGAGGCGGCCCGCTGGGCGCCCTCGGCCTACAACGTCCAGCCCTGGCGCTTCGTCTATGCGTCGAGGGACGAGCCGCGGTGGGACGACTTCGTCGGCCTGCTCGACCCGTTCAATGCCGCCTGGGCCGGCGAGGCGTCGGCGCTCGTGTTCCTGCTCTCGTCGCGCTTGATGCCGGCCGCCGGCGACGCCCCGGCCAAGCCCTCGGCGACCCACCGCTTCGATGCCGGCGCGGCTTGGGCGCAGCTCGCGCTGCAGGCGACGAGGCTCGGCTACCACGCCCATGCGATGGCCGGCATCCGCCGCGACGCGGTGCGGCAGCAACTGGCGGTGCCCGACGACTACGAAGTCGAGGTCGCCGTCGCGATCGGTCGCCGCGCCGCGCCGGAGGTGCTGCCGGAAGCCTTGCGCAAGCGCGAGCAGCCCAGCCCGCGCCGGCCGCTGCACGAGATCGCGTTCGAGGGCCGCTTCGACGCCGCTTGAGCCGGGGCGGCGAGGCGGCCCACGGACTGCGGGCCTGGGCGACAATCGCAGTGCAGCCGGCGGCGCTCCGCCACGCCGGCCGAGATCCGCGCGAGCCCTGCCATGAACCCGACCCTCGACCTCGACTTCGTCCGTTCCCAGTTTCCGGCCTTCGCCGAGCCCTCGTTGCGCGGCCAGGCCTTCTTCGAGAACGCCGGCGGCTCCTACGCCTGCGCGCCGGTGGTCGAGCGGCTCGGCGAATACTACCGGCGCCTCAAGGTGCAGCCCTACGGTGCCTACGCGGCCTCGATCGAGGCAGGCCAGTGGATGGACGAAGCCTACCG
>JBNLET010000170.1:0-12572 GCA_050305135.1 Rhodocyclaceae bacterium | reverse complement strand
AGGTTGGCGGCGAGACGGCGGATCTTCTCGGCATAGGGGCGGGCAGACCGCATCCGCTCCTGCGCCTTGCGCATCTTGGACGCGGCCACCATCTCCATGGCCTTGGTGATCTTGCGAGTGTTCTGGACACTGCGGATCTTGGTACGGATTTCCTTTCCGCTTGCCATTGTCAGCCCCCCGCCTTAGGCCCAGCTCTTCTTGAACTCTTCGATCAGCGAAACGAGTTCCTTCTCGCCGTCGGCGTCGAGTTCGCGCTTCTCCATCATCTTGCCAATCAGCGCAGAGCCCTTGGTGGCGACGAACTGGTGCAGGCCGGATTCGAAGGCCAGCACTTTCTCGACATCCACATCGTCGAAGTAACCGCGGTTGACCGCCAGCAGCGAAACGGCCATCTGGGCGATGGACAGCGGCGCGTACTGGGGCTGCTTCATCAGCTCGGTGACGCGGCGGCCGCGCTCGAGCTGCTTGCGGGTGGCATCGTCGAGGTCCGACGCAAACTGGGCGAAGGCCGCCAGTTCGCGATACTGCGCCAGGTCGGTACGGATACCGCCGGAGAGCTTCTTGACCAGCTTGGTCTGGGCCGAACCACCGACACGCGACACCGAAATACCGGCGTTGATGGCGGGACGGATACCGGCGTTGAAGAGGTCGGTCTCGAGGAAGATCTGGCCGTCGGTAATCGAAATGACGTTGGTCGGCACGAACGCGGAGACGTCGCCGGCCTGGGTCTCGATCACCGGCAGCGCGGTCAGCGAACCGGTCCGGCCCTTGACTTCGCCGTTGGTGAACTTCTCGACGTAGTTGGCATTGACGCGGGCCGCACGCTCGAGCAGGCGGGAGTGCAAGTAGAACACGTCACCCGGATAGGCTTCGCGGCCCGGCGGACGGCGCAGCAGCAGCGACACCTGGCGATAGGCCCAGGCCTGCTTGGTCAGGTCGTCATAAACGATCAGCGCATCCTGGCCGCGGTCGCGGAAGTATTCGCCCATCGTGCAACCGGAGTAGGCAGCCAGGTACTGCATCGCGGCCGACTCGGAGGCGGTGGCCGCGACGACGATGGTGTATTCCATCGCGCCGTGCTCTTCCAGCTTGCGCACCACGTTGGCAACGGTCGAGGCCTTCTGACCGATCGCCACGTAGACGCAGAACATGTCCTGGCCTTTCTGGTTGATGATCGCGTCGACGGCGACGGCGGTCTTGCCGGTCTGGCGGTCGCCGATGATCAGCTCGCGCTGGCCACGGCCGATCGGCACCATCGAGTCAACCGACTTGAGACCGGTCTGCACCGGCTGGGACACCGACTGGCGGTCGATCACGCCCGGCGCGACCTTCTCAATCTTGTCGGTCAGCTTGGCATTGATCGGGCCCTTGCCGTCGATCGGCTGGCCCAGCGCGTTGACCACGCGGCCGACCAGTTCGGGACCGACCGGCACTTCGAGAATGCGGCCGGTGGCCTTGACGGTATCGCCTTCGGTGATGTGCTCGTACTCACCCAGCACCACCGCGCCGACGGAGTCGCGCTCGAGGTTCAGGGCCAGGCCGAAGGTGTCGCCGGGGAATTCCAGCATTTCGCCCTGCATCACGTCGGTCAGGCCATGGACGCGGCAGATGCCGTCCGTCACGGAGACCACCGTGCCCTCGTTCCGCGCGGAGGCGGCGAGCTGCAGGTTCTGGATCCGGCTCTTAATCAGGTCACTGATTTCAGAGGGATTGAGTTGCATAGATATGCTCCTAGTTCTTTAGCGCGGTGGCCATCTTCGCGATCTTGGCACGGACCGAGGCATCAATGACTTCGTCACCCACGGCGACGCGCACACCGCCGATCAGGTCGGGATCCACACTGACGGTGACGTTGAGCTTGGCCTTGAAGCGGGCTTCCAGATCGCTGGTCAGCGTCTTCAGTTCGGTGCCCTCGAGCGGGAAGGCGGACGTGATTTCTGCGTCCATGACACCTTCCTTGGCGTTCTTCAGATCCTCGAACAGTTCGAAGATCTCGGGCATCAACTGCAGGCGCTCGTTGTCGACCAGGACATTGACGAAGTTCTGCTGCTCGGCGTTCAGGCCGTCGCCGGCGACGTCGAGAACCAGCTTCACCAGGTTGTCGGAAGACAGCTTCGGGTCATTGACGACGGCCTTCATGTCCGGCGTGGCGACGATGGCGGCGAGCCGTCCGAGCGCGTCGGACCAGGATTTCAGCGCATCCGCCTCGCTGGCCAGATCGAACGCGGCGTCGGCGTACGGGCGTGCGACGGTGACGAGTTCAGCCATGGATTCAGAGTTCCTGCTTGAGCGAAGCCAGCATGTCGGCGTGAGCCTTGGCGTCCACTTCGCGTTTCAGGATGCGCTCGGCGCCCGACACGGCGAGTTCTGCAACCCGCTCGCGCAGCGCAGCACGTGCGCGCTCGACTTCCTGTTCGATCTCGGCCTTGGCGGCGGTGACGATCTTCTCGGCCTCGACGCGGGCAGCCGCTTTGGCTTCCTCGACGATCTCGGAACCGCGCTTGTCGCCTGCGGCGACCAGCTCGGACGCCTTCTCGCGGGCTTCACGCATGGCTTCCACCGAGCGCTTTTCCGCCAGCTCGAGGTCGTGCTTGCCGCGCTCTGCGGCAGCGAGGCCATCGGCGATTTGCTGCTGGCGTTCGGCCATCGCCTTCTGCAGCGGCGGCCAGACGTACTTCATCGTGATCCAGATGAAGACGGCAAACCAGATCGCCTGGCCGATCAACGTAGCGTTAATGCTCACGTTAACCTCCTATGCGAGTGATTGGTTAGCCCTGGACGACGGCGATGAACGGGTTGGCGAAGAGCAGGAACAGAGCGATACCCACACCGATCATGGTCACCGCGTCGAGCAGACCGGCGACGATGAACATCTTGACCTGCAGCGTCGGAATCATCTCCGGCTGGCGGGCGGCACCTTCGAGGAAGCGGCCACCGAGAATACCGAAGCCGATGGCGGTACCGAGCGCACCGGCACCAATCAGGATGGCGACGGCGATGGCGGTGTTTCCGAGCAGCATGGACATTGCTTCCATTACGAATCTCCTTGAGAGGGTTTGAAGCGGTTATTGAAACTTGAACGGGTCAGGTGAATCAGTGCGACGCACTGGCCATCGACATGTAGACGATCGTCAACATCATGAAGACGAAGGCCTGCAGCGTGATGATCAGGATGTGGAACAGGGCCCACGGCAACGCCAACGGCAACTGCCAGATGCCAAGCAAGGCGATCAGGATGAACACCATCTCGCCCGCATACATGTTTCCGAACAAACGCAGCGAGAGCGAGATCGGCTTGGCGATGTCTTCCACGATGCGGAAGAGCAGGTTGACCGGCGCCAGCTTGGCACCGAACGGCGCGGTGAACACCTCGTGAGCGAACCCGCCTGCGCCTTTCACGGCGAAGTTCATGAAAATCATGATGCAGAAGACCGTCAGCGACATCGCGAAGGTCAGATTGGGGTCGGTGGTCGGCACGAACTTGAAGTACTGGTGCTCGTTGCCGGTCACCACCTTCGCCACCTCCGGCCCGAAATCGACCGGGATCAGGTCCATCGCGTTCATCACGAAGACCCAGATGAAGATCGTGATCGCCATCGGCGTCACCAGCTTGCTCTTGCCGTGGTAGGTATCCTTGACCTGCTGATCGACGAAGGTCAGCACCATCTCGAAGAAGTTCTGCCAGCCGGAGGGCACGCCGTTGCTGGCGCGGGCAGCGATCTTGGCGAGAAAGCCGAACACCACCAGGCCGAGGATGCCGGACACCAGCAGCGTATCCAGGTGCACCGTCCAGAAGCCGTGGCAATGGCCTTCGACCTTGTCCGCAGCGGAGCACAGTTGCAGGTTGGTGAGGTGGTGAGTGATGTACTCGGTGGCAGTAAGCGTCCCAGAAGCCATGGTTTCCCTAGTCGGTCAGCGTTGTTTCAGTAACGCCATCCAGTAGACGGCGAACGTGAATGCGTAAGCCACGAAGAGCGGTCCGACCGCCACATCGGGGCACCCCAAAAACACGGCGCCAAACAGCAGGACGGTGACCAGAAACTTGTAGGCCTCGCCGAGCAGTTGCGCCTGATATGCTTTCTTCGGGCCGGCCGCGTCGCTCCGCATTGCGCGCCACGCATAAGCCGCCCCGGAGAGGATCCCAATCGCACCGCCGAGCAGGGCCGACACGGCACCCCAGCTGCCGGAAAAAGGCGCAGCAAAGACCGCGACGCCTATCGCAACAAAAGCTTGGCGACTGAGCACCCAGCGTACTTGTGGATGCAAGACACCCCCCGAAAAACAGCGGGAGTTTAACAAGAACTTTCCCCATGGTCAATTGTCAAAAGCACTTAATTATCGCAAGTGCAAATAAGAAGAACGCGATATAAATCATAGGGATCCAAATTTAGGTGTTGCACTGCAGCATGCCACGGCCGGGAGGGCGGCCGCCCCATGCGGATCTCCGCCGCACCCACCCCGAGCGCCGTTTTCCCGGCCGTCGCGCCGGCCGATGGCGAAAAGCCTCGGCGCCGCCATCCGACCCCACCGGCCGATGAGCCCGCGCGTGCCGGGGCAGATGTTCGCGTTGGCCGTCGCCCTCGTCGCGCTGCTGACGCATCTGTTGCCCGGCTGGGCCGATGCCGCCCAGCTCACGCGCGCGGGCGCGTGGCCACAGCCGTGGCGCCTGCTCGGCGGCCACTGGGCTCATTGGGGCGGCATGCACCTGGCGGTCAACGTGGCGACATTGCTGCTGTTCGCCCATCTGGCCGGTCCGCGGGCACCATCGCCCGGCTGGTCGCTGGCCGGCATGCTGGCCGGCTCGCTGCTGATGCTGCTGGCGATGCCCGACATCCAGGTCTATCGAGGTGCGTCCACGCTGGTCGCGATCTATCTGCCGGCCGCGACCCTCGCGCTGTGGCTGCGGGGCGGCGCGGCGCGGGCGCTGGCAGCGCTGCTGGCGGGCATTTATCTATTGCGGCTGGCGGCGGACGCGCTGGCGCTGATGCCCTCGCCGCTGTTGCCGCCCGGCGTGCGCAGCACCTGGGAAATGCACCTGCTGGGCCTCGCCTGGGGCGCTGCCGGCCTTGTGCTGGCTCAGCGCAGGCGCTCGAGCAGACCGTCCAACTGATCCAGCGACGAGAAATGCAGCGAAATGCTGCCGGCCCCCTTGCGGTTGGCGCGGATCTTGACGGTCGCACCGAGCACGTCGGCGATCTCCTCCTCCAGCGCCAGCAAATCCCTGTCCGGCGGCGGCGGCGCGGGACGAATCTTCGGATCGATCTCGTGCTGCACCAGCTTCTCGGCCTCACGCACCGACAGTTGCCGGGCCGCGATCTGGTTCGCGAAGCGGATCTGGCGCGCGCCGTCGAGCGGCAACAGCGCCCGTGCATGGCCCATGTCCAGATCGCCGGCCATCAGCAACTCCTGCACCGGCTCCGACAGTTGCAGCAAGCGCAACAGGTTCGATGCGGCCGGGCGCGAGCGGCCGACCGCGTCGGCGGCCTGCTGGTGGGTCATGCCGAATTCGTCGATCAGGCGCTGGATGCCGGCAGCCTCTTCGAGCGGGTTGAGGTTTTCGCGCTGGATATTCTCGATCAGCGACATCGCCAGCGCCGCTTCGTCCGGGATCTCGCGCACCAGGCAGGGCACGGCCGACAGCCCTGCGATCTGGGCCGCCCGCCAGCGCCGCTCGCCGGCGATGATCTCGAAGTCGCCCTCGCCATCGAGCGGCCGCACCAGCACCGGCTGCATGATGCCGCGGCTGCGGATCGAGGCCGCCAGCTCGTCCAGCGAGCCGGGATCCATGCGGGTCCTGGGCTGGTACTTGCCGGGTCGCAGCGCATGGACCGACAGCGTCTGCAGCTCCCCCTTCGCTTCGTCGTCGCCGGAATCGCCGCTCAGCAGCGCGTCCAGCCCGCGCCCCAGTCCCTTCAGCTTCGGTGGTGCCATCAGAATCGTTCCGTCACAGGGTCTTCACCCGTTGAATCATTTCCTTCGCAAAACTCACGTAGGCCCGCGCGCCCTTCGAAGCCGCGTCGAACACCACCCCCGGCAGGCCGTGGCTGGGCGCCTCCGCCAGCCGCACGTTGCGCGGCACCAGCGCCTTGAAGACCTTGTCGCCGAAATGCGACTCGAGCTGCGCCGAGACCTGCTGCTGCAGCGTGATGCGGGCATCGAACATGACCCGCAGCAGACCGATGATCTTCAGGTCCCGGTTCAGGTTGGCGTGCACCTTCTTGATCGTGTTGACCAGATCCGACAGGCCTTCCAGCGCGTAGTACTCGCACTGCATCGGGATTATCACCCCATGCGAGGCACACAGGCCGTTCAAAGTCAGCATCGACAGCGACGGCGGGCAGTCGATCAGGACGAAATCGTAATCCTCGTCGACGCTCTTCAGCGCATCGCGCAGGCGGTGCTCGCGCCGCTCCAGTTCCACCAGCTCGACCTCGGCGCCGGCCAGTTCGCGATTGGCCGGCAACAGATCGTAGCCCGCCTCCGGCGAGGTGACGCGACAGACGGCCAGGTCGGCGATGCCGACCAGCAGGTGATAGACGGTGTGTTGCAGCTTGCGCTTGTCGATACCGCTGCCCATCGTCGCATTGCCCTGCGGATCCAGGTCGACCAGCAACACCCGCTGGCGCTGGGCCTGCAGCGCCGCGGCGAGGTTCACGCAGGTGGTGGTCTTGCCGACGCCACCCTTCTGGTTGGCGACACAGAAGATTCGGGCCATCAGGCAGTTCCGTCCTTGGTCAATATGATCAGGTGCCGGGCCGCGTCCAGCCCCGGCACGGTGAGTTCCACGCAGTTCTCGACGACCACCGCGGCCGGCAGAGCATCCAGTTCCGCCGCCGGCAGCCGCCCCTTCATCGCCAGCAGCCGGCCGCCGGGCCGCAGCAGCGGCGCGGCCAGGCGGAAGAACTCCGCCAGATCCGAAAAGGCGCGCGAGATCACGGCATCGAAGCCTTCCTCGAAGCGGCAGTCCTCGACGCGCGCATGGCGCGGCTCGAAGTTGGCGAGGTCCAGTTCGATGCGGGCCTGCTGCTGGAAGCTGGCCTTCTTGCCGGCCGCCTCGATCGACACCACCCGCAGATCCGGCCGCGCGATCGCCAGCGGAATGCCCGGCAGGCCGCCGCCCGAGCCAATGTCGGCGAGCCACCCGACGCCTTCCAGATACGGCAGCACCGCGAGCGAATCGAGCAGGTGGTGGGCCAGCACCTGGCCGGGCTCACGAATCGCGGTCAGATTGTAGGTCCGGTTCCATTTCAGCAGCAGCCTTGCATAGGCCAGCAGGCGTCCGGCGGCGGCTTCGGGCAGATCGATACCGAGCGCGGCCGCGCCGCGCCCGATGGCCCCGGCGTCCATCATGCGGTACGGCGCGCGTCGCTGCCGCGGGCGGCCAGCTCGCGGCGCTTCAGCCACACCAGCAGCAGCGAGATCGCCGCCGGCGTCACGCCCTGGATGCGGCTCGCCTGGCCGATCGTCTGCGGCCTGCTGGCGGCCAGCTTCTGCTGCACTTCCTTCGACAGGCCGCGCACCGCGGCATAGTCGATGTCGGCCGGCAGCGGCATCGCTTCCTGCTGCGCGCTCCGGGCGACCTCTTCCTGCTGGCGGTCGATGTAGCCCTGGTACTTGGCGGCGATCTCGAGCTGCTCGACCACCTGCGGGTCGGTCAGCGGCGCCTCGGGCGCGCCGGGCAGCGTCATCAGCTCGGCGTAGCGGGTGTCGGGCCGGCGCAGCAGGTCAAAGAAGCGGTACTCGCGCTCCAGCGCCTTGCCGACCACCTGCTCGGCCAGGGCGGCCGGCACCCGCGCCGGATGGGCGAACGTCGACTTCAGCCGTGCGCTCTCGCGCTCGATGGCCTCGCGCTTGTCGCAGAAGCGGCGCCAGCGCACGTCGTCCACCAGGCCGAGCCGGCGGCCGCTCTCGGTCAGGCGCAGATCGGCGTTGTCCTCGCGCAGCGAGAGGCGATATTCGGCCCGCGACGTGAACATCCGGTACGGCTCGGCCACGCCGCGCGTGATCAAGTCGTCCACCAGCACACCGAGATAGGCCTCGTCGCGGCGCGGGCACCAGGCGTCCCTGCCCTGCACCTGCAGCGCGGCGTTGGCGCCGGCCAGCAGGCCCTGCGCGGCGGCCTCCTCGTAGCCGGTGGTGCCGTTGATCTGACCGGCGAAGAACAGGCCCTGGAAGGTCTTGGTCTCCAGGCTGCTCTTCAGGTTGCGCGGATCGTAGTAGTCGTACTCGATCGCGTAGCCGGGACGCAGGATGTGCGCGTTCTCCAGGCCGCGGATGGAGCGCACCACCGCCAGCTGCACGTCGAACGGCAGCGAGGTCGAGATGCCGTTCGGATACAGCTCGTGGGTCTCGAGGCCCTCCGGTTCGAGGAAGATGTTGTGGCTCGCCTTGTCGGCGAAGCGGTGGATCTTGTCCTCGATCGACGGGCAGTAGCGCGGCCCGACGCCCTCGATGACGCCGGCGTACATCGGCGAGCGGTCCAGGTTGGCGCGGATGATCTCGTGAGTCGTCTCGTTGGTCTGCGTGATCCAGCAAGGCAGTTGGCGCGGATGCTGCTCGACCGAGCCGAGAAAGCTGAACACCGGCGCCGGGTCGTCGCCCGGTTGCACGCTCGTGGCCGAGAAATCCACCGTGCGGCCGTCGATGCGCGGCGGCGTGCCGGTCTTCAGCCGTCCCTGCGGCAGTGCCAGTTCCTTCAGACGCCGGCCGAGCGACAGCGAAGGCGGATCGCCGGCACGGCCACCGCTGTGATGGCTCATGCCGACGTGGATCAAGCCGTTCAGGAAGGTGCCGGCGGTCAGTACCACGGCGCGCGCCTGGAAGCGGATGCCGAGCTGGGTGACAACGCCGGTCACCCGCTCGCCCTCGACGCTGATGTCGTCCACCGCCTGCTGGAACAGCGTCAGATTGGGCTGGTTTTCCAACCGCCGGCGAATCGCCGCCTTGTACAGCACCCGGTCGGCCTGGGCGCGGGTCGCCCGCACCGCAGGTCCCTTGGAGGCATTCAGGATGCGGAACTGGATGCCGCCCTCGTCGGTGGCCGCGGCCATCGCACCGCCAAGCGCGTCCACCTCCTTCACCAGGTGCCCCTTGCCGATGCCGCCGATGGACGGATTGCAGCTCATCTGCCCGAGCGTCTCGATGTTGTGGCTGAGCAGCAAGGTCTTCGCGCCGATCCGCGCGGCGGCGAGCGCCGCCTCGGTGCCGGCATGGCCGCCACCGACGACAATCACGTCGAATTGCTCAGGAAATAACATCGCGCACCCCGTGCCCGGGCCGAATCTGGAGGCGCGATTCTACGCTGATGCGGCACGCAAGCCTAGCGCCGAAGCGGCCAGGGCGCAGAAAAACACGCGCCGAAACATCGCGTTAGGCGACTTTCCGGCTTGGCGACCGGGGCCTCGAGATCGCCCCCGGCTAGGGCGAGCCGGCGACGGACGACTGCAGCGAGGCGAGCTCCCGCTCGTCGCGGACGAAAGTCATGCGGCAATCGATGGCACCGCCGCACACCGCGACCTGCGCCAGCTGGATCACCATCGCCATGTCGTCGGGATCGTTCATCAACGGGATCTCGACGATCCGGTCGTACAAATCGCTGCCGCCCTGCCAGATCGTGCGCACCGCCTCGGGCAACGGCCGGCCGGCCGACGGGGTCGGTTCGAGCGCTGGCGTCGCCGCGGCCGAAGCCTTCAGCAACAGGCAGTTGAGCTTGCCGGCCCCCTGGTACCAGCAGGCCCAATCGGTATCGTAGGCCGACTGTGCGCGCGCCGTCGCGGTCGCGAACAAGCCGATCAGCAACAGTGCGATTCCTGCACGCAATCTCATGTGGCCTCCGGCGGGGCGGCGTCCGATCCGGGCACTGCCCACGAAAAGATGACGCAGTGCAATGTAGAAACACGTCATGCCGAGCGCAAGGCGTACAAATACTTAGGCGGCGCCGGGCCAGGCGCGAAAATACATATATCTCAAAGACATGGGGAGCGTCTGAGAAGCGCTCTCAGGCGACGGGCGGCGACTCACCCGAGCCGGGCAGGAAGCAGCGTGAAGGCCAGCGCGAGCAGGATCAGCGCGGCCGCGGCCAGGTCGCTCGGGAAAGGCGTTTCACCGGTGATCGCCATCGCCGAGGCAAGGCCGACCAATGGAATCATCATGATCGACAGCGCACTGGCGACCGGCGGCAGACTGCGGGCGATCGAAAACCACAGGATCTGTGCGATGCCGTAGTTGACCAGCGCGCCGTAGGCCAGTGTGAACCAACCGGCCGGGCTCGGCCAACGCAGCGGCGGGGCTTCGGTCAGGCCTGCCAGCAGCCACAGTTGCGGCACCGTCAAACCGATCATCCAGACCGTCATCGCCTCGGTCGGCACGCTCGCCGGCAGGCGCTTGAGCAGCAGCGTGCCGAGCGCCCACGATGCCGCTGCCGCCAGCATCCAGGCCACCCCGAGCGGATGGCCCGCCAGGTGTGCCAGTTCGTGCCACAGCAGCAGCAGGATCGCAGCGGCGGTGGCGGCCGTAGCCGCCCACAGCCGGCCATTCATGCGCTCGCCGAAGAACAGCACGCCCATCAGCACCGTCCACACCGGCATCGTGAAGCCGACGATCGCTGCCCGGCCCGAGGCCAGCGCCTGTACGCCGAAGATCGACAGCGCGTGCCAGCCGAGGATGTTGGGCAAGGCCAGCAGCGCGACGCGCCCCAGCGCCGCGGCCGGCAGCCGCAGCTGGACGCCCCGCGCGCGGTACCAGGCGAACAGCAGCAGGGCGCCGCCGCTCATCGTCACGGCCCTGAAGCCGAGCGGCGGAAACTCCCGCAGCGCGAGCTTCATGATCGGCCAGTTGACGCCCCACAGCAGCGTCAGCAGCGCGAGCGCCACCAGCGTTGCAGCGGACAGGGCCGGAGCGGACGAGGTCCGCCGCAAACCGCCGCGGACCTTACTTCAGCGCCGCCAGCGCAGCCGCGTAGTCCGGCTCCTGCTTGATCTCGGGCACCAGTTCGGCGTGCAGCACCTGGTCGTCGGCGTCCAGCACCACCACCGCGCGCGCGGTCAGCCCCGTCAGCGGGCCCGAACTGATGGCCACGCCGTAGTCGGTGGCGAAGTCCGGGCTGCGGAAATCCGACAGCGTCTCGACATTCGCCAGCCCCTCGGTCTCGCAGAAGCGCTTGGCCGCGAACGGCAGGTCCGCTGAGATGACCAGCACCACGGTGTTGGCTAGGCTGCCGGCCTCGGCATTGAACTTGCGCGCCGAAGTGGCGCAGGTCGGCGTGTCCAGGCTCGGCACGATGTTCAAGACCTTGCGCTTGCCGGCGTAGGCGTCCAGCCCCACGTCGGCCAGCGCGCCGTTGGTCAGTTTCATCGCCGGCGCGCGCTCGCCCGGCTGCGGGAAGTGCCCCGCCACGTCGATCGGATTGCCTGCCAGTGTCACGCTTGCCATATCTGTTGTCTCCTTTCTGCGTTGCTCCGGCCATTGCCGGCAAGGCCCGGCGACAGGCGCCGGGCGAATCGGGGTTCGCCCTCCGCTCAGGGCAGGAAGCGCTGCAACAACTCGTTCAGGAAGCGGCGCCCGAGCGGCGTCGGACGGATCGTTTCGCCGTCGATCGCCAGCAGTCCGTCGCGCCTCGCCGCCACCAGCTCGTCCTCGGCCACCTGCAGCGGCAGGCCGGTCACCGCGGCAAACAGCTCGCGCGGGAAGCCGTCGTTCAGTCGAAGGGCATTCATCATGAATTCGAAGGGTAGTTCCTCGGCCGTCACCTGGCGAGATTCCTGCACGAATTCGCCCCGCCCCGCAGCTTCCAGGTAGGCCTTCGGATGCCGGTGTCGGAGCTGCCGGACGATGCCCTGGTGGCTGCTGAGCTTGCCGTGCGCACCGGCGCCGATGCCGAGGTAATCGCCAAAGCGCCAGTAGTTCAGGTTGTGCTGGCAGCGCTGGCCCGGCCGGGCGAAGGCCGACACCTCGTAGTGCTGGTAACCGGCCTCCTGCAGCCCTTGCTCGATGGCGCACTGCATGTCGGCAGCCAGATCCTCGTCCGGCAGCACCGGCGGCCGGGCATGGAACTCGGTGTTCGGCTCGAGCGTCAGGTGGTAGCAGGACAGATGGCCCGGCGCGAATGCCAGCGCCCGGTCCAGGTCCCGCTGCAGCGCGGCCAGGTCCTGCCCCGGCAGCGCGTACATCAGGTCCAGATTGACCCGATCGAAGTTCGCCAGCGCCATCTCGACCGCCCGGCATGCCTGTCGGCCGTCGTGGACGCGGCCGATGCGGCCGAGCATCTCGTCGTCGAAACTCTGCACGCCGAGCGACAGACGCGTTACGCCGGCCTGGCGGAAGGCCGCGAAGCGCTCGCTTTCGACGGTGCCGGGATTGGCCTCGAGCGTGATCTCGGCCGCCGGCGCCAGATACCCCAGCGCCCGCACGCCGTCGAGCAGGCGTTCGAGCTCCGCGGGCAGCATCAGGCTCGGCGTGCCGCCGCCGATGAAGACGCTCAGGATGCGGCGCCCCCAGATCTGCGGCAGCGCCGCCTGCAGGTCGGCCAGCAGCGCATCGACGTACTCGCGCTGCGGGATCTCGTCGCGCACCGC
>JBNLET010000169.1:0-19795 GCA_050305135.1 Rhodocyclaceae bacterium | reverse complement strand
CCAGACCTGGATCTCGTTGATCAGCCGGTGCCACTCGGCCGCCGCTTCGCCCTCCGGCATGAAGTGCGCGACCGGCCGCCCGACCACCTCGGCGAGCGGCGCGAAGCGGGTTCGCGGCGGGGCATCGAGGTGCAGATACCAGCGCGTCGGGCTGCCCATCTCGAAGCGGCCGACCTCGCCGAAGCTCTCGTTCAGCCCGGCCAGCAGCGCCGCCGCCTCGTCGGCACCGACCTCGAGTTCGCCGGCATCGATCAGCAGCAGGTGGTCGCGGGCGAAGCGCAGGCCGACCGGATCGGCGCACAAGGTGTGGCCGCCGTCGGTCGCGCCGCCGTCGCCCTCGCCGCGGTGACGCAGGGCGCCGATGGAGGTCTGCGGCGGCAGTCCGAACAGGCCGAGCAGGCTCGCTTCGGCCGTACCGCCCGGGCCCAGTTCGACCTGGCCGAGGCCGAGCAGGCGCTCCAGCGCGGGCGTGTCGACGCCGCGGGTCGGTTGCTGGGTCTGCAGGCCGGGCCACAACAGGCCGGGGACGAAGAACTGGATGTGCATCGCTGAGATTCCGGGCGGAGCCGGATGCTAACACGGGCCCGCCCCTCGCTCCGGCGGGGCCCGAAGCCGGCTTGAGGCACAATAGCGCACTTTCCGTCAGGCCTCGCGGCCCCCGATCGATGCGCTACGAATGGCTGGTCGGTCTGCGCTACACGCGCTCGCGCAAGCGGGCGCAGGGACGCAACCGCTTCATCTCCTTCATCTCGATGGTGTCGATGTTCGGCATCGCGCTCGGCGTGGCGGCGCTGATCACGGTGCTGTCGGTGATGAACGGCTTCCAGGACGAATTGCGCAGCCGCATCCTCGGTGTGGCCTCCCACGCCGAGGTGATGGGCTTCGACGGCGCGCTGTCGAACTGGCAGCAGGTGGCCGAGCAGGTGCGCCGGCATCCGGACGTGCTGGCCGCGGCGCCCTACGTGCAGGCCCAGGGCATGCTGTCGCTGGACGACGCGGTGCGCGGCACGCTGGTGCGAGGCATTCTGCCGGCCGACGAGGAGCAGGTGGCCGATTTCGCCCGCTACATGAAGCTCGGCTCGCTGCAGGACCTGCGGCCGGGCGAATTCGGCATCGTGCTGGGGCTGGAACTGGCTCATGCCTTGCACGCCCAGGTCGGCGAGAAGGTGACGCTGATCGCGCCGCAGGGGCTGGTGACGCCGGCGGCGGTGCTGCCGCGGCTGAAGCAGTTCCGCGTCGTCGGCATCTTCGAGGCCGGCATGTACGAGTTCGACTCGGGCCTGGCGCTGATCCACATGGCCGACGCCCAGGTGCTGTACCGCATGGGCGACGAGGTGTCGGGCGTGCGGCTGAAGGTCGGCGACTTGTTCGAAGCGCCGCGGGTGGCGCGCGAGCTGGCCGGCGAGTTCCGCGGTCAGGTGGCGATCCGCGACTGGACCATGAGCCACGCCAACTTCTTCCGCGCGGTGGCGCTGGAGAAGAAGATGATGGCCATCATCCTGTTCCTGATCGTCGCGGTGGCGGCCTTCAATATCGTCTCGACGCTGGTGATGGCGGTGCAGGAGAAGTATGCGGACATCGCGATCTTGCGCACGCTGGGCGCCTCGCCGGCCTCGGTGATGGCGATCTTCGTGCTGCAGGGCACGGTGATCGGGCTGGTCGGCCTGCTGATCGGCACCGTCGGCGGCATCGCGCTGGCCAACAACCTGGACGTGGTGATCCCGTTCCTCGAACGCGTGCTCGGCACGACCTTGTGGAACAAGGAGGTCTATTACATCACCGAGATGCCCTCAACGGTGCTCGCCAGCGACGTCTGGGCGATTACCTCGGTGTCGTTCGGGCTGACACTGCTGGCAGCGATCTACCCCAGCTGGCGGGCCTCCAGGGTCAATCCGGCGGAGGCGCTGCGCTATGAGTGACAAGGACGTGGTGCTCGCCTGCAGCGACCTGGTCAAGCGCTTCCGCGAGGGGCCGGAGGCGGTCGAGGTGTTGCGCGGCATCAGCCTGCAGGTGCGCACCGGCGAGCGGCTGGCGATCGTCGGCGCCTCGGGCAGCGGCAAGAGCACGCTGCTGCACCTGCTGGGCGGGCTCGACGTGCCCAACCGGGGGCAGGTGTCGCTGCAGGGCGAGGTGTTGTCGAAACTGTCCGAGACGCGCCGCGGCCGGCTGCGCAACTCGGCGCTCGGCTTCGTCTACCAGTTCCACCACCTGTTGCCGGAATTCACCGCGCTCGAAAACGTCGCGATGCCGCTCTACATCCGCCGCATGGCCCGTGCCGAGGCCGACGACAGGGCGGCGGCGATGCTGCGCGAGGTGGGGCTCGGCCACCGCCTCGACCACCATCCGGGCGAACTGTCCGGCGGCGAGCGTCAGCGCGCCGCGATCGCCCGTGCGCTGGTGACCGAGCCGGCCTGCGTGCTGGCCGACGAACCGACCGGCAACCTCGACCGGCGCACCGCCGAGCACGTCTTCGACCTGATGCTGTCGCTCAACGAGCGCCTCGACACCAGCTTCGTGGTTGTCACCCACGACCCGGATCTGGCCGCCCGTGCCGAGCGCACGCTGCGGCTCGAGGACGGCTCGCTGATGTGATGTAAGTATCAGATATTGCTAAGGAATTTTATTCTAGACTGGAGGTCTCCGGCCGCTAAAGATATTCCGTGTTCCGCCGTTTGAAGAGATTGTGGCATCAGCCCACAATACAAAATTGGGAGAACACCGTGGAAACACTTTTTGCGCCGGTCATAGGACTGCTGAACCGGCTGAAATACAAGGCCAAGTTCCTCGTCGTACTCGTCATTGCCGGAACCGTCGGAGTGGTGACAGTCGGCCAGATCTATCAGCAATTGAGCGATCGGATCGAACTTACCGAAATCGAGCAGCGCGGGCTGGCGAGCTATCCGGCCGCGATCAAGGTCTTGACGCTAATGCAGCAGCACCGCGGATTGACGGCCGGCCTGCTGGGTGGCGAGGAGGCATTGGCGCCGAAAGTGGACGGGAAGGCGCAGGCGCTGCAGCAGGCGGTCGCCGGTTTCGATCAAATGCTGGCCGGACCGGCTGCCGGATTCGGCCTCGACCCGGCCTGGTCCGATGTGAAGGGCCAATGGGCCGCGCTGCGCAACGGCGGACGTGCTTTGGGCCAAGCCGAGAATTTTGCCCGCCACACGCGGATGATCGAAGGCATGCTGAAGCTGATCATCGGCCTGGGCGATACATCGAATCTTTCCCTTGACCCGGAGGGCGCCTCCTTCAACCTGTTCGAGCCGATGCTGCGCTCGATTCCCGAGGCCACCGAGCGGCTGGGCAGGCTGCGCGGCCAGGGGACCAACATCCTTGCCAAGCGGGAAATCGGCCGGTCCGATTTCAACGCGATGATCGCCCAGCTTGCCGAGCTGGGTCTGACCGCCAATGCGCTCGACGAGCGGGTCGGCCGCGCCGCGCGCGCTAACGCAAGCGATGCGGCCGTGCTCGAGGCGGCACGGCAGGACATTGCGACGGCGATCGAGGGCTTGCGCAAGACGGCCACCGAACAGATCGTCGAAGCCCGCTTCGAACTTCCGCCTGCGCAATTCTTCGCACTCGGCACCGCGGCGATCGACACCATCCTCGAGCACCTGAACGGCGTCTTCGCGCCGACCGCCGAACGCCTTCTCGAAGCCCGCTTGGAACGGCTGAAGACGGTGCGCTTGATCGAGGTGGGGGTAGCCGCGTTGGCTCTGGCGGTGTTGGGCTACATCTTGATCGGGATGTATTTCGCGATCGTGGCTTCGGTGGGTGAGCTGATCGCCGGCGCGCACCAACTGGCCGAGGGGGACTACACGACCAGGGTCAGGTTCAGTGCCCGCGACGAGTTGTCCGAGGTCTCGGACCAGTTCAACGCGATGACCGAGAGCCTAGGTACGCTGGTAAGCGAGATCAAGACGCGTGCCGGCGAGTTGGCCGAGGCGGCGTCACAGTTGACCGCGTCGTCGCAGTCCATCGCCGGCAGCTCGGAGCAGCAGAGCGAGGCGGCCACCGGCATGGCCGCGGCGATCGAGCAGATGACGGTCAGCATTGGCGAAATTTCACGCCATGCCGGCGATGCGGCGGCGAAGTCGGAGAGTTCGGGCGAACTGGCCGGCGAGGGCAGCCAACTGGCCCGCCGCACCGTCGACGGCATGGAGAAGCTGGCCGAGGTGGTCGGCAGGTCGGCCACCGTGATCGAGCAACTCGGCATCCAGTCGAGCCAGATCAGCAACATCGTCAGCACGATCCGCGAGATCGCCGACCAGACCAATCTGCTGGCCCTGAACGCCGCCATCGAGGCGGCGCGGGCGGGCGAGACCGGGCGCGGCTTCGCGGTAGTCGCCGACGAGGTGCGCAAGCTGGCCGAGCGTACCGCGACCGCCACCGGCGAGATCGCGGGCATGGTCGACGCGATCCAGTCCGGCACCCGAGAAGCGGTCGAGACGATGCAGCAGGGCGTCGAGCGGGTACGCGAGGGCGTCGAGCTGAGCAGCCGCTCCGGCGAAGCGATGACCCACATCAGCGACAGTGCTTCCCAGGTGCTGATTGCGGTCCGTGACATCAACCACGCGTTGGGCGAGCAGGGTTCGGCCAGTACCGAGATTGCCCGCAACGTGGAGCACATCGCCCGCATGGCGGAGGAGAACAGCGGCTCGGTGAAGGCCTCCTCGCAGACCGCCGTTCGGCTCGAGACCGTGGCCGCCGAACTGCTCGCTCAGGTATCGCGCTTTCGCGTCTGAGCGACCGCCCTGCGCCTGGCCAGCGCCCTCAGCAGGTGGGCGCGCCAGGCCAGTTTGACGAGGAAATAGCCGGCCACCGCCAGCGCCGCGGCCAACAGCACGAGCCCGAGCGCCAGCGGCTCGCCGAGGCCGAGCAGCCAGTCCAGGCCGGCGCGCATCCACTCGCCGAGTCCCATCTCGCCGCGGCCCGGCGGCGGCGAGAAGCGGCCCTCGCTGCCGAGCATCCAGCTGCCCAGCGTGTAGGCCGCCAGATACAGCGGCACGATCGTGAACGGATTGCTGTACAGCGTGGTCAGCAGCGCGAGCGGCAGATTGACACGAAACACCACGCAGGCCAGCGCCGCGCCCGGCATCTGGAAGGGTCCCGGGATCAGGCCGCAGAACAGGCCGACCGCTACCGCGCCGGCCGCCGAGTGGCGATTCAGGTGCCACAGCCGGGGATGCAGCAGCGTGCCGGCAAAGGGCCGGAACCAGCGGTTCTGCCGCAGCGAGGAAGGATCGGGCAGATGGCGCCGGATCAGTTTGCGCAAGGTTCCGGCCTCCTGCCGTGGCCGCGCCGGATCGGGTGACTGCCGGGCCGCATGGTGCTCCTGCCGGCCGCAGGCCGGGCGGTGACTGACGAGGCCGGATTCTAGCCCGGCCCGGCGTTTGTACGGCGTCGCGCAAGCGGTTCTAATGGCGGCATGTATGCCATTGTTCTTGCGACGCTGGCCGGAGTGTGGCTGCTGCAGCGCCAGCCGGTGCTGCCGCCGGCGTGGGCTGCGGCGCCGGCCGCCGTCGTGCTGGCGATGCTGGCAGGGGCCGCCTGGCGCTGGCGCGCTCGGCAGCGCGGCCGGCTCGCGCTCGTCCTGCTGGCACTTCTCGCCGGCTTCGCATGGGCGGCCTGGCGGGCCGAGCTGCGCCTTGCCGACGAACTTGCCGCCGCGCTCGAAGGGCAGGATCTGCTCATCACCGGGGCCGTCGTGAGCCTGCCGCGGGCCGAGGCGGGCTCGGTGGGCTTCGATTTCGATGTCGAGGACGCCGTTGCCGGCGTACCGCGACACCTGCGTCTGCGCTGGTACGCGGCCGGCGGCCCGGGCGGACAGCTGCCGTCTCTGCAGCCGGGCCAGCGCTGGCGCCTGACGCTGCGGTTGAAGAGGCCGCACGCCCGCCTCAATCCCAACGGCGGCGACTTCGAATCACGCTTGCTGCAGCAGGGCATCCGCGCCACCGGCTACGTCAGGTCGGCCGACACGGCGACGCGGCTCGACGGCCTGGCGGGAGGATGGCGCCCTCAGCTCGAGCGGTGGCGCTGGCACTTGCGCGGGCGCTTCGAGCGTGCGCTCGGGGGACGGCCCTGGGCCGGCGTGCCGATCGCCATCACGCTCGGCGAGCAGCAAGCCATCGACGGGACGCAGTGGGATCGTTTCCGCGCTCTGGGCATCGTCCACCTGGCCGTCGTGTCGGGACTGCACGTCTCGATGGTGGCTGGTCTGGGCGGCCTGCTGGTGGCCGCGTGCTGGCGTCGCAGCCGTCTCGCGCTGCGCCTGCCGGCGCGCAAGGCCGGCCTGCTGGCCGGCCTGGTGCTGGCCTGGTGCTATGCGCTGCTGGCCGGCTTCGGGCTGCCGGTGCAGCGCAGCGTGCTGATGCTGAGCGTGCTGGCCGCCTGCCTGCTGTCCGACCGCCGGGTCTCGCCGGGCCGGATGCTGGCGCTGGCGCTGCTGGCGACGGTACTGGCCGATCCCTGGGCGGTGCTCGCGCCCGGCTTCTGGCTGTCGTTCATGGCGGTCTCGATCCTGCTGCTGGTCGGCGGCGGCAGCATGGCCCGCGGCGGGCGGTGGGCGATGTTGCTGGCGGTGCTGCGGACCCAGCTGGCGATCAACCTGGCGATGATCCCGGCCCTGCTGATCTTCTTCCAGCAGTTCTCGATCGTTTCGCCGCTGGCGAACCTGCTGGCGGTGCCGGTGTTCAGCCTGATCGTGCTGCCGCTGTGTCTCGCCTTCGTGCCGCTGCCGATCGATTCGCTGCCGCAGCTGGCGCATGCCGTGATCGAAGCCCTGATGGCCGTCCTTACCTGGCTGGAGGGCGCCCCGCTGGCGAGCTGGCAGCAGGCCGCGCCGCCCTGGTGGCTGCTGGCGGCGGGACTGGCCGGCTGCGCCTGGTCGGTGCTGCCGCGGGGCACGCCGGGCCGGGCGGCGGCGCTGCTGACCTTGCCGCCGCTGCTGCTGTACCAGCCAGCGCGGCCGGCAGAAGGCGAGTTCGAGCTGGTGACGCTGGACGTCGGGCAGGGGCTGGCCGTGCATCTACGCACCGCCGGCCACGACCTGCTGTTCGACGCCGGGCCGCGCTGGCCGGGCAGCGACGCCGGGCACGCGGTAGTCCTGCCCTATCTGCGGGCCGCGGGCGTGCGGCGGCTCGACATGCTGGTGATCAGCCACGACGATTCGGACCATTCCGGCGGCGCGGCCAGCGTGCTGGCCGGCATGCCGGTGCTGCGCCGGGTCGCTCACCGCCGCTCCGGTCCGGCGCGATCCGGGGATGGGCGATGGGAGAGCTGCAGCGAGGCGGGTACCTGGCAATGGGACGGCGTGCGCTTTAGCTGGCTGAATCCGCCGCCCTCGTCGCCGCTGCTCGAAGACGAGAACAACCGCTCCTGCGTGCTGAAGGTGGAGGGCGCCGGCGGCACGGCGCTGCTGCTGGCCGACATCGAGAGCGCGGCCGAGGCGGCGCTGGTCGAATCGCTCGGCACGCGGTTGCAGGCCGACTGGGTGCTGGTGCCGCACCACGGCAGCGGCTCGTCGTCCTCGCCGGCGCTGGTGGCGGCGGTGTCGCCAGGCTATGCGGTCTTCGCGGTGGGCTACCGCTCCCGCTTCGGGCACCCCAAGGCCGAGGTGTGGGCGCGCTGGGCCGCCGCCGGCGCGCGCGGCCTGCGCACCGACAGCCAGGGCGCCGTCACGGCGTACTTCGGCCGCGACGGCATCCGCCTGGCGAGCGAGAGGTCGCTCCACGAGCGCTACTGGCACGGCCGCTGACCGCCCGGGTTGTCCTTGGCCGGTACAGGCGGGCTAAACTCGCACCCGGACCAATGGACTCCGGGGGGAGTGTTCGATCATGAGTCTGTCGACCTTGCTGGACCGTATTCTCGGCGCCGACGGCGCCGCCCGCCACGCCGAGGGGATGCTGCCGGTGCGCGAACGCACGGTGCAATGCATGGGCCCTCACGGTCTGCACCGGATGGCCTACCGGGAATGGGGCGATCCGTCCAATCCGCGGGTGCTGATCTGCGTGCACGGGCTGACCCGCAACGGACGCGATTTCGACACGCTGGCAACGGCGATGTGCCGGGACTACCGCGTCGTGTGCCCGGACGTCGCCGGCCGCGGCCGCAGCGAATGGCTCAAGGTCAAGGACGACTACGGACTGCCGCTCTACGTGTCGGACATGATCACGCTGATCGCGCGGCTGGACGTGGAGTCGGTGCACTGGGTGGGCACCTCGATGGGGGGCCTGATCGGCATGCTGATCGCCAGCCAGCCCGGCAACCCGATCCACCGCCTGGTGCTGAACGACGTCGGGCCGGTGGTGACCGCGGCGTCGGTGCAGCGGATCGGGCAGTACGTCGGCACGGCGCCGGTGTTTCCCGACATCGAGGCCGCCGAGGCCTATCTGCGAGAGGTGTGCGCGCCGTTCGGCGCTCTGTCGGACGCGGCTTGGCGCCACTTGACCGAGAACGTCGTCAAGGCCGTGGATGGCGGATTCGCGATGGCCTACGATCCCGGCATCGGCGAACCGTTCCGGAATAATCCGCTGGTCGAGGACGTGGACCTGTGGCCGGTCTACGATGCCGTCCGCTGTCCGACACTGGTCTTGCGCGGCGCCGAGTCGGACCTGCTGGAACGCGGCACGCTGGACGAAATGGCGCGCCGCGGACCCTGTGCCCGCGGCGTCGAGGTGGCCGGCGTCGGCCACGCGCCGATGCTGCTCGACGCGGAACAGGTCGGACTGGTGCGCAACTTCCTGCTGGCGGAATGAGCCGCGCGCCGCAGCGCGCTCAGCGGATCGGCCGGCCGTTGCGGTCGAGCACCGTGATGTCGGTGAAGCTCGGGCCGGCGTGGTCCTCCGGCGAGTAGCTGATGCTCAGGCCGCCGGCGTCGAAATTGCGCATGCCGTTGAGGGCCGCGACCAGCGCCCGACGCGTCGGCGCAGGGCCCGCCTTGTCGATCGCCGCCACCAGCACCTTGGCCATCAGGTAGCCCTCGAGCACCGTGTGGCTGAGTTCCACCCCTTGCTGCGGATGGGCCTCCCAGGCCTTGCGCACCTCGGCCGCGATGGCCTCGGTGCCGGCCACCGGGTCCGGCACGACCTGCACCACGCCCAGGCCGCGGGCCAGTCGGGCGCCGATCCGGTCGGCCACCTGGGAACCGTCGGTGACCGATAGCGCGATCAACTGGGTCGCCGGGTTGTCCGGCCGGAAGGCCTTGACGAATGCGGCGCTGGCGGCGGTGTTCGAAACCATGATCACGCCCATCGGATTGGCCGCGTCGATGGTCTTGACCGCTTCCGCCACTTCGGTGGTGTTCTTCTTGTAGCCCGCGGTGGCGACGAGCTTGATCGAGGTGTCGGCGAGGGCTCGCTTGGCGGCCGCGAGCCCGTCCTGGCCGAACGGATCGTCCTGGTGGAAGACCGCCACCGTGGCGATACCCATCGAGTTGACGAACTCGCATGCTCTGCTCTCCTTTGTCGGGACCGATGTCGCTGCCCGGCGCACGCTGCGACGGTGCCGGCTGCTCGGCCGGCGCTGCTGTGGCGTCAATTGACGGCAGGGGCGTGGCCGGCTTTAACCGCCGGTCATGCGGCGCGGGCAGGCGTCGGAACCGGCGGCGAGTGGCCGGCGACGAACGGAGTGGGCGTGGGTTCTACGACGCTAGTGCAGATGCCGCGGCATGTGCTCGGACGGTTCCTCGGGCAATTCCGCATGCACCGCTTCGCCGTCGGGCGAGGGGTAGTAGGGCGCGCCGCAGTCGTCGCAGTATTCGAGCGGAAAGGGGTTGTCGAGCACCTGCACGTCGAGCACGCCGCATTCGCGCAACGTGGACTCGATGCTGGAGACCGTGTCCGCCTCGTCGTCCTCGGCGCCGAGCAGCGGCCATACGACGCCGTGCACGACCGTGTCGCTCGACTTCTGCGTGAAGCCGATGCGGTACTCCTCCAACTGGCGGTCATGGAACGGCGCGATCACGGCCCGCAGTGCCGAGGCGGGCGACTCCAGCGTGGTGCCGAGGAAGGCCACCGAGGCGCGCACCGAGTACGGGCGGCTTTCGCGGTCGGCTTCTCGGCTGGCGGCGAAGTAGGTTTCGGGCAATACCACCTCGAGCGCGCAGCCGGGCAGCAGCGGCGCCAGACAGGCACCGCCCTGGGCACGCCATTGATCGAGGCTCTGCTCCCGGTTGCCGCCGCGCTCCTGCCAGCCGAAGACCGGCGCGCCGCGCGGCACCGCCACCGCCGCCAGCAGGTAACGGGTGTCCGACAGGAACTGGCTGGTCTCCGGCATGCCCTCGATATCGATATGCACGTCCCGGTCTTCCAGCGCCGCGGAGCCGACTTCGCCGGCGAAGCGCGAGGTGGCGCAATAGCCCACCGGCAACTGGTCCGGGCTGAACAGGTAGTCCGCCACCGCCAGCCCGACGCCGTCCGCCAGCACATGGGCCTGCAGATGTACGCGCAGGTTGGCCAGCACGGCCTTCGGGATGCTGGTCGCCGGGATGCGGAAGCGGGACCAGGCCAGCACCGGTGCCGTGATCAGCAGCACGTCGTGCTCGCCGCTCGAGCGGAACGCCGTCTCGGCGCGGGATTCGATGAAATCGGCGAGCTCGTCGTAGGCACGGGCGTTGGCCGGGTAGAGGTGGTCGAGCGCCTCGTTGATGACGTCCTCGTCATCGGCGTCGAGCAGGCCGTCGACGATCTCGGCCAACTGCCTTTCCCAGTAGCGGTCCTCCGGCCGGCTGCCGGACTCGGCCAGGCCGGTGGCCAGCCAGACCAGTTGTTCCGCGTCGCGGGACAGGCCGCCGCGGCGGCCGAAGCGGGTGCGTTTCATGTCGATTCCTGGGATGGGTGCCGAAGGCCCTTGGGGAAGGGTGCCGGATTGTAACGGGTCGGACCGCGGCGCTCAGTAAACGTGCTTGTTGAGGCGAACCTCGTGCAGGATCGTGGCCGAGATTTCCTCGATCGACTTGGCGGTCGAGTCGAGCCACTTGATGCCTTCGCGCCGCATCATGCGCTGCGCCGCTTCGATTTCGAAGCGGCAGTTCTCCATCGAGGCGTAGTAGGAGTCCGGCCGCCGCTCCTGCCGGATCTGGGCCAGTCGTTCCGGGCCGATCGTCAGGCCGAACAGCTTGCGCCGGTGCACGTGCAGTTCGCCCGGCATCTTGTTGCGCTCGAAATCTTCCGGGATCAGCGGATAGTTGGCCGCCTTGACGCCGAACTGCATCGCCAGATAGAGGCTGGTCGGCGTCTTGCCGGAGCGCGAGACGCCGACCAGGATCACGTCCGCCTCCTCCAGGTCGGCGCTGGAGACGCCGTCGTCGTGGGCCAGCGTGAAGTTGATCGCTTCGATGCGGCTCTTGTATTCGAGGCTCTCGGCCATGCCGCGGAAGCGGCCGACGGCGTGGGTCGAGCGCTGGCCGAGCTCGGTTTCGAGCGGGCCGATGAAGCTCTCGAACAGGTCGATCAGCATTGCCCCGGTGTCGCGCAGCAGGGTGACCGACTCGGGCGTGACCAGCGTGTTGAACACGATCGGGCGCTCGCCGTCGCGTTCGGTCGCCTCGCGGATCGCGCGCACGCAGTCCACGACCTTGTCCAGGTCGTCCACGAACGGCACCCGCACCTGCCGGAAGCGGATGTCGGGAAATTGGGCCAGCAAGCTGTGGCCGAACGTCTCGGCCGTGATGCCGGTACCGTCCGAGATGAAGAACACGGTCCGCGTGTCGGTCTTTCCCATTTTTGGCTCGATGATTGGTAGTGTTGACGGGTTAACCCTGCTGAAGTGATCTTCCGCAGCGGATAGAATCGCCATTTTGCTTTTACGACAACATTTACGGAAGACCTCCCCATGACCCGTTTCGTCATCCCCTTCGAAGAGTTGCGCATGTCCGACGTGGAAGCGGTCGGCGGCAAGAACGCCTCGCTCGGCGAGATGATCAGCCAGCTGCCGTCGAGCGTGCGCGTGCCCGGCGGCTTCGCGACCACCGCGGCGGCGTACCGCGAGTTCCTCGCCCACGAAGGCCTGGCGGAGCGCATCAATGCGGCGCTGGGAAGTCTCGATGTGGACGACGTGGATGCGCTGGCGAAGTGTGGCGCGGATCTGCGCGCCTGGATCGTGGACACCCCCTTCCCGCCCCAGCTCGAGGCCGAGATCAAGGCCGCCTACGAGAAGCTGACGACCGAGGGCGAGGGCAGCTTCGCGGTCCGCTCCTCGGCCACCGCGGAAGACCTGCCGGATGCCTCCTTCGCCGGCCAGCAGGAATCCTTCCTGAACATCCACGGCTACGAGAACATCCTGCACGCGATCAAGGAGGTCTTTGCCTCGCTGTACAACGACCGGGCCATCGCCTACCGCGTGCACAAGGGCTTCACCCATGCCGAGGTCGCGCTGTCGGCCGGCGTGCAGCGCATGGTGCGTTCCGACATCGGCGCCTCCGGCGTGATGTTCACGATGGACACCGAATCGGGCTTCGACGACGTGGTCTTCATCACCGCCTCCTACGGTCTCGGCGAGACCGTCGTGCAGGGCGCCGTCAACCCGGACGAGTTCTACGTGCACAAGCCGACGCTGGCCGAGGGCAAACCCTCGGTGGTGCGGCGCAATATCGGCTCGAAGCTGATCAAGATGGTGTTCTCGGAGAAGCGCGAGGCAGGCCGCTCGACGGTCACCGTCGACGTGCCCGAGGCCGAGCGCAACCGCTTCTCGCTGTCCGACGCCGACGTGCTGGAGCTGGCCCGCTACGCGGTGATCATCGAGCAGCACTACGGCCGTCCGATGGATATCGAGTGGGGCAAGTCCGGCGACGACGGCAAGCTCTACATCCTGCAGGCCCGGCCCGAGACCGTGAAGAGCCAGCAGAGCGGCAACGTGATGGAGAAGTACCGGCTCAAGCAGTACGGCAAGAGCCTGACCCACGGCCGCGCGATCGGCCAGAAGATCGGCGTCGGCCCGGTGCGGGTGATCCAGTCGGCGAGCGAGATGAACCGCGTCCAGCCCGGCGACGTGCTGGTCACCGACATGACCGACCCCAACTGGGAACCGGTGATGAAGCGCGCCGCCGCGATCGTCACCAACCGGGGCGGCCGCACCTGCCACGCGGCGATCATCGCGCGCGAACTCGGCATCCCCGCCATCGTTGGCTGCGGCAACGCGACCGAGGTGCTGGACGAGGGCGATTCGGTCACCGTCTCCTGCGCCGAGGGCGATACCGGCTACGTCTATCGCGGCAAGCTCGAGTACGAGGTGATCACCACCGACATGGGCAAGCTGCCGGATCTGCCGGTCAAGATCATGATGAACGTCGGCAACCCGGAACTGGCGTTCGAGTTCGCCCAGATCCCGAACGGTGGGGTCGGCCTGGCGCGGCTCGAGTTCGTCATCAACAACATGATCGGCATCCATCCGAAGGCGATCCTCGAACTCGACCAGGTGCCGGCCAGCCTGCGCAGCGAGATCCTGCGCCGTTCGCGCGGCTACCTGACGCCGAAGCAGTTCTTCATCGAGAAGATCGTCGAGGGCGTGGCGACGCTGGCGGCCGCCTTCTACCCGCGTCCGGTGATCGTCCGCCTGTCGGATTTCAAGTCCAACGAATACCGCAAGCTGCTGGGCGGCGAGATCTACGAGCCGGAGGAAGAGAACCCGATGCTCGGCTTCCGCGGCGCCTCGCGCTATATCGCCCACTCCTTCCGCGACTGCTTCGAGATGGAATGCATCGCGATGAAGAAGGTGCGCAACGAACTGGGCCTGACCAACGTGCAGCTGATGGTGCCGTTCGTGCGCAACCTGGAAGAGGCCGCTGCGGTCGTCGATCTGCTCGCCGAGCACGGCCTGAAGCGTGGCGAAAGGGATCTCAAGCTGATCATGATGTGCGAGATCCCGTCCAATGCGCTGCTGGCCGAGCAGTTCCTCGAGCACTTCGACGGCTTCTCGATCGGCTCCAACGACCTGACCCAGCTGACGCTCGGCCTCGACCGCGATTCGGGTCTGGTCGCCCATGCCTTCGATGAGCGTGATCCGGCCGTCAAGCAGCTGCTGTCGATGGCGATCCAGGCCGCCAACCGGCTCGGCAAGTACGTCGGCATCTGCGGCCAGGGTCCGTCGGACCATGCGGACTTCGCCGAGTGGCTGATGGACGAGGGCATCCAGACCATCTCGCTGAATCCGGACACCGTCGTCGATACCTGGCTGAAGCTTGCCGAACACGGCAACAAATGACCAGTAAATCAGCCGTTTAGTGGCTTGTCATGGCCGCACGTCGGAGTCCGATGGGCGGTCGAAGCAAGGCTGCAAAATGATATACTGCAAAACTTTCGCGGATTGCGGCCGTTAGATGCCCGGTAGATGGGGGCTGGCGCCGGGGATCGCGCCTGACAAAAACGATCGACAGGAGGCTGGATGGCGTTTGTCATTCTATCGGCGGGTGCCGCCACGGAGTCGAAGGTGAGAACCGTTTCGGCCTCGCGGCTGGCGCTCGGCGTCACCGCCGTGGCGGTCGCATCGCTCGCAGCCGGCATCGGTATCGGCTACGGCGCCGCCAGCGACGGGCAGCCCGTGCAGGCCTCGGCCCCGCAACCGGTTCCGCAGCTGCCGGTACAGGCCGACGCCGCGCCCGAACCGGAGAGCCGCTTCTTGATCGGCCGCGTCGGCGAGCTCTCGGGCCGCCTGATGCGGCTCGAATCGGAGGCCATCGTGCTCGCCAAGCGGATCGGACTGAAGAAGGACGACAAGGCCGACGAGGGTGACGCAGCCGGTGCGGCCCGCAATCCCGGAGGCGAAGCGGAGGGCGGCCCGATGCTGCCGGCGATCGGCGAGAGCCTGACGGACGGCGGCGAAACGATGGCCTTGGTGGGCAGCAGCCTGGAGGTGCTCGAGGCCGATCTGGAGCGGCTGGCCGAAACCCTTTCCTCGATCGACGAAATGGCGTCGCGCAAGAGCGTCGAGTCGATGATCTTTCCCAGCCGGCTGCCGGTCCTGCATTCGCGCATCGGGTCGCGCTTCGGCAACCGCATCGATCCGTTCAACAAGCGACGGGCCTTCCACTCCGGCCTCGATTTCCCGGCTCCGCCCGGAACGCCGATCCGGGCCAGCGCGGGCGGCGTCGTGACCTATGCCGGATTTCGCAGCGACTACGGCCGCCAGGTCGAGATCGACCATGGCAACGGCCTGGTGACCCGCTACTCCCATGCACGGCGGCTGCGGGTCCAGCGCGGCGACGTGGTGACGCCCGGCCAGCACATCGCCGACGTCGGTTCCAGCGGACGCTCGACCGGACCGCACCTCCACTTCGAAGTCCTCGAGCACGGCAGATTCGTCGATCCCGAGGACTTTCTGCACGCGGGCTGAAATCCGGCATGCCGGGGCTGTTCGGCGGTCACAGCGATACCAGGGAGTTGACGGCACCGATCTATACCGTCACGCGCGGCAGCGGCGGCGGTGGCCGGATAGTGAGCACGCTGCTGGCGCTGATGTGCGTGGCGCTTGCCGCCTACGCGGGCTACCAGGTGTTCGAGGAGCAGTTCGCGCAGGGTTCGCGGGTTGCCGGGCTGCGGGCCGAAAACGACGACTTGCGCCAGCAGATGGCCGATGAGAAGACGCGCCTGAACAACGAACTGACCGATGCACGGATGCGGTCCGAGATGGACGCCGCCACGCGAGCCGAGCTCGAGCGGCAGCTGGAAGAACTGAACCTCACGGTCAAGAAGCTCAACGAGGAGTTGAGCTTCTACAAGCAGGCCCAGAAATCGAAGCCCTGACGGGATCGGGCAGCAACGAACACGGAGGAGACCATGTTTCGCCGCAAGCAAAGCAAGTCCATCGAGATCACCAAGCTCTCCAGCCTCGTCGCCGACAACGTCGAAATCACAGGCGACCTGGCGTTTTCGGATGGCCTCAGGGTGGACGGTTGCGTTCGCGGCAACCTGTCCAACAAGCCGGACAAGAAAGGCCTGCTGGTGCTCAGCGACCGCGGTCGCATCGAAGGCAACGTGCATGTCCATGACGCGGTGATCAATGGCGAGATCGTCGGCGACCTGACCGTCGAACACTTCCTCGAACTGCAGCCGAAGGCCCGCGTCACCGGCGACATCAAGTATCGCCAGTTGCAGATGGACTGCGGTGCTTCGGTGTCCGGTACGCTGAGCTGCGAATCGGACGAGCCCCGCGACGACAAGGTCGTCGAGTTGCCCGGCGCCAGCCACGGCTAGGGTCGGCGCGTGGACTACCACGTCGTCTGGTGGCACTGGATCGTGCTGGGCGTTGCCCTGGTCGTGGCCGAACTGGCCATTCCCGCGTTTTTCATCATCTGGTTCGGCGCCGGCGCGCTGCTGGTCGGCCTGACGACACTGCTGCTGGTCGACCTGTCGCTGGCCGAGCAGCTGGCGGTCTGGATTCTCGCCTCGCTGGCGATGGTCTACGCCTGGTTCCGGGTCTTCCGCAGCGGCCGCCACAAGACGCGCATCGGCATGTCGGACGGCGAGGTGGTCGGCGAAGTCGGACTGCTGGTGACCGCGCTGGAGCCGTTCCAGCGCGGCAGGGTGAGGTTCCAAAAACCGCTGCTCGGCTCGGAGGAATGGGCCTGCATCGCGGACGAGTCGATTGCCGCGGGCGAGCGGGTCAGCGTGGTGGCGATCGAGGGCAGCATTCTCAAGGTGGCGAAGAGCCGGAAGGGGGCGACATGACCGAGGGGCTGATCGTTGTGATCGCGGTCCTGATCTTCGTGGTGGTGACCATCGCGAAGGGCGTCAGGATCATTCCGCAGGGCGAGGAATGGATCGTCGAGCGGCTGGGCAAGTACAACGAGACCCTGAAACCGGGCCTCAAGATCATCATTCCCTACATCGACAAGGTCGCCTACAAGCTGGTCACCAAGGACATCATCCTGGACGTGCAGGAGCAGGAGGTGATCACGCTCGACAACGCGGTGATCCTGGCCAACGCGGTGGCCTTCGTGAAGGTCACCGATCCGGTCAAGGCGGTCTATGGCGTGACCGATTTCGCCGAAGCGATCCGCAACCTGATTATGACCACGCTGCGCTCGATCATCGGCGAAATGGAACTGGACCAGGC
The DNA here is from genome assembly GCA_050305135.1 of Rhodocyclaceae bacterium. Taxonomy (GTDB): domain Bacteria; phylum Pseudomonadota; class Gammaproteobacteria; order Burkholderiales; family Rhodocyclaceae; genus Cognatazoarcus. The sequence continues at coordinate 2,746 of JBNLET010000169.1, read as the reverse complement.
CTTGTCGTCGCGCGACAAGATCAAGGCCCGGCTGCGCGAGAGCATTGCCGACGAGGCCGTGGACTGGGGCCTGACGGTCAAGTCGGTGGAGATCCAGGACATCAATCCCTCGCAGTCGATGCAGAAGGCGATGGAGATGCAGGCCGCCGCCGAGCGCGAGCGCAAGGCGATGGTGACCAAGGCGGAGGGCCAGAAGCAGTCGGCAATCCTCGAGGCCGAGGCGCGCCTCGAGGCGGCCAAGCGCGACGCCAGTGCCCAGGTGATGCTGGCCGAGGCCTCGGCCGAGGCGATCCGCCGCGTCACCAACGCGATCGGCGACGAGACCGCGCCGGTGTACTACCTGCTCGGCGAGCGCTACGTGCAGGCGCTGCGGGCGCTGGGCGAATCCGGCAATTCGAAACTGGTGGTGCTGCCGGGCGACATCCGCGAGGCCTTGAAGGGGCTGTTCAGCAAGGCGCCGGGCTAGCGTAGTGTTGCGCGCGTAGAGAGGATCTTATGCGTCCGGCCCGAATCGGGCGCCCAAGGCCGGCTGAAGCCGGCCCTACCGGGAAACGCGCTTCGGTCGGGTTCGTAGGGCCGGCTTCAGCCGGCCAGCGGCGCTTGAGATCAGCAGCAATCGTCGGCTCCACCAAGGTCGCAACACCACACTGGGTCGAAGGCAATCCGAAGCGGGTACGTGTGGGGCCCGTAGGGCCGGCTTCAGCCGGCCGGCGATGCCAATCAGCCCGCACCACCGTAGCCGCGGAAGCCCTTCAGCAGGTACAGATGCACCCGCCGCTCGAAGTCGCGGTGAATCGGTACCACCCGTTCGCCCAGATCCTCGACGGCGTCGAAGCGCGACAGCACGTCCTCGCCCAGCGGCCCGCGGCTGACGAACAGCAGGTCGCGGCCGCGGGCGTCGTCGAGACTGGTGGTGAGCTGATAGTGGTCGATCACGTGCCGCTGCGGATTCCAGCTGGCGTAGTGGCGCGGCGCGAGGAAATAGATCAGATGGGCGAGCAGGTCGCGGTCGCGCGCCACCAGGATCGCGTCGGGCCGCCGGCTGAGCTCCGGCGCCACCGCCCGGGCCAGCGCCAGCCAGCCGCGGGCGCGCTTGTAGGGATCCTTGTTGCGCGTCATCTCGACGCCGGCCAGCCGGCTGAGGTCGGGCCAGTGATAGACGCCGGAGACCAGCACCAGGTTGATCAGCACCGCGGCCGCGAGGGTCCGCCATCGCCGGCGGTCGCCGAGCCAGCCGGTGGCGATCAGGATGCCGGCCGCGAAGGCCGGAGCGGCCCAGTTGCCGTTGGCGCCGCCGCGCGCGGCCTGCAGCGAGACCAGCAGCAGCAGCGGCAGGCTCATGCCGAGCAGCAGGCGCCAGACCGGGTCGCGCAGGCGCGGCAGCGTGCGCAGCATGCCCCACAGCATGCACAGGAACAGCAGCGGGCCGAGCGACAGCCATTGGCCGGCCAGGAACTCGCCCAGGTTGCCCTTGCCGGTGGAATCGCCGTCGAGTTCGGTGATGGCGGCGGTATGGCGGAAGGTCGGGAAGTCGTGGCTCCAGTTCCACCACAGGTTCGGCGCGAAGATCAGCAGCGCCAGCAGCAGTGCCAGCCAGGGCCGCGGGCTCGCCAGCGCGCGCCGGCCGCCGGCGCCGGCCAGCATCACCAGCAGCGCCGAGGGCAGGAAGGCCGCCATCGTGTACTTGGTCAGCAGGCCGAGGCCGACCCAGCTGCCGAGCAGCAGCCACTGGGGCCAGCCGCCGTCCTCGTGCAGTGCGTTCCACAGCGCCAGCATCGCCAGCGACCAGAACAGCAGCAGCGGCGCGTCGGTGGACACGAACAGGCCGAGCGCGCCGACCAGCGGCATGGTCAGGAAGGCCAGGCCGGTCCACAGCGCCACCCGCTCGTCGAACATCCGCGCCGCCAGCCGGTACAGCACGAAGGCGGTGAGCGGGTAGGCCAGCAGCGCCGGCAGCTTGATCGCCAGCAGGCCGTCGCCGAGGAGCGCGGTACTGGCCGCGATCAGTGCCGCGATCACCGGCGGCTTCGAGAAATAGCCCCAGTCCAGCGCCTTCGACCAGCCCCAGTAATAGGCCTCGTCCACGTACAGATCGATGCCCAGGTGGCGGATCACCCACATCCGGTAGCCGGTCAGCAGGATCGCCACCAGCAGCAGCGTCAGGGCAGGGCTGTGACGGCTCATGGTCGGCTTCGCCGCAGGATCACGACGCCGCCCTCGGCGCGCAGTTGCTCATAGCCCTCGGCCGGCATGCGGTCGATGCGGGTCACCGCCAGCCCGCCGGGTTCCGGCTGCCGGCGCGGCGTGACGGCCTGCCGGTAGACGCTGAAGCTCGGCGCCGTGTAGCTGAGCAGCGTGACCGGTTCGCCGGCATCGCGCAGTTGCAGGGCCGCCCGCTTGACCGGTCCCTGTGCCAGTTCGCCGGCATAGGGCACGACGACGCCGACCAGCAGCAGTCCCTGCAGCGCGCCGGCCAGGACCAGCTTGTGCCAGATCGGCATGCGCAGGAAGCGGATCATCGCCAACCAGACGACCAGGCTTGCGAAACTCGCCAGCACCTGGAGCGGGCTCAGCGCCTCGAACGCGCGGCCCAGCTGGGCGCGGCTGTAGCCGTCGCCCGCGTTGCCGGCCGCCAGCACCGACAGGATCCACGGCAGCGCGCAGTACAGTGCCAGCAGCAGCGAGGGCGCCAGCCAGTGCGGCCAGGCGCGCTTCAATTCGTCGCGGTGGGCGGCGATCAGCAGGA
>JBNLET010000168.1:0-23034 GCA_050305135.1 Rhodocyclaceae bacterium | reverse complement strand
CTCTGGTTCAGCTCGCCCTCGGCCAGCAGTGTGCGCAGCGCACTGATGCGCTGCTCTTCCTGGCGGCGCTTGTGGGCCGTGATGTCTTCCATCACCAGTAGCAGGTAGCTGCGCCGCTTCGGCTCGAAGAAGCTCTCGGCGCTCGGATCCGACTCGTCGAACCAGGTGCCCGAACAGGAGAACCAGCGCACCGGCGCACCGCCGCGCTCGACGACGAACTCCTGCTGGGCGAAGCCGCTGCGCGGCACCTCGGGCCGGCCGTCGGGACACGGAAACAGCGACTCCAGCACCACCCGTGCCGGCTCCTCGCCGCGGAACAGGCTGTGCAGCTTCTTGTACTCCTGGTTGTCGAGGAACACCTTGAAATCCGCATCCAGCACCACGGTCGCCACCGGCGCCAGGTCGATCACGGTCTCGATCAAGGCCTTTTGCCCCGCCACCTGCTGCTGCAACTGGTGCACGTCGGTGACGTCGCGGTGGATGCCGACGAAGTAGATGCTCTCGCCGGCGTCGTCCAGGATCGGCGAGATCGTCAGCTCGGCCAGGTAGCGCGAGCCGTCCTTGCGGCGGTTGATCAGCCGGCCGTTCCAGGGCCGGTGCTCGCTCAGGCGGGCCCACATCTCTTGGTACACCTCGCGCGGCGTGGTGCGGTAGGAGAGCAGCGATTCGTTGCGCCCGATGACGTCCTCCGGCGCGTAGCCGGTGACCTGCTGGAAGGCCTGGTTGGCATACAGGATGTTGGCGCCGGCGTCGGTGATCGAGATCGCCACCGAGGACTGGTCGGTGGTCTCGACGAAGACCCGGGGCGGCAGGCCGTGGCCGCTGCGCAAGATGCTCTCGATCACCTCGGTCACCTTCTGCGGCGAGTAGTCGCCCAACTTGGCCATCACCTGCTCGATGGTCTGACAACGCTGGGCGGGCCCACAGCAACTCGGCTTGTCCATGCAAGGTCTCCTGCTCCGGAAGCGAGGTGTCGATATTGCAACGCACAAAGCAAGATTCGGACCCCGGCATTGCCCGGATGCCGGCCCAGCTTCCCAAGGACGGCCCGGCCTCAATCCAACAAACTGATTTAAATGGAATTTTGCAGATCCCTCGAGCCTTTTTAGAGCCACGGCAGGTGGATCGACGAAGCCGCTCGCGGGCCCGCCAGGCACCGTTGCGGTGCAATCAAACCTGTGTCTCCGGCGCGGCCACGGCGAGCTGTCGCAAAGGCAACAAAGCCGCTGCGTGAAGTGTTCTTTGCCACAGCCCCGGCCGACCGCGCGGTTCGTCACCGATCGGATCCGGAGCGAATGCTTTTCAATCACTTAGCGGGCATTCCCGGTGCCCTGCGGACGTCCGGACGGGCCGTGGCACGGTCCGTGCGGAAGCAGCACCGACTGCTTGCATTGCGCCCGGAGGCGTCATGACCGAGTTTCTGCTCCTGCTGCTATCGACGGCGCTCGTGAACAACGTCGTGCTGGTCAAGTTCCTCGGCCTGTGCCCGTTCCTCGGCGTCTCGCGCAAGCTCGACGCGGCGATCGGCATGGGCCTGGCGACGACCTTCGTGCTGACGCTCGCCTCGGCCGCCAGCTGGATGCTGGAGCACTGGCTGCTGCAGCCGTTCGGGCTGGGCTACCTGCGCATCGTCAGCTTCATCATGGTGATCGCCGCCGCAGTCCAGTTCGTCGAACTGGCGATCAGGAAATTCAGCCCCGAGCTGTACCAAGTGCTCGGCATCTACCTGCCGCTGATCACGACCAATTGCGCGGTGCTCGGCATCGCGCTGCTGAATGTCCAGGAGGGCGCCGACTTCCTGCGCTCGCTGTTGTACGGGCTCGGTTCGGCCCTCGGTTTCACGCTGGTGATGGTGATGTTCGCCGGCGTGCGCGAGCGGCTCGAACTGGCCAGCGTGCCGGCCACCTTCAGCGGCGCGCCGATCGCGCTGGTCACGGCGGGCCTGCTGTCGCTCGCCTTCATGGGCTTTTCCGGCCTTGAGCTGAACTGATACGGAGCGCCAGCATGATCGTTGCCGTCGCCAGCCTGACCCTGATCGCGACCTGTCTCGGCCTGATCCTGGGTCTCGCCGCGCGCCGCTTCCACGTCGAGCCGGCCGAGATCGTGGCCGAGCTCGAAGCCATGCTGCCCGGCAGCCAGTGCGGCCAGTGCGGCTTTCCGGGCTGTGCCGGCGCGGCCCAGGCGCTGGCCGAGGGCAGCGCGGCCGTCACGCTGTGCCCGCCGGGCGGACCCGCGCTGGCCCAGGCCCTGGCCGACAAGCTGGGCGTCAGCGCCGACCTGGGCGGCATGGCCGAGGCCGTGCCGTCGCTGGCGACGGTGCGCGAGGAGATCTGCATCGGCTGTACCAAGTGCTTCAAGGCCTGCCCGACCGACGCGATCCACGGCGCGATGAAACAGATCCACTCGGTCATGAAGGAAGCCTGCACCGGCTGCGGCAAGTGCGTCGATTGCTGTCCCACCGAGGCCGTCACGCTGGTGCCGGTGCCCGCCACGCTCGGCGCCTGGCGCTGGGGCCGGCCGGTCTGCGCCTGAGAGGAGTATTCAGATGGGATTCAAGGACCTGGTCACCGAGCTCAAGCTGCGCTGGGGGGTTCATCCCGAGGGCTACAAGGTCCTGACCAGCGAGTGCGCGGTCGAGCCGATGCCGCTGCCGGAACGCCTGATCCTGCCGCTGTCGCAGCACATCGGTGCGCCGGCGCGCGCCGTCGTGGCACCCGGCGAGCGCGTCTTGCGCGGCCAGGTGCTGGCGGAGGCGGCGGGCAAGCTGTCCTCGCCACTGCATGCCCCGACCAGCGGACGCATCGTCGATATCGGCGACTACCCGGTGCCGCATCCGTCCGGCCTGCTGGCGGCAGCGCTGGTGCTGGAACCCGACATGCTCGACGAAGCGATCGAATTCCAGCGCTGCGACGACCCGTTCGCGCTGGAGGCCGGCGAGATCGCCCGCCGCGTTGCGGCCGGAGGCGTCGTCGGCCTCGGCGGCGCGACCTTTCCGGCTGCCGTCAAGCTCTCGCTCGGCCGGCGCAACCCGGTGCACACGCTGCTGCTGAACGGCGGCGAGTGCGAACCCTACCTGAGCTGCGACGACCGCACGATGCGCGAGCAGTCGCGGCAGGTGATCGACGGCGCCCGGCTGATGGCGAAGGCGCTCGGTGCCGGCACGATCGTGATCGGGGTCGAGAACAACAAGCCCGAGGCGATCGCGACGCTGCAGGTGGCCTGCGCGCCGTATGCCGAGATCGCCGTGCGCGCGCTGCCGGCGCGCTATCCGATGGGCTCCGAGAAGCAGCTGGTGGAGTACCTGACCGGCCTCGAAGTGCCGGCCGGCGGGCTGTCGGCCGAGCTCGGCGTGGTGGTGCACAACGTCGGCACCGCGGCTGCGGTCAGCCAGGTGCTGCGCAGCGGCGAGCCGCTCACCCACCGCACCGTCACCGTCAGCGGCGGCGCGATCGCGCGGCCGGCCAACCTGCGGGTCGCGATCGGCACGCCGGTGGCGGACGTCATCGCCCACTGCGGCGGCACCAAGCACGAGGTGCGCCGCTACGTGATGGGCGGCCCGATGATGGGCATGGTGCTGCCCGCCACCGGCGTGCCGGTGGTCAAGGGCAGCTCCGGCATCCTTGCGCTGACCGCCGACGAGACCGGCGACGCCGATCCGTCCGCCTGCATCCGCTGCGCGAGCTGCGTCGGGGTCTGCCCGATCGGCCTGCTGCCGCTCGAAATGGCCGCGCGCATCCGCGCCGGCCAGGCCGAGTCGGCGGTCGAGATCGGCCTGAAGGATTGCATCGGCTGCGGCAGCTGCGCCTACGCCTGTCCGGCCCGCATCCCGCTGTCCCACTACTTCAGCTACGCCAAGGGCTCGCTGGCGGCGGCCGAGCGGGCGCGGCTGAAGAACGAATCGATCAAGAAGCTGACTTCCGCCCGCAGCGAACGCCTCGAGCGCGAAGCCCGCGAGAAGGCCGAGGCGGCCGCCCGCCGCAAGGCCGAACGGGAAGCCGCCAAGCGCAAGGCCGCCGAAGCCGCCGCCGTGGTGGCAACCAGCGCGACCAACAGCGACGACAGCCAGGTGAGCGCATGAACCCACCCGCCCACGCGCCCCACGCCCACGGCGGCAGCAGCGTCGGCAGCGTCATGCTGCGCGTGATGCTGGCCTTGCTGCCGGTGACCCTGTGGGGCTTCTACCTGTTCGGCTGGAGCGCGATCTGGCTGTGGACCCTCACGGTCGGCAGCGCCCTGCTGTTCGAATTGATCTGCCTGCACCTGGCCGAGCGCGGCGGCCCACGCGTGCTGCTGGACGGCTCGGCCGCGCTGGCCGGCTGGGTGCTGGCCCTCACCCTGCCGCCCTGGGCGCCCTGGTGGATCGCGGTGATCGGCAGCTTCACGGCGATCTGCCTGGCCAAGCACGCCTACGGCGGCCTGGGGCAGAATCCGTTCAACCCGGCGATGGTGGCGCGGGTCGCGCTGCTGATCTCCTTCCCGCTCGAAATGACTCAATGGGTGGTGCCGACGCCGCTGTTCTCGGGCAGCAGCCTCGACCCGATCGCGGCGCTGGAGCGGATCCTCTTCAGTACGCCGATTCCCGACGCGCTGACCAGCGCGACGCTGCTCGGACACGTCAAGGCCGAGGCCTCGCGCGGCGTCGACATGCTGGCCAGCGTGCCGGCGCTGGGCGCCGGCCTCGCCGACGGCATCGGCCGCCACGCCGGCAGCCTGGGCGAGACCGGTAGCTGGCTGATCCTGGCCGGCGGCGTGTTCCTGCTGTTCCAGCGCATCATCTCGTGGCATGTGCCGCTGGCGGTGCTGGCCGGCATCGCGCTGCCGGCCGCGATCGCCCACGGCCTGGATCCGGCCCACCACCTCTCCGCCCAGCACCACCTGAGTGCCGGCGCAGCGCTGCTCGGGGCCTTCTTCATCGCCACCGACCTGGTCACCTCGCCGGCCACCGGCCGCGGCAAGCTGGTGTTCGGCGCCGGCATCGGCTTCCTGACCTGGGTGATCCGCAGCTTCGCCGGCTTTCCCGAGGGCTTCGCCTTCGCGGTGCTGCTGATGAACGCCTGCGTGCCGATCATCGACCGCTTCACCCGGCCACGCATCTACGGCCATGGCCGGGCCGAGGGGAGAACTGCATGAGCGATGTGAGCCTGCTCGAGCGCCTGCGCCCGACGATCCCGTTCCAGGCCGGCATGCTGGCGCTGACGGTGATGGTGGCGAGCACCGCGCTGAGTCTCGCCGACCGCTTCACCCGGCAGCCCATCGCCGACGCGATCGCCGAGGACACCCACAAGTCGCTCGCTCAGGTGCTGCCCGAGGGCAGCTACGACAACGATCCCGGCAGCGACGTGATCGACACCCGCGACGGCGACATCCCGGTGGTCGTGCATCTGGCGCGCAAGGGCGGCGTGCCGACCGCCGTGGTGCTGGCCACCCGTGCCCACGGCTACGCCGGCGAGATCGGACTGGTGGTCGGCATTTCGACCGCGGGGCGGATTCTCGGCGTGCGCGTCACCCGGCACGGCGAGACGCCGGGCCTGGGCGACAAGATCGAAAGCGCCAAGACCGACTGGGTGTACGCCTTCAACGGCCACAGCCTGGACGACCCCGGCGCGGCGCAATGGGCGGTGAAGAAGGACGGCGGCGTGTTCGACCAGTTCGCCGGCGCCACCATCACGCCGCGGGCGGTGGTCGGCGCGGTCAAGCGCAGCCTCGAACTGTACCGGCGCGAACACCAGCAGTGGTTCGCGCTGCGCAAACCTTCCTGAGGACGGATCGATGAGCAGCTACCGGCAGATCGTGCGGGACGGCTTGTGGGACAACAACATGATCTCGGCCCAGTTGCTGGCCATGTGTCCCGCCATGGCCGTCACCGCCACCGCCACCAACGGCCTCGGCATGGGGCTCGCCACGACCGCCGTGCTGGTGGCCTCCAACGTGCTGGTCTCGCTGATCCGCCAATGGGTGCCGGCAGCGGTGCGGATCCCGATCTTCATCGTGCTGATCGCCTCGCTGGTGACGCTCGTCGACCTGGCGCTGAACGCCTGGCTGCACGAGCTGTACAAGGTGCTCGGGCTGTTCATCGCGCTGATCGTGGTCAATTGCGGCATTCTCGGCCGCGCCGAGTCCTTCGCCTCGAAATCCTCGCCGCTGCACTCCGCCGTCGACGGCCTGGCAATGGGCCTCGGCTTCACGCTGTCGATGGTGGCGATCGGTGCGGTGCGCGAGATCCTCGGCAGCGGCACGCTGTTCGCCCAGGCCAGCCTGCTGCTCGGTCCGGCCTTCGCGTTTCTCGAAACCAGGCTCTACGACGGCGGCGGCGCGCTGCTGATGGTGCTGCCGCCGGGCGGCTTCCTGGTGCTGGGCGCGCTGCTGGCGGCGAAGCGCGTGTGGGAGTCGCGCAGGCGCAGCCGGCGCAGCGCCGCCGTGGCGGCTTCCGCCTAGGAGGCGAGACCATGCAGATCAGCGTGTGCTATTCGGAGCCCGGCCAGCAGGCCTGGCTGAGGATCGAGGTGCCCGAGGACGCCACCGCCGCCGCGGCGATCGAGCGCTCCGGCATTCTCGGCATGTTTCCGTCCATCGACCTGGAAAGCCAGAAGATCGGCGTCTTCGGCAAGGTGGTCAAAGCGGATACGCCGCTGCACGCCGGCGACCGGGTCGAGATCTACCGGCCGATCGTCTGCGATCCGACCACGGTGCCGCGCCGGCAGGTCGCCGACGACGAGGACGGCTGAGCCGGCGTCCGTTCACACCTCGGTTTCGAGGTGCAGCCGCGCCATCTCCACGTCCATCCGCTCGCGTGCATCGACCGGGCGGCATGCGGCGGCCTGCTCGTACAGCTCGATCACCTGGGCGTTGCGTTCCGCGCCGAACATGCGCATCAGGGCCCGCGCGTACTCCAGGTGCGTGATCGCCGAATCCGGCGCCAGCCTTCGCGCCACCTCGAAGTGCTCGATCGCGCTGTCGCGCCGCGCCCGGAACGTGATCGCCGCCGCCACGCTGCCGAGGTTGGCCACCACCTCCGACTCGAACACGCCGAGCGCGGTGTGGGCATCGACGTGGCCGGCGTCCAGCTCCAGCACCCGCTCCAGGCTCGCGCGCACCTTGTTGCCGAGGCCGGTGGCCAACGCCTTGACGACGGACACCTGCTGCGCGTAACGGCCGAGCGCCAGGGCATGGACGTAGCTGGCATTGGGCCAGTCGCCGGCCGCCTCCATCCAATCCTCGCAGTGCCGCACGACGTCGTTCAGGATCGCCAGCCGCCTTGCCTCGCTGTCCTCCAGGTAGACCGCATGCACCAGCGTCGCTCGCGCGGCGACGACGCAGCCGATCGGGCCCAGCGCGATGCCCTGCTGCACCGCGCGGGCGAAGTCGCCGGCATGGAAAGCGCGCCAGGCGGCCTGCAGGCTGACGGCGATGCGCTCCGGATCGGACGGATCGTTGGCCAGCGCCGCATGACGGCTGAGGCGCACCTCGACCGCCTGACGCGACGGAAAGGGCTCCCGGTCGCCCCGGTGCAGCCGGGGCCAGGCGTCGCGCAAGGCATCCCCGCTATAGCGGTAGGCCCGATCCCCGTACGGGAAGGGCTTCCAGTTGGACATCGCGTTCTCCACTCACGGCCGGGCTCGGTCGTCTTGCGCGACCAGATATTTTTCAGCCAGCTTGTCGTACAGCGCCCTGGAGCGCCCCGACAGGTAGGGTGCGGCAATCGCCAGCACCTGGAATGCGCCCCTTCGAATCGCAGCCTCGCCGAGCGGCTGGCGCGGATTGCGCACGTATTCGTAGGACAGCCAGTAGGTGGCGACCACCACCAGGTTGTCCGCCAGCGCCAGGCATTCGCGCCGCTCGGCGCGCATTTCGCCGGCCGCCCGCAGCCGGTCGCAGGCATTCAGCGTGGCAGCGACCGACAAGGCCAGGATGCGGCCGAACAGCAACTCGACGCTGCGGTTCCTGGTCAGGATGTCGTTCAGGTCGCGATACAGGAAGCGGTAGCGCCAGACCACCTCGAAGGTATCGTGCATCTGCCGCCAGATCTCCTCGACCTCGGCCGCTGCGGGCCTGCTCAGCACGGCCGCCATTTCGTGCTCGAAATCGATGCACAAGGCCGTGACGATCTCGTCCTTGTTGCGGTAGTGGTAGTACAGGTTGCCGGGACTGATCTCCATCTCGGCGGCGATCAGGCTGGTGGTGGTGTTCGGCTCGCCGAATTCGTTGAACAGGCGCAGCGCCACCTCCAGCACGCGCTCCCGTGTGCGCCGCTTCGGCGCCGCCGGTCGGAGCGTCATCGTCGTTGCGTTCGAAGCGGCCCTGCACCGCGTGTCGCCGCGGACAGCTGCGCACCACCGCAACGCTCCGCCGGGTCACCTTCCATTGCGAGCTTCCGTGTTAACAGCGGGCAGCATAGCATCGGCCCGTCGCGGAGCTCACGCCGCAACGCATCATCGCCCGAGCGGGCTCGGCTGCCGGCCGGTGCCGTCCGCCACGCGCGATTCCCGGCGTGCCAATGAACAAGGCCCGCCCCCTGACGGGGACGGGCCTGGCAGACCCTCGTCGGCGCGACGCGCCGGCGAACTCACTTGGCCACGGCGGCCTTCAGCGCAGCGCCGGCACTGAACTTCGGCACACGGCTGGCGGCGATCTTGATCGACGCGCCGGTCTGCGGATTGCGGCCGGTGCGGGCGGCGCGCTCGGAGACTTCGAATGAACCGAAGCCGGTCAGCGCGACCTTGTTGCCGGCCGCCAGTTCGCCCTCGATGATCTCGAGCACGGCGCCAAGGGAGCGCTCGGCCTGGGCACGGGAAACGTCCAGACGCTCGGCCAGCGCTTCTACGAATTCGCCTTTGTTCATTCCTTGTTCCTCTTCGTGTGGTTGTGAGTTCGCGGTTAAAGCCGCGGATTCTAGCACTGCTGGGCCGAAACGCCCGCGACAAATGACAAACACGGTGTCCGGGCGATGCACGGCCCGCATTCAGCTCCCAACGGCACGTTCGCCGCCGAGCGCGTCGACCAGGGCCGGCAGTGCCAGTCGGAGTTCGGCCGTCATCAGCGCGAACTGGGCATCGAATTCCGCCTCGGCATCGGCGGCCGGATCGTCCAGCGATTCCTTCACGACGTCCAGGAAGGCCAGCCGCTTCAGGTGCCCGTTCTCGGTCAGCACGAACGACAAGCGGTCGTTGTAGGTCATGGCCAGCCGGGTGGCGCGCTTGCCGGACTTGATGTGGGTCGCCACCTCGTCCCCTTCCAGATCGTGGCGCAGGTAGCGGACGGTCGCTTTTTCCTCGTCCGGCGAACGCAGTTCCAGCTCCCGGTCCACCGTGAAGCCGGCCGGCGCCTCGCCGGACAGCAGCCACTCGGTCATCGCGCTGCCGGGCGACAGCTCGGTATCCAGCCGCCGCAGCGGCAACTCGTCGAGGCAGTCGCGCAGGAACTCCAGCGCCTCTTCGGCCCGGTTCTCGGACGCCGCATCGAGCACCAGCCAGCCGCCCGCCGGATCGATCCACAGCCAGTCGCTGCGCCGGCGCGAGAACGCTCTCGGCAGCAACTCGTCGGTGACCCGTTCCTTGAGCTCCCGCAGTTGCCGGCGACCCGGCTTGAAGCCCTGCTGCTCCTCCAGTTCCTGCGCCCGGTCATCGACGAACTGCTTGACCACCGAGGCCGGCAGCAGCTTCTGCTCCGAGCCGAGCCGCAGCAGCCACTGCCCGCCGACCGCATGCAGCAGGCCGCCGCCCTGGCGCGGTGCCAGCCAGCCGCGGCTCTCGCGCTCGATCGCACCGCACGGCGCCAGCGGCCGCCGCGCGAGGCTTTGCTCGAAGGTCTCGACATCCATCTGCCACGGCGATGGCAGGCGGTATACCACCAGGTTCCTGAACCACATCTACGGCTGTCCCCGAAAAAGCTGCGGAGTATAGCCTCGATGGACGGGCTGCGCCCTGCGCTAAGGTGGCTCCAGTTGCCATTCGAACGGCCCGCTGCGGTCGCGGGCGAGGATTTCGCCGCCGGCATCGACCGCATGCAGCGCGGCCTTCAACTGGGCTGCCTGCAGCCCACCCAGAGCCGGTTCGCCGGGCTTGCGCAGCAGCGTGCGGACCACCACACCGGGAAAGATGTCGTCGATGACGCAGCGCACGCCCTGCCCCAGCTTGCGCTTGTCCTCCTCGAGACGCGCGCGCGACGCCGCCAGCTCTTCCAGCGCCGATTTCAGCCGCTCGGCCTGGTCGGACAACTTGCCGAGGACCTTCAGGTGCGGTGCCGCCTGGCGCGCAAGGGCATCGAAGGCCGGCTTCTGCTCGCCCGTCAGAACCGCCTCGCCGCTGCGCACCAGCCCCGCCAGCCGGACATAGCGCGCCACTTCGGGCAGCGCCGTCAGCTGCCGGCGGGCCTCGCTTGCCCGCCGCTCGACATCCTTCAGGGCCTCGGCCTCCTCCGCGAGACGCTCGATCTCGCTGTCGATGCCTTCCGAGGCCGGCAGCAGCATGAAGATCGTGGTATCCGCGGCGCCGCGCGAGGCCGCATGGGCGATCGCCACCTCCGAACCGGCGATCGAACAGCCGCGCGAGTCCGCGATCCGAACCTGCTCGCCGTAGATCTCGCAGGCCACCGCCTCCTCGACCACCACCTGTCGGCCCGACAGCACGCAGCCCTCGGCACGGCGGATACGGATCTCGCCGCGCGGCGCGTGCACCCACGCATTGACGGCCAGACCCTCGACCCGGATCGGGCCGTCGCGATTGACGGCCGAGCCGCCCGACAGGTTCTTCTTGACGCAGATCTCGCCGCCGCTCGACAACAGGTTGCCATAGACGTCCGCATGGGTCGTGATGGTCCGGCCCTCGACGGTACGCCGCTCCTGGATCTCGCCGTACTCCTCGTAGCGGTCGCCCATCAGTGCCAGGTCGCCGGTGGTGCGCACGCTGACGCCCTGCCGGTTGACGATGGTCTCGCTGACCGAAATGCGGTTCGATTCGGCATCGATGTCGACGAAGCCGTCGATTTCGGCCACCAGGTATTGCTCGCCGTCCTCGCGCTCGACGCGGGTTCCCGCGCCGGCCAGGTCCTCCAGTGCGAAGTCGCTCGGCGGCGCCGGCGCGAGTTCCTCGCCGCGCAGATTGCGCCCCGCCGTGCCGGGCACGGGCGGCACCTTGCACAGCAAGCGCACGCCGGCCTTGACCTGCGGAAAGCGGTTGCTGAACTGGGTCAGGTCGGCGCGGCCGTCGGACAGCACCCGCGGCGTGTCGTCGCGGCGCAGACCGCTCCACAGCTCCCGTACCGCGGCATCGGTGCCCGGCGTCGGCGGCACGCTGCGGGCGATCTGTTCACGCCCGAACTGGCGATTCTCGATGCAGCGGCGGATACTCGCCTCGTCCAGGCCGGCGCGCACCCCCTTCAGCCACATCTGCACGACGAATTCGTCGAAGTCGAGGGCCGTCTCGCGTTCGACCGTTGCCGGCGAGCCGTCTTCGTTCTCGCCGGCGGGCTCGGCGATCACCAGCGGTTCGAACAGGTAGTGGGCTTCGCTGCCGGAGATCTGCAGATTGCGATACAGCGCGGCACGCTGCGGCTCGAACGATGCCAGTTCGTCGGCCCACCGCAGCAGCGGCTCGCGCCCCGCCGCCGCAGCCGATTTCACGCGTGCCTGCACGGCGGACGCCGGCGACTCGAACAGCAGCGTGCAGAAGGCCCGATAGTCCAGCCCGCGGAACAGGTAGCCGGCGGCCATCAGGCGTTCGATCAGGCGCTGGAACTCGGTACCGTCGGACAGATGACGCAAATCGACGAAAACGCCCTCCCCGTCGCGCCGGATGAAACGCGGCAGCAGCAGGTCGGTCTTGCCTTCCGTCAGGCGGTTGCGGGCGTCGTCCGCTCCGTCATTCCGGGCATCCTGCGCGTCTTCCATGGCCCCTCCCGCAGAACGGCGAATGCGGCAGGCCGACGATGCCGGCCTGCCGATATTGACAGGGCAACGGCGCGCAGGCGGCAATTCTTGAATCGAAAAGAATACGGCCCTTGCCGAAGCAAGGGCCGTATTGACGACTGGGGCGACATACCGGGATCGAACCGGTGACACCTGGAGCCACAATCCAGTGCTCTACCGACTGAGCTAATGCCGCCATTGACGGAATGCGCAGAACGCAATCCGGAAAACCTCTGGCCTGCCCGGCAGGGATCGAACCTGCAACCCCCGGCTTAGAAGGCCGGTGCTCTATCCAATTGAGCTACGGGCAGCGATTGGCCGGGCAAACTGTTTCCGGGGAAGCTTTGGTCGGGGTGGAGGGATTCGAACCCCCGACATCTTGCTCCCAAAGCAAGCGCGCTACCGGACTGCGCTACACCCCGGAAGGCGCGAATCATACACACAGCCCGGTGGAGCGTCAAACACCTCTCGAATTGGCGTGGCGGGCGCTCGATGGCCCCATTACTTGCCGCTTTCCGGGATTTTCTGCTATTAAGGCGAATCTTTCTTGCATCGGAATACGCAGTCATGCCCGACGATTCACTTCACAAGCAATTCCCGCCCTACGTTCCCAAGAAGGGCGAGGAATACATGAGCGAAAAGCAACTCGAGCACTTCCGCGACATTCTCGATTCGCTCAAGCACGAGTTGATGGAGGATATCGAGCGCACCGTGCACACGATGCAGGACGAAGCCACGGTCTTCGCCGATCCGAACGACCGCGCCAGCCAGGAATCGGACATCGCGCTCGAACTGCGCAACCGCGACCGCGAGCGCAAGCTGATCAAGAAGATCGACGAGACGCTGGAGCGGATCCGTGAGGGCGAATACGGCTACTGCGACAGTTGCGGCGTCGAGATCGGTCTGAAGCGGCTCGAGGCGCGTCCGACCGCCACGCTGTGCATCGACTGCAAGACGCTGGAAGAGATGCGGGAGCGGCAGGTCGCCAAGTAGGCCTCCGCAACGCGGCGGAAAAAAGAAAGGGCGCCCCGGGGCGCCCTTTCTCGTTGTGTGCGGCGGCGGTGCGTCGCTCAGCCGGCGTTCTCCGCCAGCAGGGCCTTCATCGACAGCTTGATGCGGCCGCGCTCGTCGGTCTCGAGCACCTTGACCTTCACCACCTGCCCTTCCTTCAGGTAGTCGGACACCTGGTTGACGCGCTCGTTGGCGATCTGCGAGACGTGCAGCAGGCCGTCGCGCCCGGGCAACACGCTGACGATCGCGCCGAAATCCAGGATCCGCAGCACGGTGCCTTCATACACCTTGCCGACCTCGACCTCGGCGGTGATCTCCTCGATGCGGGCCTTGGCCGCCTGGGCGCCCTCCGAGCTGACCGACGAGATCGTGATCGATCCGTCGTCCTCGATCTCGATCACGGTGCCGGTCTCTTCCTGCAGGCCGCGGATCACCGCGCCGCCCTTGCCGATCACGTCGCGGATCTTGTCCGGATTGATCTTCATCGTGATCATGCGCGGCGCGTAAGCCGAGACTTCGGTGCGGGCACCGCCGAGCGCGTCGTTCATCAGGCCGAGGATGTGCATGCGCCCTTCCTTGGCCTGCTCCAGCGCGATCTTCATCACGCTCGGGCTGATGCTGTCGATCTTCAGGTCCATCTGCAGCGCGGTCACGCCGTTCTCGGTACCGGCCACCTTGAAGTCCATGTCGCCCAGGTGGTCCTCGTCGCCGAGGATGTCGGTCAGCACCGCAAAGCGGTTGCCTTCCTTGATCAGGCCCATCGCGATACCGGCCACCGGCGCCTTCAGCGGCACGCCTGCGTCCATCATCGCGAGCGAACCGCCGCACACCGAGGCCATTGAGCTGGAGCCGTTGGATTCGGTGATCTCGGACACCACGCGCACCGTATAGGAGAACTCGTCGGCCGCCGGCAGCACGCCGCTCAGCGCCCGCTTGGCGAGCCGGCCATGGCCGATCTCACGCCGCTTCGGCGAACCGAAGCGGCCGGTCTCGCCGGTCGAGAACGGCGGGAAGTTGTAGTGCAGCAGGAAGCGCTCGCGGTATTCGCCGGCCAGCGCATCGATGATCTGCTCATCGCGGCCGGTGCCCAGCGTGGACACCACGATGGCCTGCGTCTCGCCGCGCGTGAACAGCGCCGAACCGTGGGTGCGCGGCAGCACGCCGACGCGGATGTCGATCGGGCGCACGGTGCGCGTGTCGCGTCCGTCGATGCGCGGCTCGCCGTTCAGGATGCGCGAGCGCACCACCTCGGCCTCGATGTCGTGCAGGATGTTCTTGACGTCGTTGTCGGACGGCGGGTTGTCGTTGCCTTCGGCGACCGCCTCGATGACCATCTTGCGGATCTGGCCGAGCCGCTCGCTGCGGGCCTGCTTGCTGGTGATGCCGAAGGCCTCGGCCACCGGGGCGGCCGCCAGTTCGCGGATGCGGCCGATCATCGCCTCGTCCACCGCCGGCGGCGTCCACGCCCATTCCGGCTTGCCGGCTTCCTCGACCATCTCGTTGATGGCCTGGATCGCGGCCTGCATCTGCTGGTGTCCGAACACCACGCCGCCGAGCATCACGTCCTCGGGCAGTTGCAGCGCCTCCGACTCGACCATCAGCACGCCGGCCTCGGTACCGGCCACGACCAGGTTCATCTGGCTCGTCTGCAGCTCGGTGGCGGTCGGATTCAGGATGTACTGGCCGTCGGCGTAACCGACGCGGCAGGCGCCGATCGGGCCGTTGAACGGCACGCCGGACATGGCCAGCGCGGCCGAGGCGGCGATCATCGCCGGGATGTCGGAATCCACTTCCGGATTCAGCGACAGCACCTGCACGATGACCTGGACTTCGTTGTAGAAACCGTCCGGGAAGAGCGGACGGATCGGGCGGTCGATCAGGCGGGAGGTGAGGATCTCCTTCTCCGAGGGACGGCCTTCGCGCTTGAAGAAGCCGCCGGGAATGCGGCCGGCGGCATAGAACTTCTCGACGTAATCGACCGTCAGCGGGAAGAATTCCTGGCCGGCACGGGCCTCCTTGGCGGCGACCACGGTGCCCAGCACGACGGTCTCGTCGATGCTGACCAGCACTGCGCCGTGCGCCTGGCGAGCAATCTCGCCGGTCTCCATAGTGACCGTGTGATTGCCGTAGCTGAATGTTTTCTTGAATGCGGTAGGCAAGGGACGTTCCTTTCAGTAAATGCCGGTCGGCAGACGACAACCGTTCCGGCTTGGGGGGCAGGCCTGCGACCGGCATGCCCCGAAAAAGCAAACCGGCGGGAGCCATTCGAGGCTCACGCCGGCTGCTCTAGGCGCAGCGCCCAGATTGTCGCGATCTGAAGCGCTGGACGGGCATGCTTACTTGCGCAGACCGAGCCGCTCGATCAAGCCGCGGTAGCTGTCGGCATTGGTCCGCTTCAGGTAGTCCAGCAGCTTGCGGCGCTGCGACACCATCTTCAGCAGGCCGCGGCGGGAGTGATGATCCTTTGCGTGGGTCTTGAAATGGCCGGTGAGGCCGTTGATGCGCGCCGTCAGCAGGGCCACCTGGACTTCGGGCGAACCCGTGTCACCCTGAGCACGCTGGTAGTCCGCAACGATCTGCGCTTTGTGTGCGGTTTCGAGAGCCATTACTTTTTACTCGTCTTTATGTGGTTTCAGCCAATCTGAAGCCGGCGATTATACCCATGCCTGCCCAGATATCTCAATAAGATCCTTCGATCGCGGGCAAATATTGGGCGGCGACGAGGCGCTTCGGCCACAGTCGCCCCGCCGCGTCGACCCGGCCCAGGCCGATGAAGCCCGATGGCGAGTACAGACTCGCTTCGGTGCCGGCCGGCAGATCCGCCTCGATCGAGCCGCCATGCAGCACGACGCCCGCCTGCTGCGCATCGAGCAGGCGGCGCGGCAAGTGGCCCAGCAGGCTGTCCATCGGCGCCAGCAGTTGGTCGCGCGCCGCTTCTTCGAGTTGCGCCAGGCGCTCGAGCGTCGCCGCCTGGCGCAGCGACAAGGGGCCGATCGCGGTCCGGCACAGCGCCGTCAGATGCGCGCCGCAGCCCAGCACCTCGCCGATGTCTTCGGCCAGCGTGCGGACGTAGGTGCCCTTGCTGCAGCAGACCTCGAACTCGAAGCGCTCGCCGTCGAGGCCGATCGCCTCGAGGCGATGGATGCGCACCGCGCGAGGCGGCCGGGCGATCTCGACGCCTTCGCGGGCCAGCTCGTAGAGCGGCCGTCCCTGGTGCTTGAGGGCCGAATGCATCGGCGGCACCTGTTCGATGTCGCCACGAAAACCGGTCAGCGCCCGTTCCAGCGCTGCCGCATCGGCGGCCACCGGACGCCGGCGCAGGATCTCCCCTTCCGCGTCGCCGGTGGTGGTGGTCTGGCCGAGCCGTGCCACCGCGCGGTAGGTCTTGTCGGCGTCGAGCAACTGCTGGGAGAACTTCGTCGCCTCGCCGAAGGTCAGCGGCAGCAGGCCGCTGGCGAGCGGGTCGAGCGTGCCGGTGTGGCCGGCCTTGGCCGCGTTCAGCAGGCGGCGCGCCTGCTGCAGCGCATGATTCGAACTGAGGCCCGACGGTTTGTCGAGCAGCAGCACGCCGTGCACGGCGCGCCGCGCATGCCTGCGCTGGACCACGCCTCAGTCTTCCGCCGCGTCCGAGTGGCGGCGATCCTCGGCGACGGTGTCGTCGATCAGCTTGGACAGCCGCGCGCCGTCCTCGACCGAGCGGTCATAGACGAAGTGCAATTGCGGCGTGGTGTGGATGCGCACGCGCCGGCCCAGCTCGCGGCGCAGGAATCCGCTGGCGCGCTTGAGACCGGTCATGATCTCGTCGAGCCCCTGCTGGCCGGTCATCGAGGTGAAGAACACCTTGGCGTGGGCGTAGTCGGGGCTCAACTCGACGTCGGTCAGCGTGATGAAGCCGACCCGCGGGTCCTTCACCTCGAGCCGGATCAGATCCGCCAGTTCGCGGCGGATCTGCTCCGAGACACGCTGGCCGCGCGAAAACTCCTTCGGCATTTAGAGCGTCCGCGCCACTTCCTGGATCTCGTACACCTCGAGCTGGTCGCCTTCCTGGAGATCGTTGTAGTTCTTCAGCGACAAACCACACTCGAAGCCGGTCTTGACTTCCTTGACGTCGTCCTTGAAGCGCTTCAGCGAGTCGAGTTCGCCCGTATGGACGACCACGTTGTCACGCAACAGGCGCACCATCGAGCCACGCTTGACGATGCCTTCCAGCACGTAGCAGCCGGCCACCGTGCCGACCTTCGAGATGTTGAAGACCTGGCGCACCTCGACCATGCCGAGCACCTGCTCGCGCTTCTCCGGCGCCAGCATGCCCGACAGCGCCGCCTTCACCTCGTCCACCGCATCGTAGATGATGTTGTAGTAGCGCAGATCGACGCCGAAGCTCTCGGCCAGATGGCGCGCCTTGGCGTCCGCTCGGGTGTTGAAGCCGATCACGACGGCGCCCGAGGCCTGGGCCAGGTTGACGTCCGACTCGCTGATCGCACCGACCGCGCCGTGAATGACATTGACCTTGACCTCGTCGGTGGACAGCTTCTGCAGCGCCTGCACCAGCGCTTCCTGCGAACCCTGCACGTCGGCCTTGATGATCAGCGGCAGGCTCTTGACCTCGCCCTCCGACATCTGCTCGAACATGCTCTCGAGCTTGGCCGCCTGCTGCTTGGCCAGCTTGACGTCGCGGAACTTGCCCTGACGGAACAGCGCGATCTCGCGCGCCTTGCGTTCGTCGCCCAGCACCATCGCCTCGTCGCCGGCCGCCGGCACGTCGGACAGGCCCAGGATCTCGACCGGGATCGACGGCCCGGCCTCATCGACCGGCTTGCCGTTCTCGTCCAGCATCGCGCGCACGCGGCCGTAGGTGGCACCGACCAGCAGCACGTCGCCCTTGCGCAGCGTACCCGACTGCACCAGCAGCGAGGCCACCGGACCGCGCCCCTTGTCGAGGCGGGCCTCGACGATCAGGCCCTTGGCCGGCGTCTCGATCTGCGCCGTCAGTTCCAGCACCTCGGCCTGCAGCAGGATGCCTTCGAGCAGCTCGTCGATGCCCTGGCCGGTCTTGGCCGACACCGGCACGAACATCACCTCGCCGCCGTACTCCTCGGGCACCACGTTCTCGGCGATCAGTTCCTGCTTGACGCGCTCCGGATTGGCCTCCGGCTTGTCGATCTTGTTCACGGCCACCACCAGCGGCACGCCGGCGGCATGCGAATGGTGGATCGCTTCCTTGGTCTGCGGCATCACGCCGTCGTCGGCCGCCACCACCAGCACCACGATGTCGGTGGCCTTGGCGCCGCGCGCGCGCATCGCCGTGAAGGCCTCGTGGCCCGGCGTGTCGAGGAAGGTCAGCATGCCGCGCTGCGTCTCGACGTGGTAGGCGCCGATGTGCTGGGTGATGCCGCCGACTTCGCCGGCCGCCACCTTGGAGGTACGGATGTAGTCCAGCAGCGAGGTCTTGCCGTGATCGACGTGGCCCATCACGGTCACCACCGGGGCACGCGGCTCCAGCGGCGCATCGCTCTGCTCCTCCGCCGTCTCGAGGAAGGCATCCGGATCGTCGAGCTTGGCGGCCATCGCCTTGTGGCCCATCTCCTCGACGACGATCATCGCGGTTTCCTGGTCCAGCACCTGGTTGATGGTCACCATGCTGCCCATCTTCATCATGGTCTTGATGACCTCGGTGGCCTTGACCGCCATCTTGTGGGCCAGGTCCGCCACCGAAATCGTTTCCGGCACGTGGACTTCGCGCACGATCGGCTCGGTCGGAGCCTGGAAAGCCTGCTGATCGCGCTGGCCGGCGCCACCGCGGCCGCCGCGGCCGCCGCGCGGGCCGCCCTTCCAGGCGCCGCCCAGGTCGGAGCCGCGGGTCTTCAGGCCGCCGCGGCGCTTCGACGAGTCGTCCTGCCAGCCGGCGCCGCGCTTGGCGTCCTTGCGATCCTTGGTCGCCGGCTTGTCGGGCTTGTGCAGCGTGCCGGTGGTGGCCTTGGCCTTGGCGTCGGCCTCCTGCTTGCGGGCCGCTTCCTCTTCGGCACGGCGTGCTTCGGCCGCCGCCCTGGCGCGGGCCTCGCGCTCCTGCTTTTCCTTCAGGTCCGCCGCTTGGCGCGCCATCAGCTCGGCGGCACGCTGCCGCTCGCGCTCGCGGGCGGCCAGCTCTTCCGCGCCGAGCACGTCCTTCATGGTCAGGCGCGTCGCTTCCGAGTCCTGTTCGGCGGCCGCTTCCGGCGCGGCTTCGACGGCAGGCTCGGCGACGACCTCTGGCTCGCTGTCGACGGCCGGCAGCGGCTCGGCCGGCGCTTCCTCCACGGCGGCTTCGGCCACCACTTCCGGCTCGGGCGCGACGATCGTCTCGGCTTCGTCCTCGACCTGCTGTGCCGCTGCGCTCTCCGCAGCGGCTTCGGCTGCCGCTTCCTGCTCGGCCTCGGCTTCGGCCAGAAGCTCGTCGCGCTTGACGAAGACGCGCTTCTTGCGCACCTCGACCTGGACGGTGCGTGCGCGCCCGGTCGAATCGGTCGCCTTGATCTCGCTGGTCTGCTTGCGCGTCAGCGTGATCTTGGCCTTCGGCGCCGTCTCGCCGTGCGATCGGCGCAGGTATTCGAGCAGGCGCGCCTTGTCCTGTTCGCTCAGCAGGTCTTCGGCCCCCTGCTTGTCGACACCGGCTTTCTGGAGTTGCTCGAGCAGGACGGCGGCCGGCATGCGCAACTCGCCGGCAAACTGGGTGACACTCATTTGATTCATACGCTTACCTCCGTCATTGCTCGAACCAGTGCGCCCGCGCCACGGTGATCAGATCGCGCGCCCTGATTTCGTCAATTCCTGCAATTTCGACGAGTTCGTCCACCGCCAGATCGGCCAGATCGTCGCGGGTCCGGATCTCGTGCTGCGCCAGCGTCGCGGCCAGCGACTTGTCCATACCATCGAGCGAAAGCAGATCCTCGGCCACGTTCTCGAGTTGCTCTTCGGTCACGATCGCCTCGGTCAGCAACACGTTGCGCGCCCGATTGCGCAGCTCGTCCACGGTGTCCTCGTCGAAGGCCTCGATTTCGAGCATCTCGGCCAGCGGCACGTAGGCGACCTCCTCGATCGAGGAAAAGCCCTCGTCGATCAGGATGTCCGCGACCTCGTCGTCCACGTCCAGCCTGTCCATGAACAAGGCACGGATCTCGCCGCGCTCCTGCTCCATCTTCTGCGCCGATTCTTCCTCGGTCATCAGGTTGATCTGCCAACCCGACAGTTCCGACGCCAGTTTGACGTTCTGGCCGTTGCGGCCGATCGCGATGGCGAGGTTGTTCTCGTCCACCACGACGTCCATCGCGTGCGTCTCCTCGTCCACGACGATCGAAGAGACCTCGGCCGGCTGCAGCGCGGCGATCACGAACTGGGCCGGATCCGGCGCCCACAGCACGATGTCGATGTTCTCGCCGCCGATCTCGTTGCGCACCGCGGTGACGCGCGAACCGCGCAGACCGACGCAGGTGCCGATCGGATCGACGCGGGGATCGTTCGATTTGACCGCGATCTTGGCGCGCAGGCCCGGGTCGCGGGCGCAGCCCTTGATCTCTAGCAGGCCGTCCTCGATTTCCGGCACTTCCAGCTCGAACAGCTTGACCAGGAACTCCGGTGCGGTCCGCGACAGGATCAGCTGCGGCCCGCGGGCACCGCGATCGATGCGCAGCAGGAAGGCCTTGACCCGGTCGCCGACGCGCAGGTTCTCGCGCGGAATCATCTGGTCTCGCGGGATCATCGCTTCCAGCCGCCCGACCTCGATGATCGCGTTGCCGCGCTCCATGCGCTTGATGCTGCCGGAGACCAGGTGTTCCTTGCGCTCGAGGAAGTCGTTCAATACCTGCTCGCGTTCGGCGTCGCGGATCCGCTGCAGGATCACCTGCTTGGCAGCCTGCGCGCCGATGCGGCCGAAATCGATCGGCTCCAGCGGTTCCTCGATGTAGTCGCCGACCTCGATGTCGGCCACTTCGTCGCGCGCGTCGATCAGTCCGATCTCGGCCTCGTCGTTGGTCACTTCCTCGTCGGGCAGCACCTTCCAGCGGCGGAAGGAATCGTAGTCGCCACTTTCACGGTCGATCGAGACGCGCACGTCGGCCTCATCGTGGATTCGCTTCTTGGTAGCGGATGCGAGCGCCGACTCGAGCGACGCAAACACGATGTCCTTGGAAACGTTCTTCTCTCGTGCCAAGGCATCCACAAGCAGCAGGATCTCGCGGCTCATTGTTCAGATCTCCACATCCGTACTTTCAAAACTGGGGAACCAGCCTTGCCTTCTCGATCTCCTCGAACGGAAAGCTCTGCTCGCCGGACTCGGTTTCGAGCCGCACGACGCCATCCGCCAGACCCTTCAGGACACCCTTGAAATTTCTTTGATTGCCGACCGGCATGCGGGTCCGCAACTGGATCGCCTGACCGGCGAAGCGCTCGAAATCGGCCGCCTTCCTGAGCGGTCGGTCGAGTCCGGGCGAGGACACTTCCAGGCGGTCGTAATCGACGTTCTCGACCTCGAACACCCGGGTCAGCTGATTGCTCACGGCGGCGCAGTCGTCCACCGTGATGCCGCGCTCCTGGTCGATGAAAACGCGCAGCAGACGCGACTGGGGCGAAGTTTCGAAATCCACCAGCTCGAAGCCCATGCCGCTCACGACTTGCTCGACGATCGCCGCCACGTCCATTTGCGAATCCACAAATAAAAAATGGGCTTAACGCCCATTCCTGTTGTTTTCAACCGGAAAAACGTGCTTTGGCGATTAGATGCGCCCGCCAAAGCCCACGGAGTATATCAGCGCCCAATATGCGGCGCAAACGCTAACGCCGCCTCGCCGCTGGATTTCGAGCCTTCTCGCGCAGCCCCTGCGGCACCGGTACGCCGGCCAGCGCGCACACCTCGGCGACCCCCATCTCCTCCCACTGACCGCGCTTCAGGCGCGGCGGCATCTGCACCGGTCCGTAGCGCACCCTCATCAGCCGGCTGACGGTCAGCCCCAGCGCCTCGAACATGCGCCGCACCTCCCGGTTGCGCCCTTCCGACAGCGTCACCCGATACCAGTGATTGGCCCCCTCGCCGCCGCCATCGACGATCGAATTGAAGCGCGCCGGGCCGTCCTCGAGTTCGATGCCGCTCTTCAGGCTTCCGATCTGCTCGTCCTCCAACTGGCCGAGCAGGCGCACCGCGTATTCGCGCTCGATCTGGTAGCGCGGGTGCATCAGGCGGTTGGCCAGGCCGCCGTCGTTGGTGAACAGCAGCAGGCCGGAAGTGTTGACGTCCAGCCGCCCGACCGCGATCCAGCGGGCGCGCCGCAGATTCGGCAGCCGGTCGAAGACGCTGACGCGCCCGTCCGGGTCGTCGCGCGACACGATCTCGCCTTCCGGCTTGTGGTACATCAGCACCCGCGGCACGCGGATGCTGAACTGCAGGTTGACGAGCTTGCCGTTGACCCGAACCTTGTCGTTCGGCCCGACCTTCTGGCCGATGCCGGCCGGCAGGCCGTTTACCGAAATGCGGCCGGCGACGATCATCTCCTCGATCTCGCGCCGCGAGGCGACACCGGTCTGGGCAAGGATCTTGTGCAGCCGCTCGGGCTCGGCGAACTCGGCCGGCATCCGGCGCCCGCCGCGGCCGCGCCGCCCTCCACTCCCCGGCGGGGCGCTATTCGGCTTGTTCGTCGGCCGTCTCGGACGGTCCGGCTTGCGGAAGTTCGACAAGGTCCATGATCCTTTCAATTTCGGTCAAGGGCGGCAGCTCGGTCAGCGAGCGCAGTCCCATTTCTTCGAGAAAGCGACGGGTCGTCGCGAACAGTGCCGGGCGCCCCGGTACGTCGCGATGGCCGACGACGTCGATCCAGCCGCGCGACTCGAGCGTCTTGATGACGCCCGCAGAGACGGACACGCCTCTTATTTCCTCGATGTCGCCCCGCGTGACCGGCTGACGGTAGGCGATGATCGCCAGCGTCTCCAGCACCGCACGCGAGTATTTTGGCACGCGTTCCTGCTTCAGCCGGTCCAGGTAGAACTGGTACTCCGGCCGGGTCTGGAATCGCCAGCCACCGGCCACCTGCACCAGCTCTACGCCGCGCCCGTCCCATTGGCCGCGAAGCTCGTCGAGCAGCCGGCGCACCATCTCC
>JBNLET010000167.1:0-7090 GCA_050305135.1 Rhodocyclaceae bacterium | reverse complement strand
TCCGGCATGCGGTGCTTGACGATGCCGAGCGCCTCGATGCCGATGCGGCTGCAGCGGCGCGGCTTGTCCGGCTGGTAGATGAAGCACACCGCCTTCTCGCGCCGCGCCTCGGGCAGCGGGCGATAGATGTCCAGGTTGGCGCCGAAATCGAAGTAGCAGGCCGGCACGCCGAAGCGGCTGCCCAGCTCGTGGGTCAGCCAGCGCCCGATCGTGATCGGCGTCAGGCCGTAGAGATAGGAGTTCTCGGCCATCAGGTAGGCGTCGCCCATCGGGTTGAAGCACGCCTCCCAGTCCTGCACGAAGTACAGCCGCGCGCAGTCGAACGGCAGGCTGCGCACGATGGCGGCGGAATACCAGATCGTCGCGACGGCCGCATCGGCCGGGGCGATTCGGTCCCAGCCGAAGCTGACGCGTTCGAAGCGGTAGCCGAACAACTCCTCGATCAGCTTCGCGCCGCGGTTCGGATCGCTGTGGCTGCCTTCCAGGTAGAGGTGGCAGTGGTGGCCGCGGGCCTCCAGCGCGCGGGCGTGCTCGAGCATCGTCCGGTGGCCGCCGGAGCCTTCGATCAATCGGGGGATGAACCACGCAAAGCTTGCCATTGCCGGGAGATTTCTGTCGTGTCCGGTCATTTTCGGGGCGCCCGGCCAGGGCCGGCAGGCCGCTTCGGGCGCGGCGGATTATCGCATGGCACGCAAATGTCCGCAGGCGCGGGCAGGCGGCCCGCTCGCGACCGCGGCGGCCTCAGCTGCGACCGCGCAGCGCATCGCGCGTCTTCAGAGCGACCCGCACCAGCGGGTTGCGCAGGATCCGGTCGAGCCGCCCCTCGAGGGCCTGGATCGTCTGGTCGCGCTCGAAGATGTGCCTGCCCATCTCCTGCATGCTGGCATAGCGTTCCTCGAGCATCTGGGCCTGCGCGGCGATGCTGCGGTCGCGCTCCTTGATGATCTCGTCGCGATGGGCCAGATCCGATTCCAGCGCCTTGATCCAGAGCCAGCGCTGCTCGATCAGATCCTTCTGCGCGATGATGGCCGAATTGCGTTCGTCGATCTTGCGCCGCATCGCTTCCATCGCGTCCCAGCGATCGCGCAGCATCCGGGCCTGGTTGTCGATGCAATGGGCCATTGCGCCGATCTGGCCGGCGCTGCCGAACACCTCCGCAGCGAGCCCGGCACATTCGGCCAGCCGTTCGGCCCACCAGCCGTCCGCGCCGCGCGCCAGCGCCAGCAGTTCCGCCTCCGGCATGCCGTGGGCGAGCTTCAGCACCGCTGCCAGCGTGACCGCCGGCGGACCGCTGCGATTGCGCAACAGCGCGCATAGCAGCGCGTCGATGTCGCGTTCGTCGCCCTGCCGCTGCATGATGGCCTGCAGCCGCCGCGTCGCCAGCGACTGGATGAAGGCGTTCTCGTGCACGTGGCGCCAGCGGTCGGCCTCCGACAGCGTGTTGCTCGGGTGCACCCGGTAGCTCAGCAGCGGCTGCGCCAGCCGGCACAGCGGTGCCCGCGCCGCGGCTTCGAGCGCGAAGGCCCAGTCGTGCGTGTAGCGCAGCGGCAGGAAGCCGCCGATCTCGTCGGCCAGCGTGCGGCGGAACACGAAGTTCGAGGTCGTGACGGCCAGGTTGCCGCACAGGAACCAGTCGCTCGCCGGCCGCGCCGCGCACCAGTCGCGGTTGCCGGCGTGTTCGCGTGCCCGCTCGTGTTCGTCGCAGGGTTCGCCGGCGTCGTCGATGAAATGCAAGTCCGAGAAACCGAGGCCGGCCTGCGTCGCGCGCATCGTATCGACCAGCGTCTCGAGCCGCTGCGCTGCATAGACATCGTCCGAATTCAGGATCGCGACGAATTCGCCGCGCGCCATCGACAGCGCTTCGTTCAGGGTCTGGTGTGCGCCCTGGTTGGCGCCGTGGCGCACGCTGCGCACACGCGGGTCCTGCTGCGCCTCGATGATCGACCAGGAGTCGTCGCTCGAGGCGTCGTCGACGACGATCAGTTCGAGCGCTTCGAGGCTCTGGCCGAGCACGCTGTCGATGGCGGCCGGCAGATAGCGGGCGTGGTTGAAGGACGGGAGCAGAACGCTGACGACGGGGGACATGGCCCTACCTCAGAGATTGAGCCGGCCGCGCGTCGGCGGCAGGCTGTCCAGTAGTCGGAGGATCTCGGCGCAGCGGCCCGGCGCAGGCGCGTCGGCGGCGTCGAGATGCCAGCAGGCGATGCCCGCCTCGTCGGCCGATGGGGCGAATCTGGCTGCTGCCGCCTCGCTCGACGTCAGCAGCAGATCGCAGCCCAGCAGCCAGCTGGCGTCTTCCGGTGCGCGCGGCACGAAATGCAGCCGGCGGGCGCTGCGCAGCCGCGCCACCGGTGCGCGCAGAGCCTGCCAGCAGTCGGCCTCGGCAGTGCTGCGCGTGACGACGATCATGACGTCGTTGCGCGCCGCGACCAGCGCCTGCGCTGCGGCGATCAGCCGCTCGGCCGCCTGCGACGATTCCGGCTCGCCCGCGTGCAGCACGAGCCGTGACCGATCGCCGACGCCGAGCCAGTAGCGCAGGCGCGTGCAGATCCGGGCGGCGTCGGGACGCAGCAGCGCGATGCGCGGATTGGCCGCCGCCGGCTGCGGCGGCCGTTCGGCGAGGGCCGCGATCTCGGCATCGCGCATCGCGACGGTGCCCTTCTCGTGGTCCACTGCGGCTTCGAGCCGGATCTGCCGGCGCGCGCACAGATCGTGGCGCAGGCGCAGCCCGGCCAGGCTGTCGGCCAGCAGGCCGAGGCGGTCGGCCGGCGGCGGTTCGCCCGCCGGCAGCACGGCGTTCAGCGCCGCCACGCAGTCCTCGCGGCGGACTGGCGCGACGGCCAGCACGTGATGTCGCATCGCCCGCAGCGAGGCCGGCGAGAGCTGCCGCAGACAGGCCAGCAGCGCCTGCGCGCTGGGCTCGATCAGGTGGCCGGTGGCGCCTGCGGCGATCCGTTCGCCGAAGGCACCGCCGCGGCTGGCGATCACCGGTAGGCCGAGCGCCTGCATCTCGCTCAGCGTATAGCTGAAGGACTCCGCAATCGCCGACAGCAGCAGGGCCGCGTCCGGCGCGAATTCGCGCACCAGGGCGCCGAGCTGCTGCGGCGCATAGTCGGGCACCACGCGGACACCCTCGCGGCCCTCGAAGCAACTGCCGTAGTCGCCGCAGCCGAGCAGCAGCAACTCGGCCGAGCGGCCCAGTTCGGGCATCGCCTCGGCCAGGATGTCGAGCCCCTTGTGCGGCGCCAGCCGTCCCGGCACCACCAGCCGCAGCCGGCGCCCGCCGTCTGCCGGCGGCTGCGCGCGCGGACCGAGCAGGCCCACGTCGATGCCGTGCGGGATGATGGCGGTAGCTTGCAGCGACACCTCCGGCAGCAAGGCGTGCCAGCGTTCGACCACGCTGCGGCTGGGGGCCACCAGGCGCAGCGCGCCCTGGCGGATCCGGTCGGCGAGCCGTTCGCGCAAGCGCAGCCAGTCCTCGGCGCTGGTGTTGTGCCAGAAGACGTTGAACGGGTTGCCCGCCAGGCAGGCGTCGAGTTCTGCCCGTCCGCAGCGCGTGCAAGCCCCTCGGAAGTGGCCGAACAGTGCCGGGCAGAACGGGAACAGGTCGTGCAGTACCAGCGCGGTCGGCAAACCGCTGTCGAGCGCTTCCAGGCTGTGGCCGATCAACGACGAGACGAACAGCCGCCGCGCGCCGCAGAGCGCGATGACCTGCTGCAGGAAGGCGCGATACTCCGGATGCTCGAAGCTGCAGGCGCGGATCGGCAGTTGCAGGTCGCGGCTCGCCAGCGCCTCGGCTCGGCCGGGCTCGCGCAACTCGAGCCGGAAGCCGGCCGCGTTGCGGTGGCTGACCGATTGCAGCACCAGGTTGCGGTACTCGCCGTCGGCGGCATGGAAGTCGTCCAGCCAGCGGCTGATGCCGCCGCCCCAGCCATGCGCGATGTGCAGCTGCACCGGCCGTGAATCCGGTGGCGGCAGGGTCGGCTCGGACCACTCGAAGCCGGCCGGCAACTGCCCGCGCTGCTGCAGCACGGTGGCCTCTTCGCGTGCGCCGAGGGCACTGCGCGCGCGGTCGATGCGGTCGCGGAAGCCCGCCAGCGGATCGAGCGCGATGAAGGTCTCGATCCGCTGCAGGTAGTCCGGGTGGCGCTCCAGCAGGACCCGGTGGGCCGTCTGCTGCAGCGCAGTGCGCTCTGCCCCGAAGCTGACGCTGCCTTCGTGGAAGACGAACACGTCGGCGGCCAGCCGGTGGCGCCAGCCGCGCTCGGCGGCGCGCATGCAGAAATCGTTCTCTTCGCCGTAGCCGCGGCCGAAGCGCTCCTCGTCGAACAAGCCGATCTCGTCCAGCGCGTCGCGCCGGATGTACATGCAGAAACCGATCGCGGTCGGCAGTTCGCAGCTCTCGCCTCTCAGCGTCGCGGCGAACAGGCGATCGAGCGCTGCCAGGCCGAGGGTGCCGGGCACGCCGCCGGGCCAGCCCTCGTACGGGTAGGAGCAGACCGTCGCGCTGTTGGAAAACGGTGTCGCCGTGGCGGTGTGCCCGCAGGCGTAGGCGCAGGCCTGCAGCCGCGCCAGCCAGTCGTTGGCGACCCGCGTGTCGCTGTTCAGCAGTACCACGTCCCGCTGCGGCGACAGCCTCATGCCGCGGTTGACGGTGGCGACGAAGCCCAGGTTGCGCTCGTTGGCGAGCACGGCGACGCCGGCTCGGCCGGCCAGCGCAGCGACGTAGTCGGACAGCTCGGCTTCCGGGCTTGCGTCGTCGATGACGACCAGGCGGTCATCGTCGCCGAGACCGGCGTCGAGCACGCTCTCGATGCAGGCGCGGGTCTGCGCCAGGCCGCGGAAGACCGGGACGACGACGTCGACGCCTGGCCGCGGAGCCATCATGGACCGCCCGCCGCGGCGTCGTCGCTCGCCCGTTCGATCGGGCCGTCGCTCACCAGTGCGTGCAGCCGCGTCCGCATGTCGGCGAGTTCGTCCTCGACGTCGGCGAGGTCGATGTCGGCCAGCAGCGTTTCATTGACCTTGACCGCCGGCAGGGCGATGCTGGCCGCGTACAGCTTGCGCCGGCCCTCTTCGCGGGTCTCCTGGTCCGCCTCGCTGGCATTGAGCTTGCGCCAGGCGTCGCACAGCCAGGGGTGGGCTCCGCTGAATTCCCCCTTGCGGAAATTCGACTGTTCCGGCTCGACGCCCAGCGCGCCGAGGAAGTCGTTGACGATCGAGCCGCCGGCGAAGGCCTTGCGGTCGAACAGGCGGGCATGCACCCGCTCGCGGCCGAAGGCCTCCAGCCACGGCCGCAGGCGCCATTCGAAGTCGGCGGAACGCAGGTGGTAGCGCAGGAAGACCGCCAGCGTCATCGCCTCGCCGTGGGTGATCTCGTGGCGGTAGCGGGAAATCAGGAAGTCGAGCGGGTCGCGCAGGTAGGCCAGCACCGTGATGTCGGCGCCGTCGAAGAATTCGCGCACCGTCTCGACCGAGCCGGGGTAGTAGTTGAGGCGGCAGTATTCTTCCGAGCTCAGCAATATCGTCGAGCCCTCGGCCAGCACCTCGAACTGCTCGCCGTAGTAGTCGTGCAACTCGTCCACCTGGAACTCCCGGTCGGCCCACGGGAACTTTTCCTGGCAGCACGCCCAGGCGATCTCCGGATGGCCGGTCCAGTGGCTGAGGCCTTGCGGCACCACCAGCCCGCGTTCGGCGTAGACCTGCGCGAATTCGCTCAGATTGGCTTGGATCGCCGACGATCCGGTCTTGTGAAATCCAATGTGAAGAATGATGCGCTTGCCTTTGCAGCGGTGCATCGGCCACTCCCGACCTGAAAACAAGAAAACGACTCGCGCGTGGTGCATCGCGAAAGCCGGGGGCGATTATGCAACAGGGAGGAGGGCGTCGCCGAATGGGTGGCGGCCTGCGAGGCGCGGTGCTCGCTCAGGCGGCCAGACTCGGCATCGATTCTTCGTCGGCGGGCGCGGCGGATGACTCGAGCCGGGCGGCGATCCGGGCGTGCAACTGACGGGTCAGCAGCTTGCGTTGGCGCTCGCGGCTGTCTTCCGCGGGCAGGCAGCTCAGGCAGGCGTGCAGCCCCCGGCTGCGGACGATGTTGGCAATGCATTGCAGCAGCGACATGTCGCCGACGTAGGCCGGGACGGCGCTGGGCCGGCCGTCCGCGTCGCAGTAGCGGATCGCCAGCGGCGCGATCGGTGCCCCCGCTTCGATTGCCGGCTGCAGCAGGGCGCCATGGAAATGCAGCACGCCGCTGCCGTCGCTGGTGGTGCCCTCGGGGAACAGCGCGACGATCCGGCCGCGCTGCAGCAGGTCGATGATCTGTCGATTGACGATGCGGGCGTGGCCGCGGCTGCCGCGGCGCAGGAAGACCGTCTCGTTGTGCGCGGCCAGCCAGCCGATCAGCGGCCATCGGCGCACCTCGGCCTTGGAGATGAAGGCCGCCGGCGCAAGGGCATTGACGGCGAAGATGTCCACCCACGAGACGTGGTTGGCGACCAGCAGGCTGCCGTGCGGCGGCAACTCGCCCTCGATCTCCAGTTGCAGGCCGAGCGCGGACAGCAGCCGGCGCGACCAGGTGCGGCGCGCGGCGAGCCGCCAGCGCGCCGGCAGGAGCGGAAAGACGGCCAGCACGATCGCCGCGCCGCCCAGCAGCAGAGCGGCGAGAGCGAGGTAGCGCCAGGCGCGCAGCGGCCAGGGGGCGATCGGAGCGTTCAGTTTGCGCGATCCATGAAGTGTCGGGCGTATTTTGCCTCGACCCGGTTCATCTGCATCAGGATCGGCAGGTCGGCGGTGTTGAAATCGGGATCCCAGGCCGGCTCGCCGCAGATCCAGGCGCCGGCCCGCAGATAGCCCTTGATCAGCGGCGGCAGCTCGGCCGGCAGATCGTCGCGCAGCGCATCGAGCGGCAGCGGGCAGCGCGGAAAGACGCGGTATTCCGGCGGGCTCTCGTGGTCGCGCGCCAGCCGCCGGTAGATGCTGGCGGCGGCGTGGCCGCCGTCCGCCATGCTGATCGAGGCGCAGCCGAGCAGGTAGTCGTAGCGGTTCTGCTGCATGTAGCGCGCCAGGCCGGACCACAGCAGCGCGATCA
>JBNLET010000166.1:0-8174 GCA_050305135.1 Rhodocyclaceae bacterium | reverse complement strand
GAGTTCAGGATCAGCGCTGGCAACTGCAGCAGGTCGCCGTAGATCGTCACGAGCTTCCTGACCGCCGCCAGCACCAGCTCGAAGAACGGCGTCAGCGCATCGAAGGCGCCGAGCAGCAGCGAGAACAGCGCCGCGACCTTGTCGCGCGCCCATTCGGCCAGCGTGTCGACCAGCTCCGCCAGCCAGCCGAGCGCCGCGCCGAGCCAGGACAGCAGCGTGCTGGCGCCGAGCCGGCCGATCAGCGCCGCGACCGCCGCGGCCAGCGCGCCGACGCGGGCCGACAGCCACTCGCCGGCGCCGGCGATGATCGCGCGGACCGAGGCGATGACGCCCTGTACCGAGGGCAGCATCGCGGCCAGCGTATCGCGCTGCTCCGGCACGCCTTCGCCGCCGTCCATGCCTTCGTCGGCGGCGGAGAGATCGGCCGACAATTGCTGCGCGCGCTCGCCCATCTCGCGCACGAAGGCCGGCGGGATCAGCTCGGCCACCCGGCCGGCAAATTCGGCCACCGGCTGCCACACCGGCCGGGTCTGCTCGCGCACCCAGTCGAAGGCCTCGCCGGCCTTGGCGCTGATCCAGCCGACCACGCCGCCCTGGCTGGCGCCGGACGCGCTGTCGGCGGGGCCGAACAAGCTCTCGGAAAACCAGTTCCAGACCCGTTCGGCGGCTTCGCGCACCGGCCGCACCCATTCCCACAGCCGGGCGCCCAGGTCCTGGATGCCCTGCCACACCGCGCCGCCGAAATCCTGCAGCCACTGCACGGCCGGCGCGCCGAAGTTGGCCCACAGCTCGCCGAAGAACTCGCCGATCGGGCGCAGGAACTCGGTCAGCCGGTCCCAGGCCACGCCGACGGTGTCGACGACGAAGCTCTTCATTTCGCCGATCGCCGCCATCAGCGGGCCGCAGTCGCCGGCGGCCAGCGCCGCTAGAATCGCCGCGGCGCGCTCGACCATGCCGGCGAACAGGTCGATCAATTGGCGCGGTCCCTCGAACGGCACCAGTGCCTTCAGCGTCGCGATGTAGGCGTCCCAGGCGCGCGCCACCTGGCGGCCGAGCCACGACACGACGCCCTCGTCGATGATGGAGCGCAGCGTGCGCTCCAGCTCCGGCGAGATCGAGCGCACCAGTTGCCAGCCGAAGTCGCGCACCTGCTCGAGGCCCCATTCGGCGATGTCGCCCAGCCGCTCGGCCGCCGAGTCGTAGAGGTCGCTCCAGAAGCCGCGCCGCAGCGGTTGCGGCGCAGCACCGGTGGCGCGCTGCTGCGCCACGTGGGCCAGCTCGTGGGCGAGCAGGAAGCGTCCGGCCGGCGCCTCGGGCGCGAAGCGGCCGTGGTCGAAGACCAGGTGTTCGCCGAGCGCGAAGGCGTGGGCGTCCACCGCGCCGGCCAGTTGCGCCGCCTCGCCATCGGTGTGGATGCGCACCGCGCCGAAGTCGAGCCCGAAGCGGGCCTCCATGTCGGCGCGCGTCGCGCCGGGCAGCGGCGCGCCGCTGTCGACCAGGCTCAGCAGGCGCTCTTCCAGTGCCTCGCTCGTCACCGCTTCGTCACTGCCGGCCGCACTGTCGCGCGGGGTCTGCGACAGCGCCTGGCGCACCGGCGCCGCGGTGGCGGGCGCCTGGGCCGGCGCTGCGCCGGGCGCGAGGCCGGCGCCGATCGCCCGCGCGGCGACCCGGTCCGCGTGCCGCTCGACTTCGTCGCCGTTGCGGCCGACGCGCAGGCGCGGCAGCGCGCGCAGCGGTGGGCGGGTCGTCGGCCGGCGCGCAGCCGGCGGCTCGCGGGTGGCCAGCGCGGCGGTCTGCATCGCCTCAGCGCCCGCCGTCCGGCGCTTGCGGCGCGCAGCGGGCGGGGAATGCGATGGGCCTGGCCGACGTCCTCATCGTCTCAGTAGCGGCGGCCGGTGAAGTAGTGGTAGATCGCCGCGACCCAGGCGCGCGAGAAGTCGGTCTTGCCGTTGTCGTTCCAGACGTTGGCCATGATGTCGTTCCAATAGCCGGGATCGTCCACGCTGGCGCCGGCCGCGTTGTTCGTGTAGCGGTCCTTCAGCCCCATCAGGTGGCCGGTTTCGTGGGCCACCGCCAGCGGCTGGGCGTCCTCGCTCCAGCGGCCGCAGCTATAGGGATCGGGGCCGAAGTCGCAGCGATAGTCCACCACCGAGTTGCAGGCCGGCGGCGCGACCAGCACCGCGTTCGACTCGTCGATGGCCGCGTGCGCCAACTGCATGCCGGGCAGCTTCGGGCAACTGGCCGGATTCGCGAACTGCTCCGGCAGATCGGGGTAGGCCTTGACGCCGGCATGCATGCGCACCCGGAACGGACCGTCGGCGAGCTTCAGCTTGCCGCTCCAGTGCTGCTGGATCGCATGCCGCCACTTGCGCGCCAGCGAGGGACTTGCCCGCTCGCCGTAGATGCCGAGCGACAAGTGGAAGTCGAGGCGTCGCTTCTTCGCGTCGGCCGTGATCAGGTCGATCTTGCGCCGCACGCTGCCGGCTGCGTCGGGCTGGCGCAGGTGGGCCAGCTCGTGGGCCAGCAGCCGGCGCCCCTCGGGCGAACCGGGGCGGTAGCGGCCGCGCGCGAAGAAGACATCGTTGCCGTGGGTGAACGCCTGCGCGCCGAGCCGCCGGGCGAGCCGGTCGGCCTCGCTGTCGGCATGGATGCGCACGCCGGACAGATCCAGGCCCAGCCGCGGGCCGAAGAAGGCCCTCTCGGCGCGCGGCAGCTCGCGCCCGCGCCCGTGCGCGGCGGCGATGCGGGTCGCGATCCCGTCGCCGAGGCCGCGCGCAGCGGCCGCGACGACCAGGGTGGCATCGGTGCCCGCCGGCCCGGCGATCGCGTGCGACAGGCGCCGCTGGCCGGCGCGCGCCAGCGCCGGATGGGGCAGGGCCGTGATGCGGCCGCTCGCGCGGCCACCCGCGCGCAGCCGGACCAGGTGGCGCTTCATGGCCCGGGTGCCGTGCGAAGGGGTGCGCTGGCAGCGGGCATTCAGACCACCCTGAAGCGGCCCAGGTTGCTGCGTACGCCGTTGTTGATCACCACCAGGCCGTCGCCGGCGCCGGCCGGTACTTCGACGATGATCTCGGTGCGCGAGCTGGTGCCGGCCATGAACTCCCAGCGCACGATGTTGGCCCGCACGCCGCCGACCTCGACCGCGTCGCTGCCGCCCCGCACCGGGCCGAAGTTCCAGCCGCGGATCGTCACCCGGTCGCCGGCCGAGCCGCTGCGCGGCGAGATCGTGTCGATCCACGGCGTGTGCAGGCGGCAGCGCTCGGTGGCGTTCTCGGCCGACAGTTCGGCCGCGCGGCCGGTGCCTACGCCGGTGGCGTCGCAGTTGTGGAACAACTCGTGCAGCAGCGAGGAGGCCATCATGTACTTGCCGATCCTGAACGCGCGCAGGTTGAAGGCGATGTTGTCGCCGCCGAATTCGCCCTCGCCGAAGACGTTGTCGTCGTGCGGCCGCAGATAGACGTTGGCCTTGTCGAAGGTGTCGCGCGCCGCCGTGGCGCCGCTGCCGTCGGTGCAGTTGTCGGCGAAGAAACTGCGGCAGTTGCGGTCGCCGATGGCGCCCTCGACGATCGCTTCGGCCTCTGCCAGGCGCGCCATGTGGTCAGGATCGGTGACCTCGCTCCAGCCGTGCGGCGCCGGCGCGGCGCCGAGGTTCCAGCGCCGCAGCCGCTCGCCTTCGCCGCGCTGCTGCAGGACATGGGTCAATTCGTGCGCCATCAGCCGGCGCCCGCCCTCGCTGCCGGGCCGGTATTCGCCACGGCCGAAGAACACGTCGCTGCCGACCGTGAAGGCGCGCGCGCCGAGGCGCCGGTTGAGATCCGCCGCGCCGCCGTCCGGGTGCACCCGCACCCGCGACAGGTCGGCGCCCAGGCGCGGCTCGAAGAAGGCCCGCTCGGCGGCCGGCAGCGATGCGCCGCCGCCGCGCGCGGCACGGATGCGCGCCGCGGTGTCCGCGCCGACGGTGCCGGCCCGCGCGCCTTCGGCCTTGGTCTGCAGCGTCTCTTCCTCCTCCTCGCCCTCTGCCTGGCGCTGCACTTCCTCCTCCTCTTCCTCGCCGCCGGCCTGGCGCTGCAGCTCTTCCTCCTCCGCTTCGCCGTCGCTCTGGCGGCGCACGGCCTCGTCCTCCTTTTCGCATTCGGCGCACTTGCGCTGCACCGGGCCCTCGGCCGCCATCGCGCCCTCGGGCATGCGCATCACCCGCTCGGCCACGGCGTCGGCTTCGCGCTCCTGCGCGTCGTCCGGTGCGCCCAGCGTCAGCTTGGCCTGCAGCGGCGCGCCGAGCGCCTCGGCGACCCGCTCGGCGCCGCCGCGCAGGCCCCTTGGATGCGGCGGCAGTGCCTTGCGGGCGCCTTTGCGCGCGGCTGAGCGATGACTGCGCAGACGGACCTGGTAGAGGTTCATGGCCGTCTCCTAGATGCGGTTGATCGTGACCAGGTTGCCCGGGAAGGTGGCGACCGGCGCCACCACGTTCAGCACCGCGGCGCTGTTGCCGGCGGCGGCCACGTTGGCGGTCAGCGCGCCGCGGTTGCAGACCAGCTTGCCGATCGTCCGGCTGCCGCTGGCGTCCGGGTCGATCAGCCGGTTGCCGGTCATCGTCAGCACCTCGCTGCAGAGCGAATGGCCGTAGCCGAACAACTGGTTGCCGGACAGCGCCAGCGAGGCGTAGCCCGGCACGCTCTGGCCGAGCGAGCTGTTCGCCACCGAGCCGTTAGGCAGCCTTGCCCACAGCCGCTGGATGCGGTTGCCGGTCAGGCTCAGGTGACCGCTGCCGGTGACCGGCGCGTCGGTGGCGGCGCCGTTGCGGTCGCCGATCGTGACGGCCTGCGGGTCGAGGCCGGTCTCGAGCCCGTTCATCAGCAGCAGCTCGCCGTTCAGGTGGTTGTCGGTCAGGCTGCCGGAGAGCTCGTTGCCGGCGAGATTCAGCGCGACGCCGTAGCCGGAGACGAATTGCAGCGCGATCAGCACGTCCACCTGCTGCCCGATCGCGCCGGCATTGCCGCCGGCCGCGTTGATGCCGTCGATGGCGGTCGCGAAGTCGCCTCGGATCTCCGCATCGGTGCGCGGACCGAAGCTGGCATTGCGCAGCAGCGGCCTGTCGGCGGCGATCAGCGCGTTGTCGATCAGCGGCGCGCGCAGCGCCACGAACGGCGCGCGCGAGGCCAGCACCGGCGCATCGCGCACCGCGTTGCGCCAGGCCAGGCGCTCGTTGCCGCTCATCGCACCGATGGCGTTGGCGAGTTCGCCGGCCAGTTGCCCATACACGGTCGGATCCTCGTACAGGTCCGGCGTGGCGCGAATGTTGTCGATCGCCGCGAGCACACCGGCGTTGCCGAGCAGGCCGGGATCGAATACCCCGCCGCCGTCCGCCAACTGGCGCCAGGTGTCGCTCATGACGTTGTCGCGCCACAACAGGTCGGCACCGTTCTCGAGCGCCTCGAGGCGCACCAGCGGCGGCAGGTTTCCACTGCTGCTGCTGCGCGTGAACAGGCAGCGGCTGGCGACGATGCGGTTGCCGCGCAGCAGCAGGCGGGACGACGACGTGCAGGACACGTTCACCCCCTCCAGCCCCACTTCCTGCGCCTCCAACGACACGAGGCCGCCGGTAAGCCGCAGCGTGCTGGCGCTGGCGGCTGCGGCGCTGATGCGCAGGCTGCGCTTGCCGGCCACGGTGATCGCGCCGGCCACCGTGTGCTCTCCCGGCATCAGGCACAGCCACAAGTCCTGCTGGCTGCCGTTGGCGAAATCCTGCAGCAGCGTCTGCAGCGACCCCACCGGCACCGCCGCCGCACAGCTCGACAGGCGGGTGCGGCACAGGAAGTCCAGTCCGCCCTGCACGGTGGTTTCACCGGAATCGATCAGTTCCGGGCAGCTCAGGGCGGCCGGATCGAGCGGCAACTGCTGGCCGGTCAGGTTGCACAGCAGCGCGTCCAGCGTGCTGCCCACCTGGCCGGGGCCGGCGGCAAGGCCGAGCAGGCTGCGCACGCTCGGCGTGGTGGCGTCGCCGCAGCCCGGCACCGTGTAGGGCAGCGCCGCGCCGTTGGCCTGCAGCAGCAGGGCCTGCAGCATGTCCTGTACCGAGGGGGTGCGCGGCTGGCCGTCCAGGTCGGGCCAGCCGGCGCCGAGCTGGGCCGCCAGCAGGCTGGCGACGGTGTTCGGCGGCAGCGGCTCCGGCAGCGTGACGCCGATGTCCTCGGCGCCGATCTGGCAGATCCGCGCCAGCGCCTCCTGCACGTTCGGCGCGCCGGCATACAGCCCGGCGCAGCCGGGCGGCTCGCTGAAGCCGACGTCGGCCGCGGTGAGATCGGTCAGCGGCGGGAAGTGCATGCGGCGCGAAAAGGCATCGTCCGTGAGGCCGGGCGGCGGCACCAGGGCGCCGCCGATGCGCTGCCCCAGCTCCACGTAGTGGTGCCGCACGCCGTCCGGCAGCGCGTCGGCCAGCAGTTGATCGCCGCTCGCCATCACCGCCTCGCGTACCGCGGCCAGCCAGTAGTCGCCCGGCAGCAGCGTGCGGCCGGCGAAATCGAGCGTCAGCACCATCAGCTCGAGCTGCGCGGTGAAGCTGCCGGCGGCCAGGTCGATGCGGCCGTGGGCGCCGTCGGCGAGCCCGTTCGACAGCGCCACGCCGCGGTCGACGCCGGCCTGCAGCGTGGCGGTCGAGAGGTTGATCGTCGCGTAGCCGTTCCACTGGCGCACGAAATCCCGCGGCTGCGAGGCATCGGCCGGCAGCGTGAAGCTCTCGGACAGGATGCCGCGCCGCGGCTGGAAGCCGGCGCTCGGGTGCAGGCCGAGCTGCATCTCGCTGGCGGCGTCGAAATATTCCCAGATCCAGTTGCCCTGGCCGAAGCCGGCCGGCGTCGCGCCGACCGCGTAGGCCTCGGCGCCGTTGTCGCGCGACCACTTCAGCGTCAGCAGCGTGTCGGTGCCGCTCTGCGCGAGCGCGTGCACCTCGACCCGGAACAGGTAGTTGCCGACCCGATCGTCGACCGACACCTGGGCCGCGCAGGGGTCGCAAGGGTCGTCGCTGGTGGCCAGCGTGCGCAGCGAAAGGCTCAGCCGTGCCGTGCCGAGCGGCGGATTGACGGCCGCATCGAGCGGGTCGAAGCCCGGCTCGCCCCACTTCACCTGCAGCATCGTGCGCCCGCGGCTGGCGGTGTCGGCGCCGTGCAGGCCGGGGTCCATCAGGGCCGGGTCCTCCAGCGCACCGACCGAGCGCTGCCAGACGTCGGCGTAGAAGCGCAGATCGCCGGCCGGCAGCGGCGGGGCGTTCGGATAGTCGGGCTGGGCGCCCAGTGCGACGCCGCCGGCCGGGCCCTCCAGCGTCGCCGGCACGCCTTCCGCGTACAGCCGGCCGGGCGACAGGCGCAGCGCGCTGCCGGCCAGGAACAGGCGCAGGCCGCCGGCGCGCGGCGCGCCGGAATCGACCGCGTCGGCCAGCGCCTGGTCGAGCCGCTCGCGGCCGATGTCGGCGGCCTCGTTCCAGTCCGCATCGACGATCATCCGCCCCTGCTGCAGACGAACGCTGGAGTAGTGGCGGGACGGCTGGTGGGTGTCGCGTGAGATCTGGGTCTTCATGGCTGCTCCTCGGGCGGTGGGCAGAGCAGGCTGGCGTCGGCCGCCAGCACGGCCTCGATGCCCACCGGCAGGAAATCGCGGAGTTTCTCGATCACCGCGCGTTCGCGCAGCGTGTGGGCGAAGGTGTGGCAGGCGCCCATCTCGCCGCCGTCCTCGGCGCCGAAGCGCAACGCGTCGGCGCTGTCCGGATGCAGCACCGCGCAGCCGGGCTGGCCGAAGTCGGTGTGCCAGAAAATCGGCGCCGTGGTCGTGCAACTGGCGTCGAAGACCCGCAGCATCGAGCGCCGCCCCTGGCTGATCCACAGAGGATCGTTCGGCGCGGCCGGATCGAGTGCATCCGGCGGCTGCGGGATGTAGGGCAGGTGCGAGAAGCGGATGCAGCCACCGGCCGGCACGTCGGCGTCGATCAAGTCCTTCTCGGGCATCGGCAGCAGGATCGAATCGCTCATCTGCAGTCGTTCGCAGACCAGCCGCTCGAGGATCGTCGCGTAGTCGAGCAGGCCGAGGCTGCGCGGCGCGAACAGCCGCTCGAACAGGCAGCCGCTGGCCGCCACCACCGGCGTGGCGGCATCCACAGTGTGCACGTAGAGCTCGCGGAACGCGCA
>JBNLET010000165.1:0-12474 GCA_050305135.1 Rhodocyclaceae bacterium | reverse complement strand
CAAGGTCTTCTCCGACATGTCCAGACTGCGCGCCACGTCCGCTGCCGTCCGACCGACTTCGACCACTTGCCGCACCGCTTCTTCGCGATACTGCACCGTATAGGCTCGTTTTGAGATCCTGTTCCTCATCATCACGTCCTCCATGTTGGCTTTGAGGCCAATTCATGGCGTCCGTTTTTCGGGGACAAGCTCACCTTGCCGTCGAAGCGGTACTTGAGGCGCCACCAGCGCCCTCCGGAAGGCGTAACAAGCAGAAAAAGTCCCTGCCCGTCGGCAACTTTCAGGTTTCGCTCGACGGACTTCAGTGCGCGGATCGCTGTGTCGCTGAGTGCCATTGGGGGTAGCACTCAACAGGGGATGGAAGTTACCCCCAAAGTTACCCCCAAAAACCACTGGCTGGCCAGCAATCTCGCTAGCCGCTCGCAGACGCCAAAAAGGCCAGAATCCCTTTAAACTCAGCGGATTCTGGCCTTTCCTGGACGTCGCGAGACGAGTGACTGGTGGACCGAAGGAGGATCGAACTCCCGACCTCTGCATTGCGAACGCAGCGCTCTCCCAGCTGAGCTATCGGCCCCAAGGGCGCGAATTATAGCGTCCGCTTCGCGGCGAGGAAAGCCCTGCGCGCAATCAGGTGGCGTCGGTCTCGCCGGCGGCGCGGGTCAGGCGGTCGTGGATCGCGCGCCAGGCCTCGTCGGGCGGCGGGGATTCGACCAGGATCAGGTCGCAGCCGGCGGCGTCGAGCGCGCGCAGGTCGGCGTACAGCGCCCTGGCGTAGGCCTCGGCGCTGTGCGGTGCGCGCTTCCAGATGCCGTCGAAGCCCTCGGTCATCGGCTCGCGCGACAGCACCGCGACGCGGCGGCCGGCGCGCGCAGCCGCCTCGCGCAGCAGCGCGGCGTGGTCGAGCAGGCGCATCGCGGTGCTCGGCGCGTAGTGGGCCGGCAGCGCGCCGGAGACGCGCGGCGTGTCGGCGCCGGCGGCCAGTTCGTCGCGGTTCAGCGGGCGGCGGCCGATGACGCGGGCGATGGCGTCGGCGCCGATCGCACCGGGGCGCAGGATCACCGGCGTCGCGCCGCTGAGGTCGAGGATCGTCGATTCGATGCCGACCTGGCAGTCGCCGCCGTCGAGCACCATCGCCACCGCGGCGCCGAGTTCGGCCTCGACGTGGGCCGCGGTGGTCGGGCTGATGCGGCCGAAGCGGTTGGCCGAGGGTGCGGCGATGCCGCCGCCGAACGCTTTCAGCAGCGCCAGCGCGACCGGATGGCTGGGCACCCGCAGGCCGACCGTGGGCTGGCCGCCGGTGACCAGCGACGGCACATCGTCGGCCTTCGGCAGGATCAGCGTCAGCGGCCCGGGCCAGAAGGCGCGTGCCAGCGCGATGGCCTCCTTCGGCACGCGGGCGGCCCAGTGCACGAGCTGCTCGGCGTCGGCCAGGTGGACGATCAGCGGGTGGTCGGCCGGCCGCCCCTTGGCGCGGAAGATCTCGGCCACCGCGGCCTCGTTGGCGGCATCGGCGCCGAGGCCGTAGACGGTCTCGGTCGGCAGCGCCACCAGCTTGCCGGCGCGCAGCAGCTCGGCCGCGCGGCCGATCGCCGCGCTGCTCGGCTCAGTAATCGTCATCGCGAATGCCGACCGCGGCGCGGGCGCGCAGCGCGATCCCGAGCACCGCCTCGACATCCTCGCCGATCACCGTGAAATGGCCCATCTTGCGGCCCTGGCGGGCGTGGTGCTTGCCGTACAGGTGCAGCCGGCTGCCGGCCTCGCGGTGGATGACCGACCAGTCCGGCTCGCGCTGCGGCTGGTGGTGGTCGCCGCCCTCGAACCACAGCTCGCCGAGCAGGTTCACCATCACCGCGGCGCTGTGCATGCGCGGCTCGCCCAGCGGCAGGCCGGTCAGCACCCTGACCTGCTGCTCGTACTGGCTGGTCAGGCAGGCGTCGATCGTGTGGTGGCCGCTGTTGTGCGGCCGCGGCGCCATCTCGTTGACGAACAGCGCACCGCCGCTGACGAAGAATTCGACGCCCAGCGTGCCGACGTAGCCGAGTTCGCGTGCAATGCGCTCGGCCGCCTGGCGGGCGGTGGCGGCCAGTTCCGGCGCGACGCGGGCAGGCACCACGGTGACATCGAGAATGCCGTGCCGGTGACTGTTCTCGCCGGCATCGAAGGCACGCACGCGCCCTTCGGCATCGCGCGCCAGCACCACCGAGATCTCGCAGTCGAGCGCCAGCATCTTCTCCAGCACGCAGGGCTCGGCGCCCATCTGGTGGAACGCGTGCAAGGCTTCGTCGCGGTTCGCGACGCGCGCCTGGCCCTTGCCGTCGTAGCCGAAGCGGGCCACCTTGAGCACCGCCGGGAACAGTGCTCCGTCGGCCGCGGCGATGTCCTCGTCGGCGCGGATCACCGCGAACGGCCCGTGCGGGATGCCGTGGTCGCGCAGGAAGGTCTTCTCGGCGATGCGGTTCTGGCACACCGCGACGGCCTGCGCCGAGGGCCTGACGGGCACGAACTTGGCGAGGTATTCGAGCGTTTCGGCCGGCACGTTCTCGAACTCGGTGCTGACCGCCGCGCATTCGGCCGCCATGCGGTCGAGCGCGGTGTAGTCGTCGTAGGGCGCCACCAGGTGTTCGTCGGCGAGGCGCCCGGCCGGGCTGTTCGGATCCGGGTCGAGCACCCACACCGTGTAGCCCATCTCGTGGGCCGCGGCGACGAAGAAGCGGCCGAGCTGGCCGCCGCCGAGCATGCCGAGGATCGCTGGAGGCAGGATCATCGGCCCGCTCAGTCCAGCCGCATGTTCAGCACCGCCTCGCTCTGGCGGACGCGGAACTCGTCCAGCCTGACCGCCAGCGCGGCATCCTCGAGCGCCAGCAGCGAGACCGCGAACAGCGCCGCGTTGGCGGCGCCTGCCTCGCCGATCGCGAAGGTCGCCACCGGCACGCCCTTCGGCATCTGCACGATCGACAGCAGCGAATCCTTGCCCGACAGCGCGCGCGACTGCACCGGCACGCCGAGCACCGGCAGCGTGGTCTTGGCGGCCACCATGCCGGGCAGGTGGGCGGCGCCGCCGGCACCGGCGATGATGGCCTTCAGGCCTCTGTCGCGCGCCGTTTCGGCATACTC
Organism: Rhodocyclaceae bacterium; assembly: GCA_050305135.1. GTDB lineage: Bacteria > Pseudomonadota > Gammaproteobacteria > Burkholderiales > Rhodocyclaceae > Cognatazoarcus. The sequence goes on along the minus strand of JBNLET010000165.1, from coordinate 9,360 downwards.
GAACATCAGGTCCGGCGTGCGGTGGGCGGAGACCACGCGGGCTTCGAACGGGACGTCGAAGTCCTCGAGAATCTTCGCTGCCGCCTGCATCGTCGGCCAGTCCGAGTTCGAACCCATGATCACGCCGACGAGGGGTTTGCGGCTCATCTCAGCGCCCTCCTTCGCCGGCCGCGCGATGGGCCGAATCGATCGTGTTGGCGAGCAGCATCGTGATCGTCATCGGCCCGACCCCGCCCGGCACCGGCGTGATCGCGCCGGCCACGTCCTTGGCCGCATCGAAATCCACGTCGCCGCACAGCTTGCCCTCGTTCGGGTGGCCGACCGGGAAACGGTTCATGCCGACGTCGATGACTGTCGCGCCGGGCTTGATCATGTCGCCGCCGACCATCAGCGCACGCCCGATCGCCACCACCAGGATGTCGGCACGGCGCGTGTGGGCGGCCAGCTCGCGGGTCCTCGAATGGCACACCGTGACGGTGGCGCCGGCCTGCGTCAGCAGCATCGCCATCGGCTTGCCGACGATGTTGGAGCGGCCGATCACGACCGCATCGGCGCCGGTGACGGGAATATCACCGTACTCGAGGATCTTCATCACGCCGTGCGGCGTGCACGGGAAGAAGGCCGGCTGGCCCTGCGACAGGCGGCCGACGTTCTCGGCGTGGAAGCCGTCCACGTCCTTGCCGACCGCGATCGCCTCAAGCACCGCCTTCGCGTCGAACTGCGGCGGCAGCGGCAGTTGCACCAGGATGCCGTGCACGCCGGCGTCGGCGTTGAGCGCCGCGATGCGGGCCAGCACCTCGGCCGGATCGGCGTCCTGCGGGTAGTCGAAGCGCAAGGAGCGGATGCCGGCCTTCTCGCAGGCCGCCACCTTGTTGCGCACGTACACCGCCGAGGCGGGGTCTTCGCCCACCAGGATCACTGCCAGGCAGGGCGTGACGCCGCGCGCCGCCAGCGCTGCGGCCTGCTCGGCCAGTTCGCCGCGAATCTTGGCGGAGAGGGCATTGCCATCGAGAATTCGAGCCGTCATCGGACTGGCCTCAGCGTGCAAAGCCCGCGATTTTATACCAGCGCGTGGCGCCGGTGAGGGCCGTCGGTCAGCGCCGCGCGACGCCGGCCGAGTCGCAGGCCATCACGTTCTGCACCAGTTCGGCCAGCGAGGAGGCTTTCATCTTCTCCATCACGCGCGCGCGGTGCACCTCGACGGTCTTGATGCTGATGCCGAGCGCGTCGGCGATCTGCTTGTTCAGCTTGCCGGCGATGATCAGCTCCAGCACCTCGCGCTCGCGCTGCGTGAGCTGGTCGAGCCGGCGCGCCACCTCGGCATCCTGCCGGCGCCGGCTGCGGTGCTCGCGCTCGTTGGCGAGGCACTGCTCGACCAGCCTCAGCATCGCCTCGTCGCTGAACGGCTTCTCGATGAAATCGGCGGCACCGCGCTTGAGCGCCGCCACCGCCATCGGCACGTCGCCGTGGCCGGTGATGAAGACCACCGGCAGCGTGGCGTGCATCTCGCGCAGGCGTTCGTACAGCTCGAGGCCGCTCATGCCGGGCATGCGCACGTCGAGCAGCAGGCAGCCGGCCATCGACTCCGAATAGGAGGCCAGGAAGGCCTCGGCCGAATCGAAGCTCTCGGTCGCGTAGCCGGCCGAATCGAGCAGCCAGGCGAGCGAGTCGCGCAGGGCTTCGTCGTCGTCGACGATGTAGACGATCTGGTCAGGCACGCTGGGCGACAGGCTCACCTTGGCTCTCCAACGGAAGCGTGAAACGGAAGATGGTACCCCCTTCCGGGTTCGGCTCCTCCCACAGCCGCCCCTCGTGGAACTCGATGATCGAGCGGCAGATGTTGAGCCCCATCCCCATGCCGTCCGGCTTGGTGGTGAAGAACGGCGTGAACAGCCGCGCCCGCTCCGAGGCCATGATGCCGGCACCGCGGTCGATCACCGCCACCTCGGCGGCGCGCTCGTTGAGGGTCCGCGCCCGCACCACCAGCTCCTGGCCGCGGGCGTCGATCTCGCTCATCGCGTCGATGCCGTTGCGCACCAGGTTCAGCACCACCTGCTCGATCATGATGCGGTCGGCCGACACCCGCGCCAGCCCCGGCTCGATCTCGGCCACCACCCGGACGTCGGCCCGGCGCGCGTCGATCTCGGCGAAGCTGATGGCGTCCTCGATCACGTCCTCGAGCGAGACGGCCGCCCGGCGCGGTTCGCTCTTGCGCACGAACTCGCGGATGCGGCGGATGATCTTGCCGGCCCGCTCGGCCTGGAAGCTGGCCTTCTGCATCGCGGTGAGCAGATCCTCGCCGCGGTAGTCGCCCGATTGCAGCCGCTTGACGCAGCCGTTGGCGTAGTTCGAGATCGCGCCCAGCGGCTGGTTCAGCTCGTGCGCCAGCGTCGAGGCCATCTCGCCCATCGTGATCAGGCGCGCGGTGCGGTGCAGCCGCTCCTTCTGCTGCCGCTCGGCCTCTTCGACCCGCTTGCGGTCGGTGATGTCGGTGGCGATCGCCATCCGCACCACGCGCCCGTCCACCCAGCGCGTGGCCCGCTCGCGCACGTGGTACCAGCGCCCCGACAGCGGGTGGCGCAGCTCGCCGTCGAACAGTTCGCACGGCACGTCGGCCACCGCCAGCTTGCGCGGATCGATCAGGTAGTCGCCGCGCTCCGGCTGCACCACCGCGCCGGCCTGCACGTGGCGGCCGACCGCGTCGAAGCCGTGCAAGGCCTTGAAGGCGTGGTTGGCGTAGAGCACCTCGTCGCTGGCCGCGTCGGCCACGAAGACCGCCGCGCTGAGGCCGTCGAGCACCGCCTCGAAGCGTTCCTGGGCGGCCTCCAGCGCGGCGCGGATGCGCTTCGGTTCGGTGATGTCGTTCACCGAGGCCATCCAGCCGGTCTGCACGCCCTGGCTATCGACCAGCGGCGAGATGTAGACGCGCACGTCGATGCGCTCGCCGTTCTTGCGCTGGATGCGCAGCTCGAAGCCGGTGGTCGGCGCGCGGCCCGACAGCGTCAGCTCAAGGTTGCGCATCCAGGTGTCCATCGCCTCGGCCGGCCAGTACGGGAACGGCGGCACCTGCCCGACCAGCTCGTCGGCGCTCCACCCCACCATGCGGCAGAAGGCCGGATTGACGTAGATGATGCGGCCCGACATGTCGATCGCGCGCATGCCGGTGACCAGCGACTCCTCCATCGACTTGCGGAACGCGTATTCGGCCAGCAGCGCGTCCTCGGCCGACTTGCGCCCGGTGATGTCGTGCGCGACCGCGTACAGCAGGCGCTCCTCGCGCACCGGATTGACGCTCCACATCAGCCACTTGTAGTGACCGTCGGCGCAGCGGCAGCGGCATTCGAAGACCACCGGCTCGCCGGCCGAAAGCCGTCTCAATTGCTCGACCGTGGCGACGATGTCGCCGCTGTGTACGAAGTCCAGCAGCGCGCGCTCCGGCATCTGCTCCGGCGCGTAGCCGAGCACCTGCTCGAAGGCCGGGTTACAGCGCCGGAAGACGCCGTCCGAACCCATGATGCAGAGCATGTCGAGCGACAGGTTGAACAGCCGGTCGCGCTCCTTCTCGACCCGCACCCGGCGCTGGATGTGGGCCCGCAGCGACCACAGGCTCAGCAGCACCATCAGCGACAGGCTGATGATCAGGATCGCCGGCAGCGCCCGCGGCAGCTCGCCCGGCCCCTTGAAGGCGGTGACCCGCATCACCAGGCCGTTGTCCGGCGGCTCCAGCCTGACCGAATAGCTCAGCGCCTCGTCCACCGGCTTGCCGCCGGAGTTGCTGGCCAGTTCGGTACCGTCCGCGGCAACGAAGCTGATGCGGTACTTCTCGCCGAACCAGCTCGGAATCAGGTGGCGGGCCATGCGCTGGATCGAATAGACGCCGATCATCGCGCCCAGGTAGGTGCCGCCGCGAAAAGACGGCACGTGCAGTTCCAGCATCGCGTCGTCGCCGCGCATCCAGGCCGCGCCATAGACCGGCCGGCCCAGTTCGCGGGCGCGGTAGAAGGCGGTGGCCTGCTGCGAGCTGAGCGGATCGCCGACCAGCCAGTCGGTGGTGTCGAAGGGCGCGGTCCAACGCACCAGCTCGTCGGCGCCGACCCACACCACGTTCACCAGTTCCGGATTGTTGGCGATGTGCTGCGTGGCGCCGACCTGGAAGCCGTCTGCGTCCAGCGTGCCGGCCGCCAGTTCGCGCGCCAGCTTGACCAGGTACTCCTCGGTGCCCGCCATGTGCAGCCGCATCGTCTGCTCGGCCCACTGCACGTCGCGCGCCAGCGCATTGCGCGCCACCTCGCCCTCGCGCACCTGAAGGAACCAGACGAGCACCAGCATGCTGACCGCGAACAGCGCGACGGCCAGATATGGAAGGGTCCAGTGCCAGCCGAAGCCGTTGCGCCGGCCCGCGGCGCTGCGCTCGCTCATCGCGTGGAGGTCCTGACGGGGGAAGGCGACACTTCATTCTTGACCTCTGCGGGCGGGGCCGACATCGGGTCTTTCCCTAACGAAGCAGGCGGCTCATGCCGTCGGCACGGCGTCGATGCGGGTTTCACCCGATACAAGCGAGCGGTGGCGCGCTTTAGGGTTACGGCAAAAAGCGGCCCGACAAATCCGGAGGGACATCTCTTGAAGCACGCCCTGGCCCTGCTGCTGGCGCTGTATTGCGCGCTGGCACCAGCCGACGAACCGATCCGGATCGGCGTCTCCGGCCCGTTCACCGGCGGATCGAGCCCAATGGGCGTGGCGATGCTGAACGGTATCCGCATCGCCGCCAGCGACATCAATGCCGCCGGCGGCGTGCTCGGCAAGCCGATCGAACTGGTCGAGCGCGACGACGAGGCGCGCAACGAGCTGGGCGCCCAGATCGCGCAGGAACTGATCCGCAGCGATCGCGTGGTGGCCGCGGTCGGCATCGTCAATACCGGCGTCGCACTGGCCAGTCAGCGCTTCTACCAGCAGGCCAGGATCCCGATCATCACCTCGGTCGCCACCGGCTCGCTGGTCACCAAGCAATTCACGCCGCCGCAATACCCGGACAACTACGTCTTCCGCGTCTCGGCCAACGATACCTTGCAGGCCGAGATGATCGTGCAGGAGGCGGTGGACCGCAGCGGCTTCAAGCGCGTCGCGATCTTCCACGACACCACCAACTACGGCCAGTTGGGCCGCGACGACCTGCTGCAGGCGCTGGCCCGGCGCGACCTGAAGCCGGTGCTGGTGGAACGCTTCAACGTCGGCGACGTGGACATGACGCCGCAGTTGCGGCGGGCGCGCGCGGCCGGCGCCGAGGTGCTACTGACCTACGGCATCGGGCCGGAACTGGCGCATATCGCCAACGGCCGCGTGGCGCTCGACTGGGAGGTGCGGATGGTCGGCAGCTGGACGCTGTCGATGTCCAATTTCATCGACAACGCCGGGCCCAATGCGGAGGGCGCGCGCATGCCGCAGACGTTCATCGCCGAGCCGGTGTCCGATCGTGTCCGCAGCTTTCTGCAGCGCTACCGCGAGGTCACCGGCACCGAGCGCATTCCGGTGCCGCCGGCTGCGGCACAAGGGTATGATTCGCTCCTTCTGCTGGCCGCTGCGATCCGCCAGGCCGGCAATACCGAGGGCCACGCGATCCGCGAGGCGCTCGAGAACCTCCACGGCAAGGTCGAAGGCGTCGTGACGGACTACTACCTGCCGTTCACGCATTCCGACCACGAGGCCATCAAGGGCAACGGGATCCCCTTCGTCGGTCGCGTCAGGCAGGGCCGGGTCGTCTTCGCCTACGAGGAGGATCGCCAAAGCGCCGCCCGTCGGTGAGATCCGACCTCGCTTCCCTTTCTCAGTACGGCCGGGGGTAACTCTCCCTCCCTCCCTCGCCCCCGGCCGTCTTTTTCAATCGCAGGCGCCGCCAGAGCACCGCTACCGCCCGCCGCAGCCTTGCGGCCGGACGCGGCGTCACGCCAGCAGAGCGACCAATCGAACGATGCGCCGGCCGGCCAGGCGCGATGGCGGCCCGCCAAGAGCTTCGTCGCGTTTATTTCGTATTATGAAATTCATTTTTGTATTGCAAAATAAACTTCCATCGCTTATTGTTCACACATGTTTCGGCCATGCCGCGGGCAAGAAATGCGGACCGTGCCGAAACGTGCAGCACCGGAACCAGCCAAAGGAGAGAGAAAATGAGTAGTCAGAACGTCCATACGACGCCCGATACCGACGCTCAGGAAACCCGTGAGTGGCTCGAGGCGCTGGAAGGCGTGATCGCCAGCGAGGGTGCCGAGCGGGCCCATTTCCTGATCGAGAAGCTGATCGAGGAAGGCCGCGAGGAAGGCATCGACATCCCGTACTCGGCCACCACCCAGTACATCAACACCATCCCGGTGTCGCAGCAGCCCAAGTACCCGGGCGATCCGGACATGGAGATCAAGCTCCATACCTACATCCGCTGGAACGCCATGGCGATGGTCGTGCGGGCCAACAAGCACACCAACGTCGGCGGCCACATCGCCTCCTTCGCGTCGTCCGCGGCGCTCTACGACGTCGGTTTTTCGCACTTCTGGAAGGCGGCCGGCGATGAGTCCGGCGGCGATCTGATCTACTTCCAGGGCCATTCGGTGCCGGGCGTGTATGCCCGCGCCTACATGCTCGGCCGCCTGAACGAGGAGCAACTCGACGGCTATCGCCAGGAAGTCGGCGGCACGGGCATCTCGTCCTATCCGCACCCGTGGCTGATGCCGGACTTCTGGCAATTCCCGACCGTTTCGATGGGCCTCGGCCCGCTGTGCGCGATCTACTCCGCCCGCTTCATGAAATACCTCGCCAGCCGCGGCCTGATCGACGCGCAAAAGGCCGAGCAACGCAAGGTGTGGGCCTTCCTCGGCGACGGCGAGACCGACGAGGTCGAGTCGCTCGGCGCAATCGGGATGGCCGCGCGCGAAAGGCTCGACAACCTGATCTTCGTCATCAACTGCAACCTGCAGCGCCTGGACGGCCCGGTGCGCGGCAACGGCAAGATCATCCAGGAACTGGAAGCCGAATTCCGCGGCGCCGGCTGGAACGTCATCAAGGTGGTCTGGGGCACCCACTGGGATGCGCTGTTCGCGCGCGATACCAAGGGCATCCTGAAGAAGCGGATGATGGAGTGCATCGACGGCGAGTATCAAACCTTCAAGTCCAAGGACGGCGCCTACGTACGCGAGTACTTCTTCAACACGCCCGAACTGAAGGCGCTGGTCGCCGACTGGACCGACGACGAGATCTGGCAGTTGAACCGCGGCGGTCACGACCTGTTCAAGATTTTCGCCGCCTACCAGGCCGCGGTAAACCACAAGGGCCAGCCGACGCTGATCCTGGCCAAGACGATCAAGGGTTTCGGCCTGGGCCAGTCCGGCGAGGCAATGAACATCGCCCACAACACCAAGAAGCTGGACGTGGACGCCATCAAGCGCTTCCGCGATCGCTTCGGGCTACCGGTGCCCGACGACAAGGTGGCCGATCTGCCCTACTTGAAGTTCGACGAAGATTCGCCCGAGTACAAGTACATGCGCGAGCGCCGCATGGCGCTCGGCGGCTTCCTGCCCAGCCGTCGTACCAAGGCCGAAGCGCTGCCGGTGCCGTCGCTGGAGATCTTCACCGCGCTGCTGAAGGCCTCCGGCGAGGGCCGTGAGCTGTCCACCACGATGGCCATGGTCCGCATCATGAATACCCTGCTGAAGGACAAGCAGATCGGAAGGAACATCGTCCCGATCGTTCCCGACGAATCCCGCACCTTCGGCATGGAAGGCATGTTCCGCCAGTACGGCATCTGGAACCAGGAAGGCCAGAAGTACGTGCCGGAAGATCACGACCAGCTGATGTTCTACAAGGAATCGATGACCGGCCAGGTGTTGCAGGAAGGCATCAACGAGGCCGGCTCGATGGCCGACTGGATCGCAGCCGGCACCGCCTACAGCGTCCACGGCGTGCCGATGGTTCCGTTCTACATCTGCTACTCGATGTTCGGCATCCAGCGCACCATGGACCTGTGCTGGGCGGCGGCCGACCAGCGCACCCGCGGCTTCCTGATCGGCGGCACCGCCGGCCGCACGACGCTGAACGGCGAAGGCCTGCAGCACGAGGACGGCCACAGCCAGATCCTCGCCAACACGATCCCGAACTGCATCAGCTACGACCCGACCTTCCAGTACGAGGTGGCAGTGGTCGTGCAGGACGGCATGCGCCGGATGTTCGCCGAGCAGGAGGACGTCTACTACTACATCACGGTGATGAACGAGAACTACGAACATCCCGAGATGCCGGCCGGTGCCGAAGCCGACATCATCAAGGGCATGTACCTGTTCAGGAAGGGTGGCGAGGGTTCCGCGCCGCGGGTCCAGCTGATGGGCTCCGGCACGATCTTCCGCGAGGTCATCGCGGCGGCCGAGTTGCTGAAGAGCGACTGGGGCGTCGAGGCCGACATCTGGGGCTGCCCGAGCTTCAACGAGCTGGCCCGCGACGGCCAGAATGCCGCGCGCCACAACCTGCTGCACCCGCTCGAGGCGCCATTGACGAGCCACGTCGAGCAGAAGCTCGCCGGCTTCGACGGCCCGGCCGTGGCCGCCACCGACTACGTCAAGCTGTTCGCCGAGCAGATCCGCCCGTTCGTCAAGCGCAGCTACGTGACGCTCGGCACCGACGGCTTCGGCCGCTCGGACACGCGCGAGAAGCTGCGCCACTTCTTCGAGGTGGACCGCCACTGGGTCACGCTGGCTGCGCTGAAGGCGCTGGCCGACGACGGCACGATCGAGCGCGACAAGGTCGCCGCAGCCCTGGTCAAGTACGGCCTGGACGCGTCCAAGCCGAACCCGATGTCCGTCTGAGCGCCGAGGAGACAGAACAATGAGTCAACTGCTTGAAGTGAAAGTCCCGGACATCGGCGATTTCTCCGACGTGCCGGTCATCGAGCTGTTCGTCAAGGTCGGCGACACGATCCAGGAAGAGGACGCGATCTGCACGCTGGAGTCCGACAAGGCCACGATGGACGTGCCCTCCTCGGCTGCAGGCGTGGTCAAGGAAGTGCTGGTCGCGCTGGGCGACACGGTGTCCGAGGGCAGCGTGCTGATCAAGGTCGAGAGCGGCGCGGCCGCAGCCGCATCGGCACCCGCCGCGGCACCGTCCGAAGCACCCGCCGCGCAGGCGCCGGCTGCCGGCGGCAGCGAGGTCGAGGTGACGGTGCCCGACATCGGCGACTTCTCCGACGTGCCGATCATCGACTTCTTCGTCAAGGTCGGCGACACGATCAAGGAAGAGGATGCGATCTGCACGCTGGAGTCCGACAAGGCCACGATGGACGTGCCCTCCTCGGCCAGCGGCACCGTCACCGCGGTGATCGCCAAGGTC
>JBNLET010000164.1:0-6199 GCA_050305135.1 Rhodocyclaceae bacterium | reverse complement strand
GGTGGCCTACGCCCACGAGCGGGAGACGTTCGGCAAGCCGATCTTCGAACACCAGGCGGTGAATTTCCGCCTCGCCGACATGGCCACCCAGCTCGAGGCCGCGCGCCAGCTGGTGTGGCATGCCGCGAGCCTGAAGGATGCCGGCCAGCCCTGCCTGAAGGAGGCTTCGATGGCCAAGCTGTTCGCCTCCGAAGCGGCCGAGAAGATCTGCTCCGACGCAATCCAAATTCACGGCGGCTACGGCTACGTGACCGATTTCCCGGTCGAACGCATCTACCGCGACGTGCGCGTGTGCCAGATCTACGAGGGCGCCAGCGACATCCAGCGGCTGGTGATCGGGCGCGCGCTGGCGGCCTGATCGCACTACCCCGGCCCGCCGCACGGCGGGCCCGCACCGGAGGGCGCGCATGGGCCCGCTGCACGGAACACGGGTGATCGAGTTTGCCGGCATCGGGCCGGCGCCTTTCTGCTGCATGCTGCTGGCCGACATGGGCGCCGAGGTGGTGCGCATCGACCGCCAGGGCCAGGGCGCCGCCTCGGCCCTGTTCGATCCCGCCAAGAACATCCTCAACCGCGGCCGCCGCGCGCTGGCGCTCGATCTCAAGCAGGCGGGCGATGTCGACATCGCGCTGCGGCTGGTCGAGCGCGCCGACGTCCTGATCGAGGGCTTCCGGCCGGGCGTGATGGAGCGCCTGGGTCTCGGCCCGGAGACTTGTCTCGAACGCAACGCGAAGCTGGTCTTCGGCCGCATGACCGGCTGGGGCCAGCACGGCCCGCTGGCGCAGAGCGCCGGCCACGACATCAACTACCTGGCCCTGTCCGGCGCGCTGCACGCCATCGGCCGCAAGGATTCGGGCCCCGTGCCGCCGCTCAACCTGGTGGCCGATTTCGGCGGCGGCGCGATGCTGCTGGCGGTCGGCGTGCTGGCGGCGCTGATCGAGGCGCGGCAGTCCGGGCGGGGCCAGGTGGTCGACGCCGCGATGACCGACGGCAGCGCGCTGCTGATGGCGATGAGCTATTCGCTGAAGGCGATGGGCCAGTGGCGCAACGAGCGCCAGGCCAACCTGCTCGACGGCGGCGCGCACTTCTACGACACCTACGCCTGCGCCGACGGCAAGTGGCTGGCGGTCGGGCCGATCGAACCGCAGTTCTACAGGCAGATGCTGGAGATCTGCGGCATCGACGACCGCGACTTCGACGAGCAGTGGGACGAGGCCCGCTGGCCGGCGCTGAAGGCGCGGCTGGCGGCGGCCTTCGCGGCTCGGCCGCGCGACGAATGGTGCCGCCTGTTCGACGGCAGCGACGCCTGCGTGACCCCGGTGCTTGACCTCGACGAGGCGCCCGAGCACGCCCACAACCGCGCGCGCGGCACCTTCGTCGAGCACGACGGCCTGCTGCAGCCGGCGCCGGCGCCCCGCTTCTCGCGCACGCCCGCGGCGATCGGCGCGCCCCCGTTCCGCGACAACGCGCGCGACGCCGCGGCCGTGCTGAAGGACTGGGGCATCGACGACTGAGCGGGGCTTGCGCCCGCGGCGCCCGGAAGAACGCGGAGATCCGGGCTAAATTGAATCATGAAGAACCGTCGCCGGTGCCCTGCCGGCACCGGCGCAGGCCCCCACCTTCGTGAGGAACCGCTCATGTACAACATCCGCATCCACAACAAGGACTTCTCGCTGCGGGCCCAGATCGACGACAACGAGATCGGGCGCCAGATCGTGCATGCGCTGCCGCTGCACGCCCATGCGCAGGTGTGGGGCAAGGAGATCTACTTCGGCACCACCGTCACCACCGACATACCGGCCGATTCGCGGGCCGACGTGGAGGTCGGCGAGCTGGCCTACTGGCCGCCCGGCCGGGCGTTCTGCATCTTCTTCGGCGCGACGCCGGAGAGCCGCGGCGACGAACCGCGCGCCGCAGGACCGGTAGCGGTGTTCGGCCGCCTGGTGGACGACTACCGGCCGCTCAGCTTCCTGAAGCACAACGATCCGCTGACCGTCGAGCTCGAATAGCGGCGGCCGGGCGCGCATCCGCAGCCGCGCCCAGGCTGCCCGTGCCGGCACGAAGCCGGACTGCGGCGCCGATTCGCTATACTGCGCGGCGCCCGCCATGCCCGTCGATCACTACGAGAACTTCCCGGTCGCATCCGTGCTCCTGCCGGCCCGCCTGCGCGAGCCGGTGGAGGCCATCTACGCCTTCGCGCGCTCGGCCGACGACATCGCCGACGAGGGTGATGCCGATGCCTTGCACCGGCTGGCGCGGCTGAACGACTACCGGCTGGAGCTGAACCGGATCGAGCGCGGTGAGCGGCCGGACGGCCCGATCTTCGGCCGGCTGGCCGACAACGTGCGCCGCTGGGAACTGCCGATCCAGTTGCTGCGCGACCTGCTCGACGCCTTCAGCCAGGACGTCGGCAAGACCCGCTACCGCGATTTCGACGAACTGCTCGACTACTGCCGCCGCTCGGCCAACCCGGTCGGCCGCCTGCTGCTGCGGCTGTACCGGGCCGAGACGGCGCAGGACCTGCGCGACTCGGACGCCATCTGCAGCGCGCTGCAGCTGATCAACTTCTGGCAGGACGTGGCGATCGACTGGCAGAAGGACCGCATCTACCTGCCGGCCGACAGCATGGCGCACTTCGGCGTCGGCGAGGCCCACATCGAAGAGGCGCGGGTGGATGAGAACTGGCGCCGGCTGATGGCCTTCGAGGTCGGACGGGCGCGCGCGATGATGCTCTCCGGCGCGCCGCTGGCGCGCCGCCTGCCCGGCCGCATCGGCTGGGAGCTGCGGCTCGTCGTGCAGGGCGGGCTCAGGATTCTGGAACGGATCGAGGCGGTCGGCTACGATGTGTTCCGCCACCGGCCGAGCCTCGGCAAGGCCGACTGGGCTCGCCTGGCCTGGCGCGCCGCAACCCGCTAGACGCTCGCATGGACCCACACCAGTACTGCCAGGACAAGGCGGCCACCAGCGGCTCCAGCTTCTACTACAGCTTCCTCTTTCTGCCGCCCGAGCGCCGCCGCGCGATCACCGCGCTGTACGCGTTCTGCCGCGAGGTGGACGACGTGGTGGACGAATGCCACGACCCCTCGATCGCCCAGAGCAAGCTCGACTGGTGGCGCAGCGAGGTGGCCGCGATCACCGAGGGCCGGCCGACCCACCCGGTCAGCCAGGCGCTGGCCGAGGTGGCGCGCGGCTACGACCTGCCGGCGGAGCAGTTGCTGGAGATCATCGACGGCATGGAGATGGACCTGCAGCAGGCCCGCTACGCCGACTTTCGCGGTCTTCAGCTCTATTGCTACCGGGTCGCCAGCGTGGTCGGCCTGCTGTCAGCCGGCATCTTCGGCTACAGCGACCGCCAAACGCTGAAGTACGCCCACGACCTGGGCATGGCCTTCCAGCTCACCAACATCATCCGCGACGTCGGCGAGGACGCCCGCCGCGGCCGCATCTACCTGCCGGTGGAGGAGTTGCAGCAGTTCGGCGTGCCGGCGCAGGACTTGTTCGAGGCGCGCCATACGCCGGCCTTCGCGCAACTGATGGAATTCCAGTACCAGCGCGCCGAAGCGTTCTACGACAAGGCCTTCGCGCAGCTGCCGGCGGCCGACCGCAAGTCGCAGCGGCCGGGACTGGTGATGGCGGCGATCTACCGCACGCTGCTGGCCGAGATCCGCGCCGACGGTTTCCAGGTGCTCGACCGCCGCACTTCGCTGACGCCGCTGCGCAAGATCTGGCTCGCCGGCACCACCTGGATCCGCGCTTGAAGCCCGAGATCGCGGTCATCGGCGGCGGCTACGCGGGGCTGGCCTGCGCCGTCACGCTGGCCCGCTCGGAGCGGGTGCGGGTGACGGTCTTCGATGCCGGCCGCGTGCTCGGCGGACGGGCCCGCGTCGTGCCGCGCGCCGACGCCCCGATCGACAACGGCCAGCACATCCTGATCGGCGCCTACACGCAGACGCTGCAGCTGATGCGCCAGGTCGGCGTGTCGCCCGCGGCGCTGGCCGCCCTGCCGCTGACGATCGCCTACCCGGACGGCTTCCTGCTGCGCGCCGCGCGGCTGCCGGCGCCGCTGCACCTGGCGCTCGGCATCGCCCGCGCGCGCGGTCTCGACTGGGCCGACCGCCGCGCCGCGCCCCGGCTGATCCGCCATCTGCGCAAGCTCGACTGGCAGGTCGCGCCCGACCGGCCGGTGGCCAACCTGCTGCTCGACGCCGGCCAGACCCGGCGCATGCGCGAGCGGGTCTGGCAGCCGCTGTGCGAGGCGGCGCTGAACACGCCGCTCGCCAAAGCCTCGGCCCAGGTCTTCGCCAACGTGCTGCGCGACAGCCTGGCGGCCGGTGCCGGCGCCAGCGAGCTGTTGCTGCCGCGGGTCGATCTGTCGGAGCTGTTCCCGGTACCGGCGACGCGCTGGCTCGGTCGCCGCGGCCACGTCGTGCATACCTCGGAGCCGATCCGCGGGATCCGCGTCGAGGACGGCGCGTTCTGGCTCGACGGCGGCCCGAGCTGGGCCGGCTACCGGCAGGTGGTGGTCGCCACCGCGCCCTACCATGCCGGTGCGCTGCTCGCGCCGTTTGCGGAACTCGGCGCGCTGAAGCGGCAGATCGACGCGATCGGCTACCAGCCGACGAGCACCGTGTACCTGCAGTACGACAAGGCGCCGTTCGACGGAGCGCCGATGATGGGACTGACCGGCGGGCCGGCGCAGTGGATTTTCGACCGCGGCCGGCTGGGCGGGCCGCAAGGTCTGCTGGCGGCGGTGATCAGTGCCGAGGGCGAGCACTCGGCGCTCAGCCACGAGGAACTCGAACTGGCCGTGCAGCGCCAGCTCGAAACCTGCTTCGGCCGCCTGGCGACGCCACGGTGGATCCAGACCATCGTCGAGAAGCGCGCCACCTTCTCCTGCGAGCCGGGCCTCGTTCGGCCGCCCAACCGTACGCCGCTGAAAGGATTGTGGCTGGCCGGCGACTACACCGCCGGCCGCTATCCCTCCACTCTGGAGGGCGCGGTGCAGAGCGGCGTCGCGACGGCCGGCGGCATTCTGGCCACGCTCGACTGAGGCCGTCCGCCGGGCCCGTTCAGGCCGGCTGGCGGTTCTTCAGCAGCTCGGCGGCCAGTTGCTTGTCGGTACCGGCGATGTGCAGCATCAGCCAGTCCTTCAGGAAATCCAGCAAGGCCTGCGGGTGGATCTCGCCGCTCTCGCACTGGCGCTGGAATTCGAGCACCTGCTCGATCAGCCGTGCATGGTTGGCCTTGTGGGCCTTGGAGACCTCCTGCGGCACGCTGTCGAACAAGGCCTCCTCGCTGGCGAAATGGTAGTGCGTGTAGTCGACCAGCTCCTTCAGGATCAGCCCGGTCGTCGCCTCCCCCTCGCCCGCCTTGATGGCATCGTGCAGGCGGTTGAGGATCGCGATCAGCACGGTGTGCTGGGCGTCGATCTCCATCTGCCCGGTCGCCATCGAGGGGTTCCATTCGATCAGGGACATTGCGATCACCTCGTTCGAGTTCGAAGAACGGATCTTAGCGCCAGAGGCGCCGGATGCAGCGGCAAACCGACACACCGCCACGATTCATTGCATCACTTCCGGCGGCACGGCGATATCCATCCGAACGGCAAGTTTGATCCGGCTCACTGTCTTGTTTCGCGAGCACCGCCCGCTCATGCATCGAGGGCCGTCGCGGTTTCGTGCAGGCACCCCGCCTGCATGCGCAACTGACGGCCGCAGCGGGCCGCCAGCGACTCGTCGTGGGTCACCAGCAGCAAGGTGGTGCCGCGCTCGCGGTTGAGCGAAAACAGCAGCTCGATGATCGCCGCGCCGGTGGCGGCGTCGAGGTTGCCGGTCGGCTCGTCGGCCAGCAGCAGCGAGGGCTGCGGTGCGAAGGCCCGCGCCAGCGCGACGCGCTGCTGCTCGCCGCCGGAGAGCTGGCGGGGATAGTGCCCGGTGCGTCCGGCCAGCCCAACCCGCTCCAGCCACCGGCGGGCCTCGCGCTCGGCCTCGGCGACGCCGGCCAGCTCCAGCGGCAGCATGACGTTCTCCAGCGCAGTCAGCGCCGGCAGCAGCTGGAAGGACTGGAACACGAAGCCGATCTTCTCGCCGCGTAGCGCGGCGCGGCCGTCGTCGTCGAGCGCGAACAGCGAAGTGCCGGAAATCGACACCTCGCCGCTGCTGGGCTCGTCCAGGCCGGCCAGCAGGCCCAGCAGGGTAGA
>JBNLET010000163.1:0-19802 GCA_050305135.1 Rhodocyclaceae bacterium | reverse complement strand
CCCCTTCCCATCCCGAACAGGACCGTGAAACAGGTACGCGCCGATGATAGTGCCCAGCCGGGTGTGAAAGTAGGTCATCGTCAGACTATCCCACTACTTCAGGCCCGCTGACCAAAGTCAGCGGGCCTGATGGCGTCTACGCCACCGACTCGTGCGCGTCGTGCGGAGTTGGGGGCGGCGACTTCAGGCTCACCCCTCTTCGGTGTGATAGCCGTAGCTGCGGGCGAGCCGGCGTGGATCGGCTCCGAGCGCGTACGCGAGCCGCAGGCGCCACATCAGAAGAATCGTGCGAAGCACGCCGTTGTCGTCCCAGCGACGGCCGGACGTCAGCACTTGTGCGCGCAAGCAGGCGGGCTCGCCCAAACGCAGCAATCGGGTGGACAACTCGACGTCCTCCATCAACGGAATGTCGGGGAATCCGCCGACGGCGGTGAAGACGTCTCGGCACACGAAGATCGCCTGATCTCCGGTGGCGACGCCGGTCAGGCGCGAGCGCAGATTCATGGCGGCGGCGACGATCGGCAGCAGGCGCGATTCCCCCTCGATACGGACGTCGAAGCGGCCCCAGTGATGGTGTTGCAACGCCCGCAGCGCCAAGCCGGGCGCGCCGGGAGGCAGGGTGGTATCTGCATGCAGGAACAGTAGGTTCGGAGTGCGAGCCGCACGGGCGCCCGCGTTCATCTGGCGGGCCCTGCCGCGTCGCGCTAGCACCAGTCGGTCACAGTGGGGGCGAGCCAGCGTTTGCGTGTCGTCCTGGCTGCCGCCATCCGCAACGATCACTTCCACGCCGGCGCCGCGATAGGCCTGCAGCGCTTGCAATGCCTGTTCGATCGAAGGGGCTTCGTTCAGCACCGGTACGACGATCGACAGCAGCGGCTCAGACATTGCACACCGGCATGCTCATGCTTTGCAGCGTCGAGAAATCGCGGCCGCGAACGACGAAGACGACGTCGGAATGGTCCGGAGCGGCATCCGGCGGCAACGCGATATTCTCGTGCAGCTCGAAGTTCGCCTTCGGCATCTCGCGCTCGACGACGCGCCGCACGACGTGATCGTGTCGCAGCGTCTTGCCGGCGTTCTCGCCGGCGCGCACCGAGCTCGTGAGACCGTGCTCGACCAGCGCCACTGTGACCGTGACAGGGGCGTCCCGCTTGCCGTCTGCCCGCAAATCGATGTGCAGCCGCCGATCGCTTTCGACGGCCAGCTTTGCCTGCAGGCGCAATGTTGCCTCGGCTACCGCGGCCGGCCTGTTGCCGCGACGCCATTGCCCATACTCTCGGCCGTCCACGAAGACCTGCGGCGTATAGCGGATGCGTCCGCCCGAGGCATCGACGAGACGTTTGTGGCGCTCGCCGTGGCGAGGGTCGGCGAAGCGGTCGGTCCAGCCGATGTAGTCCCAGTAGTCCACGTGGTAGGCGAGCACGGTCGGCCCGCGCTCACTGCCTTCGCGTGGCACGAAGCCGGACAGCCAGCGGTCGGCCGGCGGGCATGAATTGCATCCTTCCGAGGTGAACAGTTCCACGACCGGAACGCGCTGTTCGCCGCTGACCGCGGAACAAGTGACAGCCTGCGCCCACGCGGGAAGTGCGAGAGCAAGTGCGACGACGTAGCGGGGCGCGATCATGGACTATCTCCCGAGTTCGTTCAGGTGCCAGTCGTAGGACAAGAAGTGGATCGAATATTTTCCGCTGCGTATCAATGCCGCCTCGTGCGGGGAGTCCGACAGGACGTCCGCGTAGCTCGCAAAAGTGTCGGACAGCGAGGCGAAGCGACCGGGCAGACGTTGGAAGTCGTCGGCATACCAGTCGAAGATCTTCGACACGAAAAGCCTGCCTTGGGCGGCGTCGAAGCGGTTTCGGCTGCGATCGCCGAGGAAGCGGCGCATGCCATCCTCCAGTTGCGCGTCGAGGCGCTCGGCGACGAAGGCCTCCGGCCTCAGCATCGGGCAACCGATCGACGCACAGACGAGTGCTGCGTGAATCCGCGGTTCGTCGAATACGCCCGGTGTCCGGATCAACCGGTGCTCCAGGTCGTCCAGGCTGCGCTGTTCGCCGAGCAGCGTGAAGAAGCGCTTCTGCCAAGGAGAAGTGAACAGGCTGCCGAGATCCTTGATCGAGTCCAGCCCCGGATAGGCGCCGAGAACCAGATCGATCGTCCAGGCGTTGTAGGCGTTGATCAGGAAGGCCAGGCGCTGCGCCTTGTCCCATTGCCCGAATTCGCTTCGACCGACGGTACTCAATTCGTCCAGGTAGGTCTGCAGCCTCGCCCGCTCGATCTTGAAGCCGCGGTAATCGACCCGCGACGAGTGGCCGCCTGCTGCGACGACCACATGCCGTTCGAGCAGGGCCTGCCATTCGCCGTGGCGATGATCGAAGGCGACGGCCGGGCCGCAGCACAGCAGCAAAGCTGCCAGCAGCACGGATTTCATGCGCGCACCTCTCCGCGGCGCCAGCCGTGGAAGCGTTCGACCCAACGCAACAGCGAAGCCGGTGCATGGGCCCGCTTCCAGTTGCCGGCGGCGTACTTGTTGGCCTCGGCCATGGTCGGGTAGATGTGGATCGTGCCGAGGATCCGGTTCAGCCCTATGCGGTGTTTCATCGCCAGCACGTACTCGGCAATCAACTCCCCCGCGTGTTGTCCGACGATCGTGACGCCCAGGATGCGATCCTTGCCCGGTACCGTCAGCACCTTGACGAAGCCCTCGGCCTCGCCGTCGGCAATCGCCCGGTCCAGATCGTCGATGCCGTAGCGGGTCACCTCGTAGGCAATGCCATGTTCCGTCGCTTCCGTTTCGTTCAGGCCGACCCGGGCGACTTCGGGGTCGACAAAGGTGGCCCAGGGGATTACCGAGTAGTCGGCGCGAAACTTCTTGAACGGATCGAACAGCGCATTGACCGCCGCGTACCAGGCCTGGTGCGCAGCGGTATGGGTGAACTGGTAGGGGCCGGCCACGTCGCCGGCCGCCAGGATGTTCGGGAAGCGGGTCTGCATGAACTCGTTGGTGAGAACCGTCCGGTCGGTTTCGATGCCGAGTTCTTCCAGGCCGAAGCCCTTCAGGTTGGCGCTGCGGCCCACTGCCACCAGCACCCGATCGAAGTCGATGACGACCTCGCGGCCGTCATGCTCGGCCACCAGCGAGCACTTGGCCCCAGCGCGGCGAAAGGCGACTGCCTTGTGGCCTAGGTGCAAGTCGATGCCTTCGGCGGCGAAACGCCCGGCAACCGCCTCGGATACCTCCGGATCTTCGCGCAACATCAAGCGCGGCGCCATCTCGACCAGCGCAACCCGGCTGCCGAGCCGGGCGAAGGCCTGCGCCAGCTCGCAACCGATCGGACCGCCACCCAGCACCAGCAGGCGCGGCGGCAGCTCACGCAGGGACCATAGGTTGTCCGAGGTCAGCGGCTCGACCTCGTCGAGGCCGGGAATCGGCGGCAGCAGCGGACGGGCGCCGCTGGCGATCACGATCGCGCGGCTGCTGAGCCTGCGCGTGCTGCCGTCGTCGGCGCTGATCTCTACCTCCCAGGGCGAGATCAGGCGCGCGTTTCCCTGCACCACGTCGACGCCGAGCGAGCGATAGCGATCGATCGAATCGTGGGGTTCGATCTGCCGGATCACGTCTTGCACCCGCTCCATGACGCGCCCGAATTCGACCCGGGCGACTCCGCCGTCGATGCCGAACTCCGGTGCCCTGCGGATCTGGGCGACGTGCTTGGCGGCGCGGATCAGCGCCTTCGACGGTACGCAGCCGGTGTTCAGGCAGTCGCCGCCCATGCGGTGCCGCTCGACCAGCGTGACGCTGGCCTTGACCGCGGCGGCGATGTAGGCGGTGACTAGGCCGGCGCTGCCGGCGCCGATCACGATCAGGTTGCGATCGAAGCGGCGCGGCCGGGTCCAGCCCCGATACACCTGGTGTGCCCGTACCAGCTCCAGCGCCTTCCGGGCCAGCAGCGGAAACAGCCCGAGCAGGGCGAAGGACAGCAGCAGGGCCGGCGACGCGATCCCGGCCAGGCTGTCGATGCGCGCAAGCTGGGTGCCGGCGTTTACATAGACGATGGTGCCGGCCAGCATGCCGAGCTGGCTGACCCAGAAGAAGGTGCGCAGCGGCATCGGCGTCAGCCCCATGACGAGATTGATGGCGAAGAACGGAAAGGCCGGCACCAGCCGCAGCGTGAACAGGTAGAAGGCCCCGTCCTTGCGCACCCCTTCGTTGATCGCCCGCAGACGCTCGCCGAAGCTCGACTGGACCCACTCGCGCAGCAGGAAGCGGGCAGCGAGAAAGGCCAGGCTGGCACCGATCGTCGAGGCGAAGGAGACCAGCACGGTCCCCCATAGTAGCCCGAAGATCGCGCCCGCCAGCAGGGTCAACACCGCGGCGCCCGGGATCGAGAGACCGGTGACCACCACGTAGGTCAGGAAGAACAGGCCTGCCGCGAGCCCCGGATGCGCGCTGCGGTAGGCCTCCAGCTCGGCCTGCCGCGCCCTCAGATAGTCGAGGCTGAGATAGTTTCCCAGGTCCAGCGCGAAATAGAGGAAGGCGAAAAGCAGCAGCAGCGCAATCAGCAGGATTTTCTTGTGGCTCACCGCGGGAATTTCCAAAGCAATGGCAATGGCTCAATAGACCCCGCCTGCGGCCGAATCCTGACAGCAGGCGGTCCCATCGCATCGACTGCCGATGTTGCGGCGCGCAATGGGCGGCTGTAATCTAGCCACGGGATTGCCCGGCGAACTGCTGCGCCACCTGTCGGAGTGCGGTCGGGCGGAGGCCATGTCCAGGAGCGATTGCGATGTCGAAGGAGGATCTGGTCCAGGTCGAGGGCGTCGTGCTGGAAGTGCTGCGCGACACGCGTTTCCTGGTGCGACTGGACAACGGCATGGACGTCGCCGCCTATGCGTCCGGCAAGATGCGGAAGTTCCACATCAGGATCCTGGCCGGCGACCGGGTCACGCTCGAGATGTCGCCCTACGACTTGTCCAAGGCCCGGATCTGCTTCCGGCACAAGAACTGAGCAGGCTTGTGCGGCCCGCTCAGCCGCAGATCGTCGCGATCATCTCGGTGCGCTCGCCATGCGCGTTCTCGAGCAGGGCCGTCAACTCCTCGCGGCCGGAGCCGTGCAGCGCATTCTCGAGTATGGCGGTCCGTTCTTCGACGGAGGCGGGGTCGAACGGGTTGGCCGACTCGGCCGACAGCGAGGCGATGAACAGCAGGTCGCCCAGATCGGTCGGCGGCCACAATCCGCCGTACAGGCTGCCGTCCTCGACCGACTCGAGAATCTCGGCCGGCAGTTCGAACGCTTCCAGCAAGGCTGCGCCGACCGGTTCGCGCCAGGTGGACACGAATTCGGACATGTGTGCCGCGTCGGCCGCCAACTCCGGAAACTCCGAGATGCGGGCGATCAGGTAGAACTCGCCGACGTTGCGCAGCATGCCGACCAGCATGGCCTTGTCGGCCGGACAGACCTTGAAGTGACTGGCCAGCACGTGCGCCCGCGTGGCGACGTCCACCGAATGCATCCAGAGCGACGAGGCAACCAGCTTCAGCGCCTCGGAACGCAAGTCGTTCTCGAGTTGCTGCGCCGCCACGACGAAGGCCAGCGTGCGGATCGGCAGCAGGCCGATGCGGACCACGGCCGGCCCGATCGAGGTGATCGGCTTGCCGCTCGGGTTGAGCAACGCCGAATTGGCCATTCGGATTACGCGGGCCGACAGGACCGGCTCGGTGCGAATCAGGTTGGCGATGTCCTGCAGCGAGGCTTCCGGATCGTCTGCACATTCCTTGATGCGCAGCGAGGCCTCGAGAAAGGTCGGGAAGTTGATCCTGCCCGAAGCCAGCTCAGCCCCGATCAGTTCCGACAGGGCCGTCACCTGCTGTTCCAGCATGTCTTCCATCGATGCATCCATGGCGGTGGGCGGGGCGGCCTCCAGTCTAGCGCTTGCCGCGCGCCGAGGCGTGCTTCTTTCCGTTCAGTTGCCGGTGCAGCGCAAGGAATTCGCCGCTGAGCTTGTGGCGGGCATCGAGGTGGATCATCGGCATCGCCCGTTCGTGGGATTCCTTGATCTTGACCGACGCGGACAGGAAGGGCTCGATCACCGGCAGTCCTTCCTCCACCAGTTCGCCCACCACCTTGCGCGGCAGCGTCGCCCTGGGCTGGAATTGATTGACGATGATGCCTTCGACGGCCAGTTCGCGGTTGTGGTCGGCGCGGATCTCCTCCACGTTTTCCATCAGCGAATACAGCGCACGGCGTGAAAAATCATCGCAATCGAACGGGATCAGGCAGCGATCCGCCGCGATCAGCGCAGAACGCGTATAGAAATTGAGCGCCGGCGGCGTGTCGATCCAGATCGCGTCGAAGTCGTCTTCCAGTTCGGCCAGTGCGTCGCGCAGCTTGAAGATCTTGTAGCGCGATTCCAGCTTGCCGGCGAGTTCCTCCAGTTGCGGGCTGGAGGCCATGACGTGCAGCTTGTCGAAGCGGGTCGGCTGGACGAAATCCTCGGTCGGGATCGGATTGAGCTTGAAGTTGAGCGTCTGGTCGAAGAAATCGGCCAGCGTTGCCTCCACCTCCGCGGCGGCATCGCCGAGCAGATACTGGGTGGAATTGCCCTGCGGATCCAGGTCCACGACCAGCGTCTTGCCGCCGCCGTGGGCGCCGATGGCGGCCAGATTGCAGGTGATGGTGGACTTGCCTACGCCACCCTTCTGGTTGAACACCACGCGTATCACTTGCCCCTCCATCACAGGTTTTGCCCAATTGTGCCAAAGAAAGACGATCGCTGTCGGTGGCCCGGCTGCGCAGGCGGGCGCAACTGGGATAGAATCGCTGCCGCAAATCCGTCGCGGCGGCACATTCTCCCCGTGCCGACGCGATGCGGCAACGGCCCGTCCGTCGGGCGGTGCCGATCTACAGCAGGCCGGCAGGCTTCGGGCCGGCGCCTACAATTCCATAACGGCTGTGGATGACCACGATGGCAATCGATCAGCGTGGGCACACATGCTGTGCACCCGTCGATTGCGAAGCAGATGATTCTTTAGAGAGGGAGAGGATGGATCAAGATTTCGTAAGCGCCGCACTCGAGTACCACCGTTCGCCGACGCGCGGCAAGATCGCGGTGGTGCCAACCAAGGGCCTGACCAACCAGCACGACTTGGCACTCGCCTATTCGCCCGGTGTAGCAGCGGCTTGCGACGCCATCGTCGCGAACCCGGGCGACGCGCGCGAATACACGTCGCGCGGCAACCTGGTCGGCGTCGTCACCAACGGCACCGCGGTTCTCGGACTGGGCAACATCGGTCCGCTGGCGTCCAAGCCGGTGATGGAAGGCAAGGGCTGTCTGTTCAAAAAGTTCGCCAACATCGACGTCTTCGACATCGAGCTGGCCGAGAACGACCCGGACAAGTTGATCGACATCATCGCCGCGCTGGAACCGACGCTGGGCGGTGTGAACCTGGAAGACATCAAGGCGCCGGAATGCTTCTACATCGAGAAGAAGCTGCGCGAGCGGATGCAGATCCCGGTGTTCCACGACGACCAGCACGGCACGGCGATCATTTCGGCGGCCGGCCTGCTGAACGGCCTGAAGGTGGTCGGCAAGGACATTGCCCAGGTCAAGCTGGTCTGCTCGGGCGCCGGCGCGGCGGCGATCGCCTGCCTCGACCTGATGGTCAGCCTGGGCATGAGTCGCGAGAACATTTACGTGTGCGATTCGAAGGGCGTCATCTACGTCGGGCGCGACGAGAAGATGGAGGCCAACAAGGCCCGCTATGCGCAGCGGACGGATGCCCGCACGCTGTCGGACTGCATCGAGGGGGCGGACGTCTTCCTCGGCCTGTCCACCGCCGGCGTGCTGAAGCCGGAAATGGTGGCCAAGATGGCGGCGACGCCGCTGATCTTCGCGCTCGCCAACCCGACGCCCGAGATCATGCCGGAGCTGGCCAAGGAGGTCCGCCCCGACAGC
This sequence comes from Rhodocyclaceae bacterium, assembly GCA_050305135.1. Lineage (GTDB taxonomy): Bacteria > Pseudomonadota > Gammaproteobacteria > Burkholderiales > Rhodocyclaceae > Cognatazoarcus. Next base: position 11,849 of record JBNLET010000163.1, on the reverse strand, counting down.
ATCATCGCCACCGGTCGCTCGGACTATCCGAACCAGGTCAACAACGTCCTGTGCTTCCCGTTCATCTTCCGCGGTGCACTCGACGTCGGGGCCACCAGGATCACCGAGGAGATGAAGCTCGCCTGCGTGCGTGCGATCGCCGAACTGGCCGAGGCCGAGCAGTCCGACGTCGTCGCCAGCGCCTACTCGGGTGCGGATCTGCGCTTCGGACCGGAGTACATCATCCCGAAACCGTTCGACCCGCGGCTGATCGTCAAGATCGCGCCGGCGGTGGCCAAGGCGGCGATGGAATCCGGCGTCGCGACGCATCCGATCGAGGATTTCAAGGCCTACGTCGCGAGCCTGACCGATTTCGTCTACGCCTCCGGCATCATCATGAAGCCGGTCTTCTCGCGTGCCCAGCAGGTCCCTGTCGAGCAGAAGAGGGTCATCTATGCCGAGGGCGAGGACGAGCGGGTCCTGCATGCCGTGCGCGTGGTGGTGGACGAAGAACTGGCGCGACCGATCCTGATCGGGCGTCCGGCCGTGATCCAGCGCCGGATCGAGAAGATCGGCCTCGACCTGGTGGCCGGACGCGATTTCGACATGGTCAACGTCGAGGACGATCCGCGCTATCGGGAATTGTGGACCGATTACCAGCGCATGATGTGGCGCGAAGGCGTGACGGCCGAGATCGCCAAGGCCAAGCTGCGCCGCGACACCACGCTGATCGGTTGCATGCTGCTGCGCCGCGGCGATGCCGACGCGCTGGTGTGCGGAACCTTCGGCACCTACGACTACCACTTGCGCCAGATCGAGCACGTCATCGGCCTGTCCCCCGGCGCGAAGCGCTTTGCGGCGATGAGCATCCTGCTGCTGCCGAAGCGGGTGCTGGCGATCACCGACACCTACGTGAACGAGAATCCCGACGCCGAGGAGATCGCCGACATCGCCACGATGGCGGCCGACGAACTGAAGCGCTTCGGCATCGAACCCCGCCTTGCGCTGCTGTCCCACTCCAATTTCGGCAGTTCCAAGTCCGCCTCGGCGCACAAGATGCGCGACGCGCGCGACATGCTCGCCGAGGCGAGGCCGGACCTGGAATGCGACGGCGAGATGCACGCCGACGGTGCGCTGATGCCCGAAGTGCGTCGCGGTGCAAACCCGGAAAGCACGCTGCAGGGCGAGGCCAATCTGCTGGTGATGCCGAACCTCGACGCCGCCAACATCGCCTTCAACCTGTGCAAGGCCGCCAACAGCGACGGCGTCACGGTGGGGCCGATCCTGCTCGGCGCCGCCAAGCCGGTGCACGTGCTGACGCCGTCGGCAACGGTGCGGCGGCTGGTCAACATCACCGCGCTGGCCGTGGTCGATGCAATGGAGCAGCGGCGCGCCGAGAACGGCTGAGCGGGCGGTTTGTCCCGGGGCCGGCGCGTGCAGCGCCGGCCCTTTTGCGTAGACGGGGCCGCTTCGCCCCCTTGGCCGGGCGCGAAGCAGGCCGCGATGCGGGCTAGAATTCGAGCGGACGGCCGCATCGGGCCGCCGCGACGACAGGAGACGACAGCATGGGCAAGGCAATCCGCTTCCACGAGACCGGCGGGCCGGAGGTGCTGCGGGTCGAGCAGCTGGACGTGCCGCCGCCGGCGGCCGGCGAAGTCCGCATCCGCCACCACGCGGTCGGGCTGAACTACATCGACACCTATCACCGCTCCGGCCTCTACCCGGTACCGCTGCCGTCGGGCATCGGCCTGGAGGGGGCCGGCGTCGTCGAGTCGCTCGGCGAAGGCGTTTCCGGTCTGGCCGTCGGCGACCGGGTCGCCTACGCCGGCGGACCGATCGGCGCCTATGCGGAGCAGCGCAACATGCCGGCCGACCGGCTGCTGCGGCTGCCGGACGGCATCGCGTTCGAAACCGGCGCGGCGATGATGCTGCAGGGGCTGACCGCCCAATACCTGTTGCGCCGGACCTATCGGGTTCAGCCGGGCGACACGATCCTGATCCACGCCGCCGCCGGCGGCGTCGGCCTGATCGTCTGCCAATGGGCCAAGGCGCTCGGCGCAACGGTGATCGGCACCGTCGGCTCGGCCGAGAAAGCCGATCTGGCGCGGGCCCACGGCTGCGATCATGCGATTCTGTACAAGTCCGAGAACTTCGCCGAGCGGGTGCGCGAGATCACCGGCGGCGAGGGCGTGCCGGTGGTGTACGACTCGATCGGCCAGGACACCTTCATGGCTTCGCTGGGCTGCCTGCGCCCGCTCGGCACGATGGTGCTGTTCGGTGCCGCATCCGGCCCGGTGGCGCCGTTCGACCTGGGTTTGCTCGCCAAGATGGGATCGCTGTTCGTGACGCGGCCGACGCTGTTCACCTATGCTGCCAAGCGGGACGACCTGGTGGCGATGGGCGAGGAGCTGTTCGCGGTGGTCGGCGGCGGGCAGGTGCGCATCGAGGTCAATCAGCGCTACGCGCTCGACGAGGCGGCCAAGGCCCATGCGGATCTCGAAGCTCGCCGCACCACCGGCTCGACGATCCTGCTGCCGTGACGCGCAAGCCGCGCGCACGAATGCCGGGCGCGGTCGCACTGGCGCTGGCCGCGTTGCTGGCGATGACGGGCGGCGAGGCCGGCGCCGAAGGCGTCAGTGCCGCCGACATGGCGCGCCGGCAAGGCGAGGCCAAGCGTGCCGAAGCCGACTTCGTGCAACGCGTGGCGGCGATCGTCGGCGTCCCGCCGGGGCGGGTGCTGGCGCTGCTGCCGCGCGAACCGCGCATCGCGGAACGCGGGCCCTGGCTGGCGCAAGTGATCGCGAAAGAGATCCGCCCGTTGTCGGAGCGGGAAGTGGCCGCGATCGTCGAAGCCGACCGCCGGCGGCGGCAGGCACTGGCCGGCCAGCGCTAGTCGCTGCCGCCCTCAGTCGGCGGCTTCGAAGACGCGGATCGCGTTGCGTCCGTCGGCCTTGGCCTGCTGCAGCGCCCGGTTGGCGTTCTCGAGCACCTTGGCGATCGTCGTCCCCTGGCGGATCGGAGCGAAGCCGAGGCTGACGGTCACCTGTCCGACCTGCGGGAACGGGTGGGCGGCGACGCGCTCGCGGAAACGTTCGAGCACCCGATGCACGTCTTCCTGCTCGGCCGGGCGCAACACCACGACGAACTCCTCACCGCCGAAGCGGAACAGCTTGTCGCGATGGCGGAGGCTCTCGCGCATCAGGTTGGCCAGCATGATCAGCACCTCGTCGCCGTACAGGTGGCCGAAGCCCTCGTTGACCCGCTTGAAGCGGTCCACGTCGATGAGCGCGATCCAGTGCGGCTGCGCCAGGTCCGACATCTCCCGGCGCTCGTCGTCCTGCGGCAGCGAGGGATCGTGGACCGAGTCGAGGTGGCGCAGGATCTTGCCCACCTGGTCGTCGAAGGTGCGCCGGTTGAGCAGACCGGTCAGCGTATCGCGCTCGCTGTACTCGAGCAGGCTGAGGTAGTTCCGGTACAGGCCGACGAAGCCGTCCGCCTGTTCCAGTTCGCCGGCGTTCATCAGCGCCGGGCGCACGATTTCGACCACGGCGGCGATCTTGCCGTCGAAGGCGACCGGGATGCAGTGCACGTAGAGCCCGTCCGAATCCCGTTGCACGGCAAGGGACTGTTCGTCGCACACGCAGGCTTCGAGTTCTTCGCGCGACTCGAGCGGCAATGCCACGTCCGGCGACTCGAAATCGGTGTCGCGACACGATACGCCGGCCGGACCGACGCTGGCGCTGCGCTCGAGCAGCAACCGCGTGCCGGCCGGCTGGAGCTTGTAGATGCTGACCTCGCGCGCGCCGATCGTGGTCGACAACGCCGAGACGAGCGCGATTTCGAGCAGTGAGCGATCGCCGTAGCGGGGGGCGGATTCCCCACTCTGCAGAATATGGATCATCGGCATCCGGAAGCGCAGCTTGCGACAAGGTTCCGATTCTAGCGGTTCGATCCTGGTTCGTCGCCTGCCATCGATTCGGTTGGCATCGCAGCGGGTGGTCGCGCTGCGCTTCCGGGCGGCAATTGCAGTGCGCAACGTTACACTGACGGTCCTGATTGCGGGGCAGTGAAGATCGAACCGATCCTGATTACCTTCAGACGCTGGGGGCGCGGCACACCGGTGACGGTGGCGCTGGTGGCGCTGAATCTGCTGGCCTTCCTGCTGCTGGTGCTCGCCAGCGGTTCGCCGCTCGAGATTCCGACGGCGACCCTGATCGCCTGGGGCGGCAACGACGGCAGCCTGACCCTGGCCGGCGAGCCGTGGCGCCTGCTGAGTTCGGTCTTCCTGCACGGCGGCCTGCTGCACGTCGGCCTGAACATGCTCGCGCTGTTCCAGGCCGGACAACTGGTCGAGCGGATGTACGGATCGTCCCGCTACCTGGCGATCTACCTGTTCGCCGGCCTGTTCGCCAGCCTGAGCAGCGTGTGGTGGCGCCAGGACGTGGTCAGCATCGGCGCCTCGGGTGCGATCTTCGGCGTTTTCGGCGCGCTGCTGTCCTTCCTGGCCGCCAACCGCCGGCGGCTGAATCCGGACGTCTATCGGCGCATGCGCACGATGACGCTCAGCTTCGTCGGCTATTCGCTGCTGCTCGGTTTCGCGATCCCGGGTGTCGACAACGCGGCCCACGTGGGCGGCCTGGCGGCGGGTCTGGCGGCCGGCTGGCTGGTCTGCCACTGGAGCAGGCATCCGGCGGCCGTCGGCGCCTGCCTGGTGATGCTGGCGACGGTCGCGATGCTGATGTGGGCCAAGACCGACCCGCCGGCCCATGCCAGCCGCGCGGTGGCGGAGTTCGCCGCGGTGCAGCCGCTGCTGGCCGAGCGGCAGCAGGAGGTGCTGGCCGCGCTGAGCGACGGGCGCCTCGACAAGGGCGAGGCCTTGCACGTCATCGAGCAGGAGCTCAAACCGAACTGGGACCAACTGATCGCCGGCCTGAAACTGCATTCCGAGCAGGGCGACCGGCAGGCCGCCCGGCTGCTCGCCTACGCGCAGCTCGAACGCTCTGCGCTGGACGCGCTGTCGCTCGGCCTGTCCACCGGCCATCCGAGCTGGCTGAGCACCGCGGCGTCGCTGCGGGTCGAGGCGAACCGGGCGTTGCAGGCCTTCGTCGAATCGACCCCCCACTCGGGCTACGGCTTGAAACGCTGAACTCGTTCGTCGTCCGCCTGTTGCGATGCACAGGAAGAGGGCGCTTTTGCGATAAAATCACAAGGTTTTGACCTGCAGGTCAATTAGATTGTGCTAATATTCTCGGGAAAGGGGGCTCAAATGAACTTCGAACGCGCGCGATTCAACATGGTCGAGCAGCAAGTCCGTCCGTGGGACGTGCTCGACTTCAACGTGCTCGACCTGTTGATGGAGGTTCGGCGCGAGGAGTACGTGCCGCCGGCAATGAAGGCGCTGGCGCTGTCCGAGGCGGAAATCCTGCTCGGCCACGGCGCCTCGATGCTGAAACCCGTCATCGAGGGCAAGGTGCTGCAGGCCCTGCAGGTCCGCCGCAGCGACCAGGTGCTTGAGATCGGCGCCGGATCCGGCTATTTCGCCGCACTTCTGGCGGCCCGCGCCGAATGGGTGCGGACGGTCGAGATCGAACCCGAGCTGGTCAAGTTCGCCGGCGAGAACCTGAAGCGCAACGGCGTCGAGAACGTCGTGGTCGAGGAAGGGGACGGGGTCGGCGGCTGGCCGCAGAAAGCGCCCTACGATCTGATCGTCGTCTCCGGCGGGCTGCCGGTGCTGCCGCACGCGCTGCTCGAGCAGCTCAAGGTCGGCGGCCGGCTGTTCGCCTTCGTCGGCGAGGCGCCGCTGATGAATGCCCGGCTGGTGACCTGCACCGGCGAGGGGCAGTACCGCAGCGAGGATCTCTTCGAGACCCTCGTGCCGCAACTGAAGAACGCGCCGCAGCGCGACAGCTTCGAATTCTGAGAGGCCTCCCGATGCGCCAGATCCGGCCGACCGAACTGAAGGCATGGCTCGACGACGAGCAACGCACGCCCCCGCTGTTGCTCGACGTGCGCGAGCCCAACGAGTTCGCCCTGTGCCGGATCGAAGGCTCGCTGCCGATGCCGATGGGAAGCGTTCCGGCCCGCATGCAGGAACTCGACACTTCGGTGCCGACGGTCGTGATCTGCCATCATGGAGGTCGCAGCATGCAGGTGGCCATGTTCCTCGAGCAGCAGGGCTTCGGCGAGGTCATCAATCTGGCCGGCGGCGTTGCGGCCTGGGCCGGAGAGGTGGACCCGGCCATGCCGACCTATTGATGAGGGCTGGCGGACAGGATCCATCGGGCCGGATTCCGGCCCGTTTTCGTTCCGGGCGGCGAGGCTGCCGCCATTGCGCGGAGACAAGGATGAAACGACTACTGGCTGGGATTGCAATCGGTCTGATCGGCTCGTCGGCCGGCGCCATGGACCTGCTCGGGGTCTATCAGGAGGCGCTCGCCAACGATGCCCAGTATGCCGCCGCGCGGGCGCAGGCCGAGGCCGACCGCGAAGCCGTGGTGCAGGCCAAGGCCGGACTGCTGCCCAGCGTCGGCCTGTCCGCCAATACCACCTGGAACGAGAACACCTTCTCCGGCACCGATCGCGACTACAACAGCCACGGCTACGGCGCCGAGCTGACGCAGCCGGTGTTCCGCTGGCAGAACTGGGTGCAGTACCGGCAGGGGCAATTGCAGGTCGGCGTCGCCGAGGCCCAGTTGCAGAATGCCCGCCAGGATCTCGCGCTGCGGGTTTCGCAGGCCTACTTCGAAGTGCTCAAGGCGCAGGACGTGCTGGGTGCGGTGGATACGCTGAAGCAGGCCGCCAGCGAGCAGCTGGCGCTGTCGAAGAAGAGCTTCGAGGTGGGCACGGTCACGATCACCGACGTGCATGAGGCCCAGTCCCGCTACGATCTGGCCAACGCCCAGCAACTGGCCGCCGCCAACGATCTGGAGGTGCGGCGCCAGGCCCTGACCCAGTTGATTGGCCGGCCGGCCGGCGATTTGTCGCCGCTGAGGGAGGGCGTCAAGATCGAGCCCCCCCGGCCGGCGGACATCGCTGCCTGGGTCAGCGCGGCCGAAGACGGCGCCTACGGCGTACAGATCCAGCGGCTGGCGGCCGAGATCGCCGCGCGGGAGGTGGAGCGCAATCGCGCCGCCCACCTGCCGACCGTGGACGTGGTGGCCCGCTACAGCAAGGCGGAGACCGGCTTCTCGACCACCACCGGCAGCGCCGCGGAATCCACCACTCGCAGCATCGGCCTCGAACTGGCGGTGCCGCTGTACGCCGGCGGTGCGCTGTCCTCGCGCGATCGCGAGGCCGCGTCGCTGAAGCTGCGCGCCGATTCCGACCTGGAGTCGGCCCGGCGTTCGGCCGCGCTGGCGGCGCGCCAGGCCTACCTCGGCGTCACCAGCGGCATGGCCCAGGTCGGCGCGCTGGAGGCCGCCCAGGTGTCGTCGCGCTCGGCGCTGGAGGCCAACAAGCTCGGCTACGAGGTCGGCGTGCGGATCAACATCGACGTGCTGAACGCCTTGTCCCAGCTGTCGGACGCCGAGCAGCGGCTGGCAGCCGCCCGCTACGACACGCTGGTCGCCCAGTTGCAGCTCGAAGCCGCCGCCGGCGCGCTGGACGAGGACGACATCCGCCGCATCAACGCGCTGCTGCAGCGCTAGGGCAGTGTTGCGCGCAGCGAGGGATATATGCGCTTGGCACGCATCGGCCGCCCGAGGCCGGCTGAAGCCGGCCCTACCGGGGAACCCGCTTCGGTCCGGTTCGTAGGGCCGGCTTCAGCCGGCCAGCGGCACCTGAGTTCCGCGTGAATCGCAGGCTTCGGCAAGATCGCAAAACCACACTGCGCGCCGGATACGTGCGCAAGGCCGGCCGGACTGTCCGGCTCCGCTCGGGGCCGCTCGCGACGCCGGCAACTGCCTGGCCGGCCCGTCGAACCCTTGCTCCCAGCCGGCGGGCTGCGGATACTGAGCCGACACGACTTCGCAGACCAGGAGGACCGGATGCCGCCCGACACCGACCGCAGACGATTCTGGCGCGCCGCCTTCCACGCGCCTGCTTCGCTGGGCAGCGCCGGCGCAAGCTGGCAGGTCGAGGTATGCGACCTGTCCCTGAAAGGGGCGCTGCTGGACATGCAGATGCCGGACCAGGTCGGCCCCGGGCAGTCGGTGGAACTGACGCTGCCGCTGTCGGAGGAGGTCTCGATCACGATGCGGGGCCGGATCGCGCACGTGGCCGGCCGGCGCATCGGGCTGGCCTGCGAGCACATCGACCTGGACAGCATCACCCATCTGCGCCGCCTGGTCGAGCTGAACCTGGGCGATCCGGCCGAACTCGAGCGCGAACTGGCCAGCCTGGGCCGCTGAGTCAACCCGGCCGGGCCAGCGCCTCGTCCAGCACTTCGAGGGTGCGCCGCGTCGCGCCGCGATGCCGTTCGGCGAAGGCGCGGCCGGCGGCGGCCATCGCCGCTCGCCGCGGCGGATCGTCGAGCAATTCGATCGCGGCGCGCAAGCCCGCCTCCGCGTCGGCCGCGCGGATTGCAGCGCCAGCCTCGATCGCCAGCCGCGTGATCTCGTCGAAGTTGAAGCTGTGCGGACCGCTGATCACCGGCGTGCCGACCGCGCAGGCCTCGATCAGGTTCTGCCCGCCCAGCGGCAGCCAGCTGCCCCCGATCAGGGCCACGTCGGCGGCACTGTAGTAGGCGAACATCTCGCCCATCGAATCGCCCAGCAGTACGCGCGTGCCGGCCGCCAGCGGCGTGCCGGCGCTGCGCTTCTGCACGGCACCGCCGCCGCGGCGCACCAGCTCGGCGACCAGGTCGAAGCGTTGCGGATGGCGTGGTACCAGCAGCAAGACGTCGTCCGGCGCGGCCCGCCGCAGGAAGGCGGCCAGGATCGCTTCCTCTTCCCCCTCCCGTGTGCTGGCCGCCAGGATCGTGCGGCGCGCGCCGATCATCGCGCGGAGTTCGCCGGCGACGGCGGCGGTATCGGGCGGCGCTTCGACGTCGAACTTGACGCTGCCGGTGACTCGCACGTGGCGGGCGCCGAGCGCTTCGAGGCGGCCGGCATCGTCGGCCGACTGGGCCGCCACCGCGTCCAGGCAGCCGAAGGTCGCGCGGGCGAAGCGGCCGAGCCTGGCGTAGCGGCGCGCCGAGCGCTGCGACAGGCGGGCGTTGGCCAGCACCGCGGGGACGCCGCCTGCGCGCGCCTCGTGCAGCAGGTTCGGCCAGATCTCGGTCTCCATCAGCAGCAGCGCGCGCGGCCTGAAGGCGCGCAGAAAGCGCCGCATCAGCCAGGGCAGGTCGTAGGGCAGGTAGGCCACCCGCACTCGCGGCCCATTGGCGGCGAAGATCTCGGCCGCGGTCTGGCGGCCGGTCGGCGTCATCTGCGTGATCAGCACGCGAGCGGCCGGATCGCGCGCCAGCAGCGCGCGTACCAGCGGCTGGGCGGCACGGGTCTCACCGACCGACACGGCGTGGATCCACCAGGCATCCGCAAAGCCGGCGGCGCCTTCGTGGCGAGCCAGCCGTTCGCCCAGGTGGGCGCGATAGCCGGCCTCGCGGCGGCCACGCCAGAACAGCCGCAGCAGCGCCAGCGGCAGCAGCGGCAGCCAGAGCAGGGTATAGAGGTGCCTCGACATGGTCCGGCAGTTTAGCGGCCAATCGCGCGGCAGCGCGCAACCGCGGCCGGCGGCCAGCGCACATTTGCCGGCGGTATGGGAAAATCCGCCCGTTGCAGCGGCATGAACGGGACGAGATGACGATTCTGGTGACGGGCGGAGCGGGCTTCATCGGCAGCAACTTCGTGCTGGAGTGGCTGGCCGGTAGCGACGAGCCGATCGCGAACCTGGACAAGCTGACCTATGCCGGCAACCTGGAGACGCTGGCCGGTCTGGCCGGTGATGCGCGCCACGTCTTCGTGCAGGGCGACATCTGCGATCGCGAACTGCTCGACTCGCTGCTCGGCACGCACCGGCCGCGGGCGATCGTGCACTTCGCCGCCGAGAGCCACGTGGACCGTTCGATCCACGGACCGGGCGAATTCGTGCGCACCAACGTCGAAGGCACGTTTTCGCTGCTCGAGGCTGCCCGCGCCTACTGGGGCGCGCTCGAGGGCGAGGCCAGGGCGGCGTTCCGCTTTCTGCATGTCAGCACCGACGAGGTCTATGGCTCGCTCGGGCCCGACGAGGCGCCGTTTTCGGAGACCCATCCGTACCAGCCCAACAGCCCGTACTCGGCCAGCAAGGCGGCTTCCGACCACCTGGTGCGGGCCTGGCATCACACCTACGGGCTGCCGGTCGTGACCACCAACTGCTCGAACAACTACGGCCCCTACCAGTTTCCCGAAAAGCTGATCCCGCTGATGATCGTCAACGCGCTGGCCGGGCGCGGCCTGCCGGTCTACGGCGATGGCCGCAACGTGCGCGACTGGCTGTACGTGAGCGACCACTGTGCCGCGATCCGCAGCGTGCTGGCACGGGGGCGGCCGGGCGAGACCTACAACGTGGGCGGCTGGAACGAGATCGCCAACATCGACATCGTGAAGACCGTCTGCGCTCTGCTCGACGAGCTGCGCCCCGCGGCCGAAGGTCGTCACGAGAGGCTGATCCGCTTCGTCGAGGACCGTCCCGGGCACGACCGGCGCTACGCGATCGACGCGCGCCGAATCGAGCGCGAGCTGGGCTGGCGGCCCGCCGAGACCTTCGCGAGCGGCATCCGCAAGACCGTCGAGTGGTATCTGGCCAATCCCGGCTGGGTCGCCAACGTGCAAAGCGGCGCGTACCGCGACTGGGTGGCGACCAACTACCGGGCGCGCGGCGGGACCGACGCATGAAGATCCTGCTGCTCGGCCCGAACGGTCAGGTCGGCTGGGAGCTGCAGCGGGCGCTGGCCCCGCTGGGCGAGCTGACGGCGCTCGGACGCAGCGCTGCCAACGGCTTGTGCGGCGACCTCGCGAACGCCGAGGCGCTGGCCGCGAGCGTGCGACGGCTCGCCCCGGACGTGATCGTCAACGCCGCCGCCTATACTGCCGTCGATCGGGCCGAGAGCGAGCCGGCGCAAGCCGAAGCGGTCAATGGCAGCGCCCCCGGCATGCTGGCGGAACTCGCCCGCGAGCTGGACGCCTGGCTGCTGCACTACTCCACCGACTACGTTTTCGACGGCAGCGGCACACGGCCGTGGCGCGAGGACGACCCGACCGGACCGCTGAATACCTATGGCCGCAGCAAGCTGGCCGGCGAGGAGGCGATCCGGGCCGCCGGTGGCCGCCACCTGATCCTGCGCACCAGCTGGGTCTATGCGGCGCGCGGCGGCAATTTCGCGCGCACCATGCTGCGGCTGGCCGGCGAACGCGAGCGGCTGAGCGTCGTCGACGACCAGGTCGGTGCGCCGACCGGCGCCGAGCTGATCGCCGACGTCAGCGCGCACGCGCTGCGTGCGGCGATCGAACGGCCGCAACTGGCGGGCAGCTATCACTTGGCCGCGGCGGGCGAGACGAGCTGGTGCGGCTACGCTCGCCACGTCATCGACTTCGCCCGCCGCAAGGGGCAGGCGCTGGCGGTGGCCGAGGTGGCGGCGATTCCGACGGCCGAGTTCCCGACGCCGGCGCGGCGGCCGCTCAACTCGCGGCTCGACTGCCGCCGCCTCCAACATGCATTCGGCCTCACGCTGCCGCCGTGGCAGCAGGGCGTCGAGCGGATGCTGACAGAAATCCTCGCACACCAATGACGATCACGACCCCGGCCCGCAAGGGCATCATTCTCGCCGGTGGCTCCGGCACCCGGCTGCATCCGGCCACACTGGCGGTCTCGAAGCAGCTGCTGCCGGTGTACGACAAACCGATGGTCTAATATCCGCTGTCGGCGCTGATGTTGGCCGGCATCCGCGACAT
>JBNLET010000162.1:0-7863 GCA_050305135.1 Rhodocyclaceae bacterium | reverse complement strand
CACGGACTGATCGCCGAGCTCCTTTACGGAGCAGGCCTGCGCCTGATGGAATGCCTGCGCCTGCGCGTAAAAGACCTGGACTTCTCGCGCGGCGAGTTGATCGTGCGGGACGGCAAGGGCGCCAAGGACAGGGTGACGGTGTTGCCGGTCAGCGCACAAGATCCATTGCGCCAGCATCTGGAACGGGTCAGGGCATTGCACCAACAGGATCTCGCGAAGGGCGGCGGAACTGTCTACCTGCCGCACGCGCTGGACCGCAAATACCCCAGCGCGCCCAGGGAGTGGGCCTGGCAGTACGTATTCCCTGCGGCGGAGCCGAGCACCGATCCACGTTCTGGCATCGTACGGCGGCATCATGTCTCGGACCAATCTGTCCAGCGTGCGATTCGGCAGGCATTGCGCGACGCAGGCATAGCCAAACCCGCCACGCCGCACACTTTGCGCCACTCCTTCGCAACTCACATGCTGGAATCCGGCTATGACATTCGGACGGTGCAGGAATTGCTCGGCCATTCCGACCTTTCCACCACCATGATCTACACCCACGTCCTGAACCGCGGTGGGCGAGGAGTGGTTTCACCGCTGGACGCAGTCCGGCGGTGAAATGCGAAGCACTGCTTCGCAAGTGACGAGCGCCCGGAGCCTGTGGCGAAGGGCCTGAGCGCGGCGCGAGAAACAGAAACAGAAAGGCCCGCGAATTTGCGGGCCTTTCTGTCTACCGTTCAGGTGGTTCTGTGGGAACGGCTCAGCCGCAAGTCCCCACCGCCCCGCAAGCGGTGCAGAAATCGCACCCGTCCTTGCGGATCACGGAGTGGTTGCCGCACTCGTTGCACAGCCCGCCCTGCATCAGCTTGGGCTCGCTGGCGTCGCGCGGTACTTCCAGGATGCCCATCTCGCGCACCGGGTAGCCCTTCTCGTCGAGCACGCCGAGCATCGCGTAGCGGTGGATGATGAGCTGTGCCATGTAGGCGACCGTCGAGGGCCAGTTCTGCTGCTTGCGGCTGCCGGGCACGAAGGCCATGAAGTCGCCCAGCGGTTCCGGGTAGTTTAGGAGCTTGCGCAGCTTCATGCCGATCCAGGCCGGGTCCATGACCCGCATGTCGAGCGACAGGATGCGGGTCAGGCCGTCGAGCGCGCGCGGGTAGTTGCCGGACAGCCAGACCGAGTAGGGGCGGGTGACGCCGTCGGGCAGCGTGATCTCCTTCAGGCCCAGCACGAATTCCTCGCCGGTGGCCGGGTTGCTGATGTCGACGGTCCAGGACAGCGTGCCGTCGGTGCCGGTCTTCGGTTCGTCGCGCGTGAACATCGTGTCGATCACCGGCGTCTCGCCTTCGCGCTCGAGCGCGTTCAGCTTTTCGCAGCGGTAGCGCACCACCTGGGCGAAGCCGGAGACCACGCCGGGCACGAGCTTCTTCTCGCCGTGCGGCGGCAGGCGCATCTCGAAGGACTTCTCGCCGACGGTGCGGGCCAGCGTGTCGAGCTTGAGCTTGAGCCAGGCCGGGTCGTTGGCGCGCATGTCCATCGACAGGGTCTTGGCCACCGCGCCGAGGCCGCGCGGCTGGTCGGCGCCGTTCACCCACACCTCGAACGGGAAGTCGCCGGCGCCCTCGACGTTTTCCATCTGGCCGACGAACAGCGCGAACTCGCCGGCCGGGGTGGCCAGCATGTAGGTCCAGGCCATGTTGCCGTCGGACAGGTCCGGGCGGCCGGGCCAGCGCAGGCTGGACAGCACCGGGGCCGGCAGGCTCTTGATCGACAGGCGCTTGTTGGCGTCGAGCTCGACGTCGTGCGGCTCCTTCTTGTCGGCCGGCGTCACCGACAGCACCGAGCCCAGCACCGAGTTCGGCCGGTAGGTGGCGAGGCCCTTCAGGCCGGCCTTCCAGGCGGTCAGGTAGAGATCCTCGAAGTCCTTGTACGGGTAGTCCTCGGGCACGTTGACGGTCTTCGAGATCGAGGTGTCGATGTAGGGCGCGACGGCCGCCACCATGTTCTTGTGGGCCTGGGCCGAGATCTCGAGCGCGGTGACGAAGTAGTCGGGCAGGTCATTGACGTCGCCGCCGCCGTGGCGGTACAGGCGCCACGCGTAGTCCTCGACCGCGTATTCCTTGAAGGTGCCGTCGGCCATCCGCTTGCGGCGGGTGTAGGTGTAGGAGAACGGCGGCTCGATGCCGTTCGAGGCGTTGTCGGCGAAGGCCAGCGAGATGGTGCCGGTGGGCGCGATCGACAGCAGGTGCGAGTTGCGGATGCCGTGCTTGCGGATCTCGTCCTTGACCGCGGCCGGCAGGCGCGAGGCGAAGTTGCCGCCGGCGAGATACATGTCGGCGTTGAAGAGCGGGAAGGCGCCGCGCTCCTTGGCCAGCTCGACCGAGGCGAGGTAGGCCTGGTCGCGCATGAACTCGGAGATGCGGGTCGCCATCGCCAGCGCCTCGTCGCTGTCGTAGCGCAGGCGCAGCATCGTCAGCGCGTTGCCGAGGCCGGTGAAGCCTAGGCCGACGCGGCGCTTCGAGGCGGCTTCTTCCCGCTGCTGCGACAGCGGCCAGTGGGTGGCGTCGAGCACGTTGTCGAGCATCCGCACCGAGGTGGCGACGTTGTTCGCGAAGCCCTTGAAGTCGAACTCGGCCTGCTTGGTGAACGGCGCCTTGACGAAGGGCGTCAGGTTGATCGAGCCCAGGCAGCAGCAGCCGAACGGCGGCAGCGGCTGCTCGGCGCAGGGGTTGGTGGCCTCGATGGTCTCGCAGTAGTAGAGGTTGTTGTCGCGGTTGATGCGGTCGAGGAACAGGATGCCCGGTTCGGCGTGGTCGTAGGTGGATTTCATCACCTGCTCCCACAGCTCGTGGGCGCGCACCTTGCGATACACCCACAGGCCGTCTTCGCGCGGGTAGGCGCCGGCTTCCTTGACCTCGTCGGTGGGCTCGGCCTTGTGCACCAGCTCGACGTCGCCGTCGGCCTCGACGGCCTGCATGAATTCGTCGGTGACGCCGATCGAGATGTTGAAGTTGGAGAGGTCGCCCTCGTCCTTGGCGTGGATGAATTCCTCGATGTCCGGGTGGTCGCAGCGCAGCACGCCCATCTGCGCGCCGCGACGGGCGCCGGCCGATTCGACCGTCTCGCAGGAGCGGTCGAACACCCGCATGTAGGAGACCGGGCCGGAGGCGTTGGACTGGGTGCCCCGCACGACCGCGCCCTTCGGCCGGATGCTGGAGAAGTCGTAGCCGACGCCGCCGCCGCGGCGCATCGTCTCGGCGGCCTGGGCCAGCGCGGTGTAGATGCCGGGCCGGCCGTCGATCGATTCGGTCACCGAATCGCCCACCGGCTGCACGAAGCAGTTGATCAGCGTGGCCTGCAGCTTGGTGCCGGCGGCGGAGTTGATGCGCCCGGCCGGCACGAAGCCGTGCTCCTGCGCTTCCAGGAAGCTCGCCTCCCACTGCGCACGCTTGTCCTCGTCCTCGACCGAGGCCAGCGCCCGGGCCACCCGCAGGCGAACTTCGGCGATGCTCTGTTCGCTACCCTTGGCGTACTTCTCGATGAGAACTTCGCCGGAAATCTCCTGCGCTTCGAGGGTGGAGGCGTCGGCCTGGATGGAGGTGTGCTTGTGGACGCTGGCGCTCATGGTCGGTGTGGTCTCCCGCGTTTGTTGTTCGAAGTCGGCGTGCTGCGCTGGGCGACAAGATTACTCCTGCATGGCGACAAATGCAAAGAAATAAAATTCAATAAAAACAGCATGTTAAAAAACTTCATTGTGTCATTAGACTTTCGTTGCTACTAGATGTAGTAGCACGAATGCAGCGCAAATCAAGCCCCAAATCGCGACAAATCAGATGCTTGGATGCATCTGCTGAGAGCTTCCGGCAACTCGCCCGCGGCGGGGGGCCGGCGTCGGCCGAGGGTCCGCTGCGGGCGCTCGGCCTTCCGTCGTCGCTCGACGGCACCGTTCGGCACGCCGGCGGCAGGGCGGCGCCGCATGACCGTGCTCGGCTTCCTGCCGGACAACGCGGCCGTCCCCTGGACCGGCTCGAAGCCGCTGGTCGGTACCGAGAGGTCGTCGAACTCGGCCGCCGCGCCTCTGGAGCCGCGCGCGACCGGACGGAGCCGCCTTCGGGCAGGCGCGGACTGGCCGGAGGCGGCGGCCCGCGGCGGCCGCGGGAGGGTGGGTCGAGCCGGCGCGTGCGGCGCGGGCGCCGCCGGCCGATCCCGGCTATCCGTTCGAGGTGTGAGTGGAGGTGGCGCCGAGCCGGGCAGCGAACGCGTCGGCGTCCATCGCCCGGCCGTAGAGGAAGCCCTGCGCGGACTGGCAGTCGATGCCGAGCAGGAAGTCGGCCTGTTCGACGCGTTCGACCCCCTCTGCGACGACCGTCATGCGCAGGCTGCGGGCCATCGCGACGATGGCCCGCACCAGTTCCGCGCTGTCGGCGTCGTCGAGCATGCCGGCCACGAAGGAGCGGTCGATCTTCAGCGTGTGGATCGGGAAGCGGGTCAGGTAGGCCAACGCCGAGTAGCCGGTGCCGAAGTCGTCGATGGCGATCGGGATGCCGGAGGCGGCCAGGCTTTCGAGCGTCTCGCGGGTGCAGGGGTCGTCGTCCAACAACAGGCTCTCGGTGATTTCGAGTTCCAGCCATTCGGGCCTGCAGCCGGTGTCGGCCAGCGTGCGGCGTACTCGTTCCTCCAGCCGGCCGTCCGCGAATTGCCGCGCCGAGAGGTTGACGGCCACCGGGCAGTGCCGGCGGGCATCGGCGTTCCAGGCGCGGGCGGCCCGGCATGCCTCGCGCAGGGCCCAGCCGCCCAGCTCGCCGATCAGGCCCGATTCTTCCGCCAGCGGAACGAAGAAATCGGGCGTCAGCAAGCCTTTCTTCGGATGGCGCCAGCGCAGCAGGGCCTCGGCACCGATGACCGTGCCGCCGGCGAGCTCGACCTTGGGCTGGTACACGAGCTCGAATTCGCCGGCCGCGAGCGCTTTGCGCATGTCGGTCTCGGTCGCCAGCCGATCCTGCGCGGCGGCCGTCAATTCGGGCACGTAGCCGAAGGCGCGGCCGCGTCCCTGCAGCTTGGCGTGATGCAGGGCCATCGTCGCGCAGCGCAGCAACTCCTCGGCATCCACGCCTTGCGCGGGGGCTTCGGCAATGCCCAGGCAAGCCGTCAGCCGGATCTCCAGGTCGCCGACGTGGAACGGCGCGGCCAGCGTGTCGAGGATGCGCGGACGCGGGTAGTCGCCGCCGTCGCCGTCGGTGGCCGGCAGCAGGATGGCGAACTCGTCTCCCTCGAGGCGCGCCACGGCGCAGGCCGGCTCCAGGCTGAGGCACAGCCGCTGGCTGGTGGCCTTGAGCAGGGTGTCGCCGCAGCTGCGGCCGTAGCTGTCGTTGATGGCCTTGAACCGGTCCAGGCCGAGCACCATCAGCGTCGCGACGCCCTGCTGGCGGGCGGCGTTGTGCGCTGCGATGTCCAGCAATTCCTTCAATCTGGCGCGATTCGGCAGACCGGTCAGGGCATCCACGTAGGCCAGTTGCTGCAGTTTCTGGCGATAGCCGACGATGCTGCTGAGGTCGCGGCTGACCGCCAGCACGCCGCTCGGCTGGCCGTGGTCGTCGCACTCCGGTTCGAGCCGGACGTGGCTGTGGATATGGCGTCCGGCCGCGTTCGTCCAATCGACCTCGATCTCCGCCGGGTCGCCGTTCGCCACCACTTCGGCGATCGCGGCCTCGAATGCGCTGGCCGATGGGCCGCCGGGAAACTCGGACGGCTTGTGCCCGAACAGTTCGGCCCGCGACAGGGCGGCCTCGCGCATGCCTTGCGCATTGATCGACGTCAGGCAGCCGTTGCGGTCGTAGCGGGCGATCGAGTCGGGCGAGCGGTCTATCAGGGCCTGCAATTCGCGCTCCCGCGCCTGCAGCTGCTGGTTCGCGTGGCGGCGGCGCAGTTCGATGGCCGCCAGCCGGCCCGCCTCGTACAGGCGCAGGATCTCCTGCCTGTCCGGCTGGCGCTGCTGTCGGCCGTAGACGGCCAGTACGCCCAGCGCGCGGCCGGACTCGTCGCGGATCGGTACGGTCCAGCAACTGCACAGCGAGGCGGTCCGTGCCGCCGCGCGCATGGCCGCGAAGCGAGTGTCGGACAGCATGTCGGCCACCAGCAGCGGATGCGGATCCCAGGCGCCGGGCGGGGTGGGACCGAACACCGAATCCACCTCGGCACCGTGCAGGATCGCGCCGAATTCGGCCGGCAGGCTCGGTGCCGCGGCCAGCCGCAGGCGGCGGTGCTCGGCGAGCAGCAGGACGCAGCAGTGCATGCGCTGCTGCTTGCCGAACGAGGCTTCGAGGTAGTCGGCCAGCCGCCACAATACGTCGTCTCCGCGGGGCGCGCCGACCAGGCGCTCGAGCAGCCGCAGACGCTGGTGCTCGTGGTCCTCCGTCTTCGGTGTCTCGACTTCGGATTGGCTCGGGGCGCCTCGTTGTGCGCCGCGGATGAAATACAGCAGGGCGCTCAGGTTCAGGACCCCGATGCCGACGTGGGCCAGGCTGGGGATGACGGTGGACGATGCGAGCTGGGTGATGATGTTCGGGTCGCTCATGACAAACTCCGGGGAGCGCACGTCGCTGCCGGCGGCCTGCACGGGCGACGGGCTCCGGCTGCCGGTGCTACATCCGGCCCCGGCAGAGGCGAAGTGCGCCGGGTTTCGGCCATGGCCGGAAGACCAGCAGCTCGGCCTGCGGTTTCGTGCGCGGCGCGGGCGGGCGGCCGAGGCTGGCGGCGGTGGCCGCGAGGCCGAGCCTGAGGCCCGCATACCACGCCGCCGTGCACCAACTGGCGGCGGCCATGCCGGCGGCACCGGCGGCCAGCAGGGCGGCCGCCGGGTCGGTCGGATACGGCGCTGGGGCCGGCGCTTCGTAGGCCTTTCCATCGAGCTTCACGACCGTTCCCATTTCGTCTCTCCAATCAGTTGAATCCTGTCGCCGGCCTTCGATCCGGGCCGCGGCGCTCCTGTCCCTGTCCTCGGCCGGCTAGCCGCCCCGCGGCAGTCCTGCGTCCTCGCTGCCGCCGGGTGCCGGCGGCGGTGCGAGCCGCGCATCGACGTGGCAGGCGCCGGAGGCCACCTGCCGGATCGCGGCCAGCAGCGACTCGGGGTCGCGGTCCTTGCCGACGTAGCCGTTGGCCCCGGCGCGCAGCGCGGCCTCCACCACCGGCAATTCTTCGTGCGAACTCAGCACCAGGATCGGCAGCCGCGGATGCCGCGAGCGAACGCGTGCGATCAGTGCTTGGCCGCACAGGCCCGGCATCCGCATGTCGAGCAGCAGCAGGTCGGTGCGCTCCGCGTCGAGCTGCTCGAGAAGCTGTGCGCCGTCCGCGGCTTCGCCGACGACTTCGATCTCGGGCACGACGCCGAACAGCTGTCGCAGCCCCTCGCGCACCAGCACGTGGTCGTCGGTGATGAACAGGCGGATCGGGTCGCCGGGATTTCGCATCGCCTTTGCTCCGTGGATCGGTGCCGGGGGATCGGGGAGGGAGAGGGAGATATGCCGACCGTGGCGAACCCCGGACGGCATTGAGAGCCCCCGGCACCTTGAGCACCATGCTCGGCCCGGACGGCCTCGCGCACAATCGGTGCGAGGCTGATTGCGAGGTAGGGATCGGGCGCGGCGGGGTAGGAAAATTCCGATCCGGCCGCGGCGGCCGGCCGGATCAGTCCACCAGGTGGTGGACCAGGGCGTAGCGGACGATGTCGGCGTTGGAGGCGAAGCCCATCTTCTCCATCATCCGGGTCTTGTGCGTGCTGACGGTCTTGTTGCTGATCGCGAGCTGGTCGGCGATGGCATTGACGCTGCGGCCGGCGGCGATCAGCCGCAGCACCTGGAACTCGCGGTCGGACAGCGCGGC
>JBNLET010000161.1:0-18715 GCA_050305135.1 Rhodocyclaceae bacterium | reverse complement strand
CCTCCCCCGAGGCCTGGGGCGCCGTGGAGGAGCCCTGCCTGGTGCCGCTGCGCGAATTGCTCGGCATCGTCGGCGCCCACCAATGGCGCCTGAAAGGCGTGCCGCTGGCGGCCCTCGGCGGACGCCGCATCCATCCGCACTACGGCGTCTTCTCGCCGATCCGCGGCGAATACCTGCAACTGGTCGAGGCGGCCCCGCTGCCGGCCTGCGGCCTGGCCTTCGACATCGGTACCGGCACCGGCGTGCTGGCGGCGCTGCTGGCGGCGCGCGGCGTCGAGCGCGTCGTCGCGACCGACTCGAGCCCGCGGGCGCTCGCCTGTGCGCGCGACAACGTGGCGCGGCTGGGCCTGGAAGAGCACGTCGAGGTGGTCGAGGCCGACCTCTTTCCGGCCGGCCGGGCGCCGCTCGTGGTGTGCAACCCGCCCTGGCTGCCGGGGAGGCCGTCGTCGCTGCTGGACGCCGCGATCTTCGATCCGGACAGTCGCATGCTGCGCGGCTTCCTGGCCGGGCTGGCTGGGCACTTGGCGCCGGCCGGCGAGGGCTGGCTGATCCTGTCGGACCTGGCCGAGCATCTCGGCCTGCGCCGGCGCGAACAGTTGCTGGGCTGGATCGAGGCGGCCGGGCTGGGAGTCGTCGGGCGCAGCGAGGTGCGCCCGCAGCATCGCAAGGCGCTGGATCGTGCCGACCCGCTGCATGCGGCGCGGGCGAAGGAGGTGACGAGCCTGTGGCGGCTGGCCACGGCCGGTCGATGAGCGAGGCCCGCAAGCGGAATCGAGCCTGCCATCGGATCGGCGACCCGAGCGCTAGCGCGGCTCGCGGCAGCAGGCTTCCAGGTGGCGGCGCAGGGACTGCACGGCCGGGCTGAGCTGGCGCCGGTCGGCGCAGATCAGATTCAGCGGCACCGCCTCGGTGCGCCACGCCGTGCACAACGGCAGCAGGCGTCCGGCCGCCAGATCGGGCGCGATGTCGAGCCTCGATTTGTAGGCGATGCCGGCGCCGGCAACGGCCCAGCGGCGGACCACGTCGCCGTCGTCGGCGCTGCGGTCGCCCGCGACCGGAATCGTCAGGTTGCGGCCGTCGCTCTCGAAGCGCCAGCGGTCATGGATCTGCTCCCCGACGCGGAAGCACAGGCAGTTGTGGGCGGCGAGTTCGGCCGGGGAGGACGGCGCGGCGTGGCGCTCGAGATAGCCGGGCGAGGCGCACAGCACGCGGCGATTGTGCGGCGCGATCGGCAGCGCGACGAGGCTGGAGTCGGGCGGCTCGCCATAGCGCAGCGCGACATCGATCGGATCGCGGAAGACGTCGGCGACCCGGTCCGACATCAGCAGTCGCACGCGCAGCTGGGGATGCTTGCTCTGGAACGCGTCGAGCCAGCCGAGCATGCGGTTGCGGCCCAGGTCGGAGGGCAGCGAGATCTGCAACTCACCGCTGATCACGGTGCGGCCGCTGGCCAGGCTGGCGCGGGCATCGTCGATCAGGCCGAGGGCCTGGCGGCAGTGGGAGAGAAACAGGCGCCCCTCGGCGGTCAGCCTGAGGCTGCGCGTCGAACGCAGCATCAGCACGCTGCCCAGTTCGGCCTCGATGCGCTTCAGGGCCGCGCTGACGGCGGCCGGCGTCAGGTCGAGCTGGCGGGCCGTTTCCGACAGGCTGCCGCCGTCGGCCGTGCGGACGAAGATCTCCAGGTCGCGTAGCGCTCTCATTTTCAAAAAAATGTTGAAAGAGGTTCAAGCTTATCGCGGTTTTTCAAAAGTATCTTGCGGGGCAGTATGGCGGCAAGACCTTCCTCGCGAAAACGCCATGAAAGCCGTCGCCTACCGACAATCCCTCCCCATCGAGCATCCCGAGGCACTGCAGGACGTGGACCTGCCCGAGCCCTGCGCCGGCGGGCGCGACCTGCTGGTGGAGGTGCGAGCGGTGTCGGTGAATCCGGTCGACGCCAAGATGCGCATGCGCAGCCAGCCGGCGGCCG
Organism: Rhodocyclaceae bacterium; assembly: GCA_050305135.1. Taxonomy (GTDB): domain Bacteria; phylum Pseudomonadota; class Gammaproteobacteria; order Burkholderiales; family Rhodocyclaceae; genus Cognatazoarcus. Next base: position 16,746 of record JBNLET010000161.1, on the reverse strand, counting down.
GCGAGTGGCAGGTGCTCGGCTGGGACGTGGCCGGCGTGGTGCGCGAAGTCGGGCCCGAGGTGCGCGGCTTCGTGCCGGGCGACCGCGTCTGGTACGCGGGTGCCATCGACCGGCCCGGCGCGAACGCGGAGCTGCACCTGGTGGATGAGCGCTTGGTGGGCCCCATGCCGGCCTCGCTCGACTTCGCCGCGGCGGCGGCCCTGCCGCTGACCGCGATCACGGCCTGGGAGCTGCTGTTCGACCGGCTCGGCGTGGTGCCCGGCAAGCGGTCGCGCGGCGAAGCGCTGCTGGTGATCGGTGCCGGCGGCGGCGTCGGTTCGATCCTGCTGCAACTGGCGCGGCGGCTCACCGCGATGACGATCGTCGCCACCGCGTCGCGCCGCGAGACCGAACGCTGGGTGCGCGAGCTGGGCGCGCACCACGTCATCGACCACCGCAAGCCGCTGCTGGCCGAACTGGCGCGGGTCGGCGTCGGCCCGGTCGACCACGTGGCGAGCCTGACCCACACCGACCAGCATTTCGCCGCCATCGTCGAGGCGCTGGCGCCGCAGGGCCGCCTCGGCCTGATCGACGATCCGGCGCCGATCGACGTGCGGCTGCTGAAGCGCAAGAGCATCTCGCTGCACTGGGAGCTGATGTTCACCCGCTCGCTGTTCGGCACCGGCGACATGGCGGCCCAGGGACGGCTGCTCGGGGAAGTGGCGCGAATGGTGGACGAAGGCCTGATCCGCAGCACGCTCGGCGAGCACTTCGGCACCATCGCTGCGGTCAACCTGAAGCGTGCCCACGCGCTGCTGGAGAGCGGCCGGGCGCGCGGCAAGATCGTGCTGGAGGGATTCCGATGAGCGATGAGATGTGGCAGTCGCAGCCGGGCCTGAGCGTGCTGGGCGCACGCCGCATTCTGGACGCGGCGGTGGCGGAAGCGCAGCGCCAGGGCTTGAAGGTCGCGGTGGCGGTGGTGGATGCGGGTGGCGTTCTGCTGGCCTTCCAACGCGCTGACGATGCGATGCCGGCGAGCGCCGAGGCGGCCATCGGCAAGGCCGCCTCGTCCGTCCATTTCGCGCGCCCCAGCGGCGAACTGGAGGACATCGTTGCCGCGCGAGCGGCCTTTGCGACGATCCCGCAGCGGATCATGATGCGCGGCGGCCTGCCGCTGCGCATCGCCGGGCGGGTCGCCGGCGCGGTCGGCGTCAGCGGGGCGCGCCCCGAGCAGGACGAGGCGGTGGCGGCCGCCGCGCTGGCGGCGCTGCAATCCGAATCCTGAGCAGGTGGGCCGCCGCCGTGCTCACATGCCCTGGTAGATCGGCCCCTCACCGCCCTGCGGCGCGGCCCAGTCGATGTTCTGGCTCGGGTCCTTGATGTCGCAGGTCTTGCAGTGCACGCAGTTCTGCGCGTTGATCTGCAGGCGCGGGTTGCCGCCGTCGTCGTCGCGCACGATCTCGTACACGCCGGCCGGGCAATAGCGCTGCTCGGGCGCGTCGTACTTCGCCAGATTGACTGCGATCGGTACCGCCGCGTCCTTCAGCCGCAGGTGACAGGGCTGGTCCTCCTCGTGGTTGGTGTTCGACAGGAACACCGACGAGAGGCGGTCGAAGCTGATCTCGCCGTCCGGTTTCGGGTAGTCGATCGGCCGGCACTCGGCGGCGGGCTTGAGCTTGTCGTGATCCGAGGTGATGGACAGCGTCCACGGCACCTTGCCCTTGAACAGCACCTGCTCGGCGCCGAACAGGAAGGAGCCCAGGTACAGGCCCTTCTTCATGTAGGGCTTGAAGTTGCGGGTCTTGTACAGCTCGGCGTGCAGCCAGCTTTGGCGGAAGGCGTCCGGGTAGGTCGCGAGTTCGTCGCGGGCATGCTCGGAGACCAGCGCCTCGAAGGCCGACTCGGCCGCCAGCATGCCGCTCTTGATCGCCGCGTGGCTGCCCTTGATGCGCGCCGCGTTCAAGAAGCCGGCGTCGTCGCCGATCAGCGCGCCGCCCGGGAAGGTGAGCTTGGGCTGGCTCTGCAGGCCGCCGGCGGTGATCGCCCGCGCGCCGTAGGCGAGCCGTTTGCCGCCGGCCAGGTAGGGCTTGATCAGCGGGTGGGTCTTGTAGCGCTGGAACTCCTCGAACGGCGACAGGTAGGGGTTCTTGTAGTCGAGCCCGACCACGTAGCCGACCGCCACCAGATGGTCCTCCAGGTGGTAGATGAAGCCGCCGCCGTAGGTGGCGTTGTCCATCGGCCAGCCGGCGGTATGCACCACCAGGCCGGGCTGGTGATTTTCGGCCGGCACCTCCCACAACTCCTTCAGGCCGATGCCGTAGGTCTGCGGGTCGGCGTCGCGGCGCAGCCCGAATTTCGCTTCCAACTGCTTGCCCAGGTGGCCGCGGCAGCCCTCGGCGAACAGCGTGTACTTGGCGTGCAGCTCCATGCCCGGCTGGTAGTTCGGGCCTTGTTCGCCGTCGCGGGTGAGGCCCATGTCGCCGGTGGCCACGCCCTTGACCGCGCCATTTTCGTCGTACAGCACCTCGGCGCCGGCGAAACCCGGGTAGACCTCGACGCCGAGCGCCTCGGCCTGCTCGCCCAGCCACTTGACGACGTTGCCCAGCCGCACGATGTAGTTGCCGTGGTTGACGAAGCAGTCCGGCAGCAGGCCGGTGGGGATCTGCCGCCCGCCGCTCTCGGACAGGAACAGCACCTTGTCCTCGCTCACCGCCGTATTGAGCGGCGCGCCCTGTTCCTTCCAGTCCGGCATCAGCTCGGTCAGCGCGCGCGGATCCATCACCGCGCCGGACAGGATGTGGGCGCCGATCTCGGCTGCTTTCTCGATCAGGCACACCGAGTAGTCGTGGCCCTTCTCGGCCGCCAGTTGCTTGAAGCGGATCGCCGCTGCCAGCCCGGCCGGTCCGCCGCCGACGATCAGTACGTCGAACTCCATCGATTCGCGTTCCATCTGCCCTCCTTCGGTCTCTGCATGACTTTATAGTCTCTCCGGCGTGTTCACCCTATCGTCGGGGTGCCGGCCGGTGGTATCCTGAACATACGGTTGCGTATGGTACATGAGCTCGCGGACGAAGTGGGAGTCCCGAGTGAAATTTCATCGATCCCGAAGGAGAAAGCAGGTGGGCGACGAGCGGGTGCTGGTCCATTCGATGCGAATCCCGGTTCGCTGGGGCGACATGGACGCCTATAACCATGTAAACAACACGATCTATTTCCGCTACTGTGAGCAGGCCCGCGTCGAGTGGAGCGAGAAGGCGGGGTTCGTGGTTCGTACCGATCAGGAGACGGGGCCGGTGATCGTCAATGCGGCCTGCACCTTCCTGCTGCCGATCACCTATCCGGCCACGGTGCTGCTGGACATGTACGCCGGCAAACCGGGCCGCAGCAGCCTGATGACCTGGTACGAGCTGCGCGTCGAGGGCGACGACAGGCTGTATGCCGACGCCAGTGCCAAACTGGTCTGGATGGATCACCGCAGCGGTGCCTCGGTGCCGCTGCCGGCGCAACTGAGGGCCATCGTCGAGCCGGCCTGAAACCTCGCCGGGCGACGGGAGAGGACACGACAGGAGGAGGGGGAAGTGATGCAGACGAGTGACGCGCCACTGTGGCGGCCCTCGCAGGAGCGGGTCGCGGCGACGGCCATGACGCGCTTCATGCAGGCGGCTTCGGCCCGCTGGGGTATCGGCCTGGAGGACTACGACGCACTGCACGCCTGGTCCGTGGCGGCGCCGGAACGCTTCTGGGACATGCTGTGGGACTTCGCCGGCGTGCTCGGCGAAAAGGGCGGCACGGTGCTGCTCGATGGCGGGCGGATGCCGGGCGCACGCTGGTTCCCCGAGGCCCGGCTGAACTTCGCGCGCAACCTGTTGCGCAGCCGCGACGAGAGCGACGCGCTGGTGTTCTGGGGCGAGGACGAGGTCAAGAACCGCGCGAGCCACGCCGAGCTGTACCGCCGGGTGGCCCGCTTCGCGGCGGCGCTGCGCGACACCGGGGTGGGCAAGGGCGACCGGGTGGCGGCCTTCATGCCGAACATGCCGGACACCATCGTCGCGATGCTGGCCACCGCCTCGATCGGCGCGATCTTCACCTCCGCCTCGCCGGACTTCGGCGTGCAGGGCGTGCTCGACCGCTTCGGCCAGACCGAGCCGAAGGTGCTGGTGGCCGTGGACGGCTACCACTACAACGGCAAGGTGATCGACTGCCTCGGCAAGCTGGCCGAGATCGCTGCCGGCCTGCCGTCGCTGCGGCGGGTCGTCGTAGTGCCCTACGTGCATGCCGAACCGGCGCTCGACGGCATCCGGCACGCGCGCACGCTGGCCGGCTTCGAGGCGCTGTTCGCCCACGAGACCGAGCTCGAGTTCGAACCGCTGCCGTTCGACCATCCGCTCTACATCATGTATTCCTCGGGCACCACCGGCGTGCCGAAGTGCATCGTGCATTCGGCCGGCGGGGCGCTGCTGCAGCATCTGAAGGAGCACCTGCTGCATAGCGACGTGGGGCCGGGCGACCGGCTGTTCTACTTCACCACCTGCGGCTGGATGATGTGGAACTGGCTGGTGTCGGGGCTGGCCACCGGCGCCACGCTGCTGCTCTACGACGGTTCGCCGTTCGTCTGCGACGGCGACGTCCTGTTCGACTACGCCGATGCCGAGGGCATGACCCACTTCGGCACCTCGGCCAAGTTCATCGACCACCTGGCCAAGCTCGGGCGGCGGCCGAAGGACAGCCACAGCCTGGCCAGCGTGCGCGCGATGATGTCCACCGGCAGTCCGCTGGTGCCCGAATCCTTCGCCTACGTGTACGACGCCATCAAGTCCGACCTGTGCCTGTCCTCGATCTCGGGCGGCACCGACATCCTGTCCTGCTTCGTGCTCGGCTGTCCGATCCTGCCGGTGCATGCCGGCGAGATCCAGTGCAAGGGGCTGGGCATGGCGGTCGAGGTGTTCGACGAGGACGGCCGTCCGGTCGAAGGCGAGAAGGGCGAGCTGGTGTGTACGAAGCCCTTCCCGTCGATGCCGATCGGCTTCTGGAACGATGCCGACGGCGCCAAGTACCGCGCCGCCTATTTCGAGCGCTTCGAAAACGTCTGGTGTCACGGCGACTTCTGCGAGGTCACCGCCCACGGCGGCCTGATCATCCACGGTCGTTCGGACGCGACGCTGAACCCCGGCGGGGTGCGCATCGGCACCGCCGAGATCTACCGCCAGGTGGAGAAGGCGCACGAGGTGGTGGAGTCGCTCGTGATCGGCCAGGACTGGCAGCGCGACGTGCGCGTCGTGCTGTTCGTCAAGCTGCGCGACGGCCTCGCGCTGGACGACGAACTGGTGGCCCGCATCAAGCAGACCGTGCGCAGCAACACGACGCCGCGCCACGTGCCGGCCAAGGTGCTGCAGGTGGCCGACATTCCGCGCACCAAGAGCGGCAAGATCGTCGAGCTGGCGGTGCGCAACGTCGTGCATGGGCGCCCGGTCAAGAACGTCGAGGCGCTGGCCAACCCGGAAGCGCTCGAGCATTTCCGCGAGCGGCCCGAACTGGCGGACTGAGGAGGGCGGCGATGCTGATGCGAAGGGAAGACGCGGTGCTGCTGATCGTGGACCTGCAGGCCAAGCTGCTGCCGGCCATCCATGACGGCGAGGAGGTCATCGGCCACGCCCTGTGGCTGGCCCGCGTGGCGGCCCGCATGGGCGTGCCGACGGTGGTCTCCGAGCAGTATCCGAAAGGGCTCGGCCACACCGACCCGCGCGTGCTGGAGGCGGCGGCCGGCGCCCGGGTGGTCGAGAAGCTGTCCTTCTCGTGCGCCGGCGACGGCTGCCTGCAGGGCAGCGCGGCCGAGACTGCAGCCCAGGTCGTGGTGTGCGGCATCGAGGCCCACGTCTGCGTGCTGCAGAGTGCGATCGGGCTCGCCGAACAGGGTCGGCAGGTGTTCGTGGTGGCCGAGGCCTGCGGTTCGCGGCGGCCTTCGGACAAGGCGCTGGCGCTGTCGCGGATGGCCGCCGCGGGCGTCGCGGTGGTGTCGCGCGAGATGGTCGCGTTCGAGTGGCTGGGCAGCGCCGGCAGCGACGAATTCCGCCAGATCAGCCGCGATTTCCTGCGCTGAAAGGATGCCCCGGGCGGGGCGCCGGCAAGCCCGTCGGCACCGGGCCTCGCGTTGAGGCGGGATGCGCGCATCGGGTATCATTGCGCTTTCCCGCAGTCGCATTCCCATGACCAAATACGTCTTCGTCACCGGCGGTGTCGTGTCCTCCCTGGGCAAAGGCATCGCCGCCGCTTCGTTGGGCGCAATTCTCGAATCCCGCGGCATCAAGGTGACGCACCTCAAGCTGGACCCGTACATCAACGTCGACCCCGGCACGATGAGCCCCTTCCAGCATGGCGAGGTCTTCGTCACCGAGGACGGCGCCGAGACCGACCTGGACCTGGGCCACTACGAGCGCTTTACCAGCGCCAAGATGAGCAAGCGCAACAACTTCACCACCGGCCAGATCTACGAGTCGGTGATCAAGAAGGAGCGGCGCGGCGAATATCTCGGCAAGACGGTGCAGGTGATCCCGCACATCACCGACGAGATCAAGCTCTACGTCAAGCGCGGCGCCGAGGGCGCCGACGTGGCGATCGTCGAGGTGGGCGGCACGGTCGGCGACATCGAGTCGCTGCCGTTCCTCGAGGCGATCCGGCAGATGGGCATCGAGGAGGGCCGCCAGGGCACCTGCTTCATCCACCTGACGCTGCTGCCCTACATCCCGACCGCCGGCGAGTTGAAGACCAAGCCGACCCAGCACTCGGTCAAGGAACTGCGCGAGATCGGCATCCAGCCCGACATCCTGCTGTGCCGCGCGGATCGCGAGATCCCGGCCGACGAGCGGCGCAAGATCGCGCTGTTCTGCAACGTCATGCCCGAGGCGGTGATCGAGTGCCTCGATGCCGACTCGATCTACAAGATCCCGAGCCTGCTGCACCACCAGATGCTGGACGAGATCGTCTGCCACAAGCTCGACATCCTGGCGCGGGCCGCCGACCTGTCGGTCTGGGACCGGCTCGTGCACGCGCTGGAGCACCCGGAACACCAAGTCAAGGTGGCTTTCGTCGGCAAGTACGTCGATCTCACCGAATCCTACAAGTCGCTGATCGAGGCCTTGTCCCACGCCGGCATGCACACCCGCGCCAAGGTCGGCATCCACTACCTGGAAGCGGAGGAGATCGAGTCCGACGGCTGCGGCGTGCTGAAGGACATGGACGCGATCCTGGTGCCCGGCGGCTTCGGCAAGCGCGGCACCGAGGGCAAGATCGCGGCGATCCGCTATGCGCGCGAGAACGGCATCCCGTATCTCGGCATCTGCCTCGGCATGCAGCTCGCCGTGGTCGAGTTCGCGCGTGACGTGGCCGGGCTGGAGGGCGCCCACTCGACCGAGTTCGAGCAGCACACGCCGTATCCGGTGATCGGCCTGATCACCGAGTGGCTGGACCGGGAAGGCAAGGTCGAGAAGCGCAGCTCCGAATCCGACCTGGGCGGCACGATGCGGCTCGGCGGCCAGCTGTGCAAGCTGGTGGAGGGCACGAAGGCGCGCGAGATCTACGGCAAGGCCGAGATCATGGAGCGCCACCGCCATCGCTACGAGGTGAACAACACGCTGCTCGGCCAGCTCGAGGAAAAGGGCTTGCGCGTCGCGGGGCGCGCGCCCGGCACCGACCTGTGCGAGATGATCGAACTGCCGGACCACCCGTGGTTCGTCGGCTGCCAGTTCCACCCGGAGTTCACCTCCAATCCGCGCGTCGGCCATCCGTTGTTCATCGCCTACGTCAAGGCGGCGCTGGAAGGCCAGGCGCGCCGCCGCAAGGGCAAGTGAGGACCTAGGCATGAAACTGACCAATTTCGAGGTCGGCATCGAGCGGCCGATCTTCCTGATCGCGGGCCCCTGCGTGGCCGAATCCGAGGCGCTGTGCCTCGACGTGGCCGGGCAGATGAAGGAGATCTGCGCCGGGCTGGGCGTGCCCTACATCTTCAAGGCTTCCTATGACAAGGCCAACCGCAGCTCCGGCAGGAGCTTCCGCGGCCACGGCATGGAAGCCGGCTTGAAGATGCTGCAGGCGGTCAAGGATCAGCTCGGCGTACCGGTACTGACCGACGTGCATACCGAGGAGGAAGTGCCCGAGGTGGCCTCGGTGGCGGACGTGCTGCAGACGCCGGCCTTCCTGTGCCGCCAGACCGATTTCATCCACGCGGTGGCGGCCTCCGGCAAGCCGGTCAATATCAAGAAGGGGCAGTTCCTGGCGCCGGCCGACATGAAGAACGTCGTGGACAAGGCCAAGGAGGCCAACGGCGGCGCCGACACGATCATGGTCTGCGAGCGCGGTGCCTCGTTCGGCTACAACAACCTGGTGTCCGACATGCGCTCGCTGGCGATCATGCGCGAGACCGGTTGCCCGGTGGTCTTCGACGCCACCCACTCGGTCCAGCTGCCGGGCGGGCAGGGCACCGCCTCGGGCGGCCAGCGCGAATTCGTGCCGCTGCTGGCGCGCGCGGCGGTCGCGGCCGGCGTGGCGGGCCTGTTCATGGAGACCCACCCGGACCCGGCGCAGGCCCTGTCGGACGGTCCGAACGCCTGGCCGCTGCCGAAGATGAAGGCCTTGCTCGAACAACTGGTCGGCCTGGACCGCGTCGTCAAGCAGGCCGCCATGCTCGATCTTTGAGCCGCGAAAGAATTCCGATCCGAATCCATTCTTCAGAGGAATCCACATGAGTGCAATCATCGACGTCATCGCCCGCGAGATCCTGGACTCGCGCGGCAATCCGACCATCGAGGCGGACGTGCTGCTGGAATCCGGCGTGATGGGCCGGGCCGCGGTGCCGTCCGGCGCCTCCACCGGCTCGCGCGAGGCCATCGAGCTGCGCGACGGCGACGCCGGCCGCTACCTCGGCAAGGGTGTGCAGCGGGCGGTCGAGAACGTCAACACCGAGATCTCCGAGGCGCTGGTCGGCCTGGACGCCGAAGAGCAGGCCTTCCTCGACCGCACGCTGATCGAGCTCGACGGCAGCGAGAACAAGTCGCGGCTGGGCGCCAACGCCATGCTGTCGGTGTCGATGGCGGTCGCCCGCGCCGCTGCCGAGGAAGCCGGCCTGCCTCTGTATCGCTACTTCGGTGGCATGGGCGCGATGTCGATGCCGGTGCCGATGATGAACGTCATCAACGGCGGCGAACACGCCAACAACAGCCTCGACATCCAGGAATGCATGATCATGCCGGTGTCGATGGGCAGCTTCCGCGAGGCGCTGCGCTGCGGCGCCGAGATCTTCCACCACCTGAAGAAGCTGGTGGACGGCAAGGGCTATCCGACCACGGTCGGCGACGAGGGCGGCTTCGCGCCGAACGTCAGCGGCACCGAGGAGGCGCTCAACCTGATCCAGGAGGCGATCTCCAATGCCGGCTACGAGCCGGGCTCCGACGTGCTGCTGGCGCTCGATTGCGCTGCCAGCGAGTTCTACAAGGAAGGCAGCTACGTGCTGAAGGGCGAGGGCCTGACGCTCAGTTCGGCGGGTTTCACCGACTACCTGGCGACGCTCGCCGACAAGTTCCCGATCGTCTCGATCGAGGACGGCATGGCCGAGGACGACTGGGCCGGCTGGAAGCAGCTCACCGACGTGCTCGGTAACAAACTGCAACTGGTGGGCGACGATTTGTTCGTCACCAACACCAAGATCCTCAAGCAGGGCATCGATCAGGGGGTCGCCAACTCGATCCTGATCAAGATCAACCAGATCGGCACGCTGACCGAGACCTTCGCCGCCGTCGAGATGGCCAAGCGCGCCGGCTACACGGCGGTGATCTCGCACCGTTCGGGCGAAACCGAGGATTCCACGATCTCCGACATCGCGGTGGGTTTGAACGCCATGCAGATCAAGACCGGCTCGTTGAGCCGCTCCGATCGCATCGCCAAGTACAACCAGTTGCTGCGCATCGAGGAGGATCTCGGCGAGGTGGCGACTTATCCGGGGCGCAGCGCCTTTTACAATTTGCGCAACCGTTGAGCGGTGATTTGACGATGCGGGCGCAGGCGACCCGCTAGAATCGGGGCCGGGACCGAAAGGACCGGCCCCTTGTTTTCACTACCTGCCTTCGATGCGCTGGCCGACGCTGATCCTCACCGTGCTGCTGATCCTGCTGCAATACCCGCTGTGGTTCGGCAAGGGGGGCTGGTTGCGCGTGTGGGAAGTGGATCGCCAGCTGCAGGACCAGCGCGAGGCCAATGAAACCCTGGAGCAGCGCAATGCTGCGATGGAAGCCGAAGTGCGCGACCTGAAGAACGGCTACGAGGCCATCGAGGAGCGTGCCCGCTTCGAGCTCGGCTTGACCCGGCCGGACGAAGTGTTCGTCCAGATCCCGCGCCGCGAGAAGTAGGCCGCACTGCCGCCGCCCCTCACCGGGACCCAGGCGTTCGACCCGGCCCGCCATGGGTCGGGCAGATGCGGTGACGCACGAACAAGCGGCAGGATTTCCCGATGCGGCGCTCAAGTTTTGGGCGCGATGATCGTCAATAGCGGGGTCGGTCGAGCGTAGGGGCCGCAATGATGCGAAGCGTCGGCCCGCAACGATCGGGCCCGGCCAACGAACCGCCGCCAGGCCGACGGAGTCCAGTCCCCCGACAAGGAGATCCGCGCGTGAACTCACTCAGAGCACTACACACATGGAGCGAACGGACGCTGTGGAATTCGCTCAGCAAGAAGCTGTCGAGTTTCCTGTTGCCGGGTCTGACCAACTTGGCCTTCCTGTACGTCTTCCTGCACCAGAGCGGAGTCATTTCCAGCGAGCTGGCGCGCGCCGAGGTCGCGCCCGAGCTGGTCGCGCGGATCGATGGCGCGCTCGATACGGGCCTGCTGATGATCGGCGTGCTGATCGCCTTCGACGTCGCATGGACGGTCGGCCACGTGTTGTACCTGCGCCGCCTGATCCTGCGGCCGATCCGCTCGATGATCACGACCTTCGACGCGATCGGTCGGGGCACCGGAGATTTCACCAACGATCTCGAGCCGGCGTCCTACGACGAGTTCCGCGATCTCGCACTGAGCTACAACCGCTTCGCCGAGAAGATGCGAGGCGTGATCGGCGAGATCCGCACCGCCAGCATTCGGATTGCGCGGGAGGCCGTGAAGGTCAATCTGCGGGTGAGCGAGACCGGCACCGGCGCGCGGGCCCAGGAGCAGATGACCGAGCAGGTGTTCAATGCCAGCGAGGAGGCGACCTGTGCGATCGAGGACGTGTCGAACCGCACCCAGGTCATCTCCGATTCCACCGCCACCAACCTGGAGAGCGCCCGCCAGTCGCTGCGGGAGATTCGCGAGATCAGCAGCAAGATGAACTCGGTCGGCGAAAAGGTGCTCAAGTTCAACGTCACGGTCGACGACTTGTCGACCCGCTCGGAGAGCATCCAGCAGATTGCGGCGCTGATTCGCGAGGTCGCCGACCAGACCAATCTGTTGGCGCTCAATGCGGCGATCGAGGCGGCGCGGGCCGGCGAGGCCGGGCGCGGCTTCGCGGTGGTCGCCGACGAGGTACGCAAACTGGCCGAGAAGGTCACCGTTGCGTCCTCGGAGATCACCGGCAACGTCGAGAACATGCTCATGCTGGTGCGCAACACACGCAGCGAGAACGACGAGATCAACGCCGACGTGCAGCAGACCCGTGTGGTCGTCACCCGCTCCGGAGAACAGTTCGAGAGCATGGTGGGCGACTTCGAAAACACCAGCGAGCAGTTGCTCCACATCGCCAGCGCGATGGAGGAACTGACGGCCACCAACGGCCACGTGCACGACAACGTGACGCGCATCCACGCCTTGTCGGCCGAGGTGGCCAAGCACATGGCGGCGTCGGAGGAAGGCACTGGCACGCTGGCCGAAGCCACCGAGCGGGTGCAGGAACTCTCGTCGCGCTTCAAGACCGGGCGCGGCGCCTTCGATACGGCCGTAGACCGGTCGCGGGAGTTCCGCGACCAGGTCCAGGCCCAACTGGCCGACATCCATCGCTCCGGCATCGACGTCTTCGACCGGGCCTACCAGTCCTTCGGCAACACCGAGCCGCCGAAATTCAGGCTCGCCTGGTCGGACGAATTCACGCGCCGCTGCCAGCAGATGCTGGAGGACTGCATGAAGGCCGTGCCGGGCGCCATCTACGCGGTGGCGGTGAACACCGACGGCTACCTGTCGGCGCATAACCTGAAGTTCTCCAAGCCGCTGACCGGCGACAACGCGGCGGACCTGGTCGGCAACCGCACTTGCCGCAAGTTCGAGAATCCGGGCGAACTGCGCGCCGCCCGCAATACGCTGGCCGTGCTGGTGCGCACCTATGCACGCGATACCGGCGAGGTGCTGTGCGACGTCGCGCTGCCGATCCACGTGGACGGCCGCCACTGGGGCAACGTCCGGGTCGGCATGGACCCCGAGGCGCTGAACGCCGACGAGGCTTAGCGGGCACGGGCCGGGGCCCGGCGAGCACCTCGCCGAGACCCGCTCCGGTTCAGCGCTGGCGCTCCCGCAGCAAGTCCCGCAGGCGTTTCGGTGCCGGCACCAGCGGCGTGCGGCAGCGCGTCCAGGCGCCCTGGTCCACCGGCGACAGCGCCCGTCCCCGGCTCATGAACCACGAGGTGATGCGGTACAGGCCCAGCCGTCCGTAGATCAGCGACCAGCCCCGCCAGATCGCGCTCACGAGCGGGCTGCGCGCCGCCCCGCTGCCGCGCAGCGTCGCCGCCGCGCTCTCCGGCCGGGCCTGTGCCTCGTTGCGCAGCCGCACCAGCAGCTCGGTGATCGGGATGCGCACTGGGCACACCTCCGAACAGGCGCCGCACAGCGTGGACGCGAAGGCGAGCGGGTAGGTGGCGTCCAGGCCGCGCAGGTGGGGCGATATGATCGCGCCGATCGGGCCCGGGTAGGTGGTGCCGTAGGCGTGGCCGCCGATGCGCGCATAGACCGGGCAATGGTTCATGCACGCGCCGCAGCGGATGCATTGCAGTGTGGCCCTCAACTGGCTGTCGGCGTAGGCCTGGCTGCGACCGTTGTCGAGCAGGATCAGGTGCACTTCCTCGGGGCCGTCCTTCTCGCCCGGGCGACGCGGATGGCTGATCACGTTGAGGTAGGTGGTGACCGCCTGGCCGGTCGCGGAGCGGGTCAGCAGGCTGAACAGCGGCGGCACGTGTTCGAGCTTCTCGACCACCTTCTCGATACCGGTGATCGCGATGTGCACCCTCGGCACGGTGGTGCACATCCGCCCGTTGCATTCGTTTTCCACCAGGCACAGCGATCCGGTCTCGGCCACCGCGAAGTTCACCCCGGACAGGCCGATGTCGGCCTCCGCGAATTTGCGCCGCAGTACCCTGCGGCCGATCTGGATCAGCGTGTCCACGTCCTCGCTGTAGGCGACGCCGGGCAGCTTTTCGGAGAACAGCCGGGCGATCTCCTGCTTGGTGCGGTGGATCGCCGGCATGATGATGTGCGATGGCGCCTCGCCGGCGAGCTGGACGATGTATTCGCCCATGTCCGACTCCAGCGCCTCGATGCCCGCGGCCTCCATGCGGTGGTTGAAGTCCACCTCCTCGCTGACCATCGACTTGCCCTTGATGATGCTCCGGGCGCCGACCCGTTGGGCGATCCCCAGCGCGATCGCGTTGGCATCGTCGGCGTTCTCCGCCCAATGCACCTGGATGCCGTTGGCGCTGAGGTTCTGCTCGAGTTTCTCGAGCAAGGCGGGCAGATTCGCCAGGCTGTAGCGGCGGATCGCTTCGCCCAGGTCGCGCAGGCCGGAAAGCTCTGCCTGGTCTGGAAACTGGGCACGGCGCTTGGCCTGCAGGAAATCCATCGCGCCGCGGAAATTCTTGCGCTGCGCCGGGTCATTCACCGCATTTTGGCTGCGTTCCTTGAAGCCCTCGGCGGCCTCGATCGGTATCGTCTTCATCGCGCCTCCTCCGCGCCGTGAATCAGCAGCACGACCAACTCGCGCGGGCCGTGGGCGCCGTAGGCCAGCGTCTGCTGGATATCGGCGGTCTTGGAGGGGCCCGACACCAGGACGGCATTGGTGGGCAGGCCCTCGGCCCAGCGTTCGGCGACCATCGCAGCGTGCAGGTCGGCGTGGATCGCGGCCACGTCGAGCAGCACGAAATTGACCGGCGGCACCAGCGACATGGTGCGCGGCTCGTGCGCGTCCGGCCACAGGATCAGGCTGCCGGTCTCGGCGATGGCGCCCTTGGCGCGGGTCACGCCAGCGTCGATCTCGCCGAACAGCGCTTCGCGCCAAGCCTCGATCGGCCGGTCGTACGAAACCAGCGCCACGTCCGGCGTGGCGCGGGCCCGCAGCGCCTCGGCATCGCTGCTGCCGTCGCCGACCAGCAGCTTGCCCAGGCCCTTTGCCGCCGCGACGCGCAGCAGCGCGTCGGGCCAGTCTTCGGCGTTGCAGTCGAGGATCTCGGCGTGGGCTGCGTCGAGTGCCGCGCGCAGGCGCTCGATGCGTGCGGGCAGGTCTTCGCCGCGCTGGTTGGCGGCGTACCATCCGGCCACGTCCGGCAGCGCCGGCGACGGCGGCAGCGAGACCGCGCGAAGCTTGGCGAGAATGCGATCGCGTGCGCTCATGCGTTCTCTCCCGAGGTCCGCTTCCACAGGTAGCTGGCAATGTGTTCGCCATCCAGCGACGGTTCCGCCCGCTGCTCCGACTGGTCGAGCTTTGCCGAGCGGCCGAGGATGTTGAACAGGCAGCCGCAGTCCGCGCTGACGAGATGCCTGCTACCGGTGGCGCGTATGGCCTCCACCTTGTCGCTGACGATGGCTTCCGAGATGTCCGGGAAGCGGATCGAGAAGGTGCCGCCGAAGCCGCAGCATTCCTCGATCCGCGCCTGTTCCACGACGGTGACGCCGGACAGGCTCTCGAGCAGCGCGACGCTGGTCTCGTGCGCGCCCATCTCGCGGCGGGCGTGGCACGAGGTGTGAAGCGCCACGGTTTGCGGCGCGCCCTGGTCCTGGTGGGCGAAGCGCACCACGTGCACCAGGAACTCCGTGAGCTCGAACACCCGCTCGGCCAGTTCGCGCGCGCGCGCTCCGAGCACCGGATCCTGCGCGAACAGCGAAGGATAGTGGTGGCGGATCATCGCGCCGCAGGAGCCCGAGGGCACGACGACCGGCCAGGGCTCGGGGAACAGGTCGAGCTGAGTGCGGGCCACCCTGCGGGCATCGTCCGGATAGCCGCTGGTGTAGGCCGGCTGGCCGCAACAGGTCTGTCCCTGCGGGAAGTGGGCCCGGATGCCTTCCCGCTCGAGCAGGCGCACCGTGTCGAGACCGGCCTCCGGGGCGAACTGGTCGATCAGGCAGGTGCCGAACAGATAGACGTCTTCGGGCTTGGCCGGATACTGCCTGCCGGCGCTGGCGGTGGTGCTCATGATGAAATTCTCCGCGGTCTGGGCGCTTGTCCCGGGTTGCCTTCGCATGCTCGGCGCGTCCGCTGCATCGACCCGCCGAGGCCTTTCGGGGCGGGTGCGATTGCGGTGCGCGCTTTGCATGGCGCGACACAGGGTAAGGCAGGCCTGGCGCCGGCGATATCGGGGAATGCCCGTGCCCGACGGCGACGGGGCAGGGATCCCTAGTCGGCCGCCACCAGGCTGCGCGCGGCACTGAAGCGGGCCGCGAAGTAGCGGTTGTCCATGCGCTCGATGCGCACCCGGCCGCGGCTGTTCGGGGCGTGGATGAAGCGGTCGTCGCCGAGGTAGATACCCATGTGGGAGAAAGGCCGGCCGCGCGTGTTGAAGAACACCAGGTCGCCGGCCTCCAGGCTGCCGCGCTCGACCGGCCGCGTGATCGACGCGATGCGGGCCGCATTGTGGGGCAGCGACTGGCCCGACACGACCCTGACCAGGTAGCTGACCATGCCGCTGCAGTCCAGGCCGGCCTCGGGATTGCTGCCGCCGAAGCGATAGCCGGTGCCGAGCAGGTTGTAGGCCGAGATGACGAGCGCTTCGCGGTCGGCCGGATCGGCCAGCGAGAAGTAGGCGCGGCCGTCGCGGATGTCCGGCGGGCGCGGGATCGTGCGCTGCGGATGTTCGGGCTCGGGCGCCGGCTCGGGCGTCGTGCCGCAGGCCGCCAGCAGCGTTGCGAGCAGCAGCAGGGTCGGTCGCTTCATGGTCAGGCCTCCAGCCGGAACGTCACCGGTCCGTGGTTGGTCAGCGAGACGTGCATCTCGGCGCCGAAGCGGCCGCTTGCCACCGGCGCGTGGGCCGACCGCGCCAGTGCCAGCAGGTGCTCGAACAACTGCTGCGCGCGGGCCGGTTCGGCGGCGGTCGAGAAGCCGGGGCGGGTACCCTTGCGGGTGTCGGCCGCCAGTGTGAACTGTGGTACCAGCAGCAGGCCGCCGGCCACGTCGCGCAGCGAACGGTTCATGCGCTGCTCGTCGTCCGGGAACACCCGGTAGCCGAGCAGGCGCTCCGCCATGCGTGCGGCATTGGCCTCGCCGTCGTCCCGCTCGACGCCGATCAGTGCCAGCAGGCCGTGCTCGATCGCACCGACCGTCTCGCCATCGACCTCGACGCGAGCCTCGGTGACGCGCTGGATCAGCGCGATCATCGGCTTGTCCTGCGCGCGTTCGTCTTCATGGACGCAAAGCTTATGCGAGACGCGTCAGTCGATCAATTCGATGCTGCCGGACACCGTCACGGTGATCTCGCTGCGGCCCGCCTGCGCCGGCGCCGGCGCCGCCTCGGCGCTCAGCATCGTGGCGCGTGCCATCGGCAGCGGCGGCGGCCGGC
>JBNLET010000160.1:0-3814 GCA_050305135.1 Rhodocyclaceae bacterium | reverse complement strand
CGAGGCCGGCGAACCCCTGTAGGCGGCCATCGCCGCCAGCAACGCGTCCGGCGTGGCGGCGTCGAGCAGCAGCTCGCGGTTCTCGGGCTTCATGAAGCCCTCGGCGACGCTGCGCTCCAGCATCGCCAGCAGCGGTCCGTAGTAGCCGCCGACGTCGAGCAGCCCGGTCGGCTTGCGGTGGAAGCCGAGCTGCCCCCAGGTCAGGATCTCGAACAATTCCTCGAACGTGCCGAGGCCGCCGGGCAGCGCGATGAAGGCGTCCGAGAGCTCCGCCATGCGCGCCTTGCGCGTGTGCATCGAGTCCACCACCTCGAGCCGGGTCAGGCCGCGGTGGCCGACCTCCCATTCCATCAGCGCCTGCGGGATGACGCCGGTGACGGTGCCGCCGGCGGCCAGGCAGGCGTCGGCGACGACGCCCATCAGGCCGACCTTGCCGCCGCCATAGACCAGTTCGATGCCCCGTTCGGCCAGCAGGCGGCCGAGGGCCTCGGCGGCCTGACCGTACTCGGCGCGCACGCCGGCGCGCGAGCCGCAGAAGACGCAGATGCGCTGCAGGCCGGGCACGTCAGAAGCCGCCTTCGGCCAGCCAGCGCTCGATCTGCTCGAGCCGGTCCACGCCCCAGAACGGCTCGCCGTCCACCACCACGTAGGGCGAGCCGAAAACGCCAGCGTCGAGTGCCGCCGCGCAGGCGTCCTTCAGCCGCTGCTTGACTGCCTCGTCGTCGAGCGCCGCGGCGGCTGCCGCCGCGTCGGCACCGGCGCCGGCCGCCAGTTCGACCACCACGTCCTGGCGCGAGATGTCGCGGCCGTCGGCGAAGTAGGCGCGAAACACCGCGTGGGCGAAGGTGCGTGCCATCGGGCAGTGCTGCGCGTGCAGCCAGTAGTAGAGGCGGGCGGCATGCTGGGTGGCGACCGGAAACGGATCCGGAATCGTCAGCGGGATGCCCAGGTGGCGTGCGCTGCGGCGGATGTCGTGCAGCGAGTAGGGGCCTTTGAGCGGGATCGCCGGCAGCGGCTGGCTGGCGAGCCGCTTGTACACCACGCCGAGCAGCATCGGCCGCCAGCGCACCCGGCGCTCGAAGCGGGCCGCCAGCGCATCGATGCGCTCGCTCATCAGGTAGCCGTAGGGCGAGGAAAAGTCGAAATGGAAATCGATCGGATCGGCCATCGCGGGTCTCCGGCTCAGGCTTTCGGCCACAGGATCATCTGGGTGCAGCGGAACAGCGCGATGCGCGCGCCGTCCTCGGCGCTCACCTCGGCGTCCCAGACATGGGTGTTGCGTCCGCAATGGACCGCGCTGGCCACCGCCCGCAGGCGACCCTCGCGCCGGGTGCCGAGGAAATTGCTCTTCAGTTCGATGGTCGTGAAGCCTTGGGCGCCGTCCGGCAGGTGGGCGATCGTCGCGTAGCCGCAGGCGGTGTCGGCCAGCGCCACCACCGAGGCGGCGTGCAGGAAGCCGTTCGGCGCCAGCATCTCGGGGCGGATCTCCATCCGGGCCTCGAGCCTGCCGGCCGTGAGCTCAGTCGCTTCGAAGCCGTACCAGCCCGGCAGCGTGCCGCCGCTGCGCGCGTTCAGTGCGGCGAGACCGGCGTCGGGGTGGAGTCGGGGTGGGGGCACGGTACTTCTCCTGTGGGGACTCACCAGGGCAGGCTCTCGCCCTGGTAGTTGTAGAAACCGCCGCTCGGAAAGGCTTCGACGTCCTCGATCACGCGGCGCATGCCGGTCACCGACTCGGGCGGCAGCAGCGGCGCCTGCGGGCCGCCCATGTCGGTACGCACCCAGCCCGGGTGCAGCGCGACGATCCTCGGGCCGTCGGCCGCGAAGGCCTTGGCGGCGCACTTGACGACCATGTTGGCGGCGGCCTTGGAGCAGCGGTAGAGCAGCGCGTAGGGGCTCTCGGCGTCGCCGATCGAGCCCATCCGCGAGGTCAGCACGGCGATGCAGCCGTCGCGCGAAAGACGTGGCGCCAACACCTCGATCAGCGCGATCGGCGCGAGTACGTTGGTGTGCATGACCTCGTCGAAATCCGCCGCGTCCGGCGTCTCGAAGCGCTGGTTCTTGTCGCCCATCGCGCCGGCGCAGATCACCAGCCGGTCGAGCCGCTCGGGCAGGATCTCGGCCGCGGCCGTGATCGAATCCCGCTTGCAGACGTCGAGCGCCAGCGTCGTCACGCCGGCCGGCAAATGGGCGGCGACCGGCCGTCTCATCGCGGCCAGCACGCTCCAGCCGTCGGCGGCGTACTGCCGCACGAATTCCTCGCCCAGCCCTCTCGACGCGCCCACCACCAGCACCGTCTTCTCCATGCTGCGCCCTCCCGCCGTCGTTTCCAGTCTCTACAGCGCCAGCGACTCGAGCGCCGCGAAGTAGCGCGGCAGCAGGTCGTCGGGGCTGCTGACGTTGAGTCCCAGGTTGTTCATCAGGCCGTCCTTGAGGCCGTATACCCAGCCGTGCACGGTCAGCGGCTGGCCGCGCCGCCAGGCGTCCTGCACGACCACGGTCTGGGCCACGTTCACCACCTGCTCGAGCACGTTCAGCTCGCACAGCCGGTCGTGGCGCAGCGCCTCGGGCAGCGTGTCCACTCGCTTGCGATGCTTGACGTGGACATCGACCACGTGGCGCAGCAAGAGATCCACCAGGCCGACCCGCTCGCGCCCCAGCGCCGCCTTGACGCCGCCGCAGCCGTAGTGGCCGACCACCATGATGTGCTTGACCTTCAGCACGTCGACGGCGAACTGCACCACCGACAGGCAGTTCAGATCGGTATGCACGACGACGTTGGCGACGTTGCGGTGCACGAACACCTCGCCGGGCAGCAGGCCGACGATCTGGTTGGCCGGCACGCGCGAATCCGAACAGCCGATCCACAGGTAGTCCGGCGCCTGCAGCTGCGACAGCTTCTCGAAGTAGTGCGAATCGACTTCGCGCATCTGCCGGGCCCAGGCCCGGTTGTAGTCGAACAGGTGGGTCAGGAGGTCGTTCTCGACCCGCGCCTCGTCCCATTGTTCGAGATCCAGCGAGAGAAACATCGTCCCTTCGAGCGGGCTCGGGTAGTAGGCCGGCGCCTCCTGGAATCCGAGTTCCCGGTACAGCTTGACCGCGATGCGCATCGCCGGCAGCGTGTCGAGCAGGATCCGGCCGTAGCCGAGCGCGCGGGCGGCCTTGATGGCGGCCAGCGCCAGTTCGCGGCCGATGCCCTGGCCGCGCAGCTCGGGTTCGACGTAGAGGCGCTTCATCTCGCACACGCCGTCCGAGAAATCGCGCACGCCGACGCAGCCGGCCGGGCGGCCGTCGGCCTCGGCGTAGAACAGCCGGCCCTGCGGTGCCGAGTAGCGGCCCGGCAGGCCGTCCATCTCCTCGCCGAGGCCCTGGAAGGACAGGTCCCGTCCGAGCCAGGCCGCGTAGTTGCGAAAGAACTGGCGCACGTGGCCGAGGGCCGCCGTGTCGTTCGAATCGAGGACGCGTAGTTTGATCGCCATGGTCTGCTTCGTATCGTTGCGGAAGGTTCCGACGATACCGGAGCCGTCGCCGCTCAGACAGCCGGGCACCGGCGGCCGGCAAGGCTCAAAGCGTCTCCGCGAACAGTTCGCGCCCGATCAGCATGCGCCGGATCTCGCTGGTGCCGGCGCCGATCTCGTACAGCTTGGCGTCGCGCCACAGCCGGCCGACCGGATACTCGTTGGTGTAGCCGACGCCGCCCAGCGTCTGGATCGCCTCGCCGGCCATCCAGGTGGCCTTCTCGGCCGAGTACAGGATCGCGCCGGCGGCGTCCTTGCGCAGGCCGCGCGCGTGGTCGGCGCGGTCGCAGGCCTGGCCG
>JBNLET010000159.1:0-2811 GCA_050305135.1 Rhodocyclaceae bacterium | reverse complement strand
GGGCGCGACATCATCCACATGGAAGTCGGCGAACCCGATTTTCCGACACCGCGACCGATCGTCGAAGCCGCTAGCCGATTCCTCGCCGGCGGCGACGTGCACTACACCGCGACGCTCGGCCTGCCGGAGCTGCGCGAAGCGATCTCCCGCCACTACCTGGAGCGCTTCGGCGCCGATGTGGCGCCGGACCGCATCATCGTCACGCCGGGCGCCTCCGGCGCGCTGATGCTGGCCATCGCCGCCAGCACCGATCCCGGCGACGTGTGGCTGGTGCCGGACCCCGGCTACCCGTCGAACCGCCATTTCGTGCGCGCTTTCGAAGGCGTCGCCCGGGCCCTGACGGTGGACGCCGGCAGCGACTACCAGCCCACGCCGGCCCAGGTGGCCGCCGCCTGGTGTGAGCGCAGCCGCGGCCTGATGGTCGCCAGCCCGTCCAATCCCACCGGCACGATGCTCGACGCCGCAGCCATCGCGGCGCTCAACGCCGTCGTACGCTCGCGCGGCGGAATCCTGCTGGTGGACGAGATCTACCAGGGACTCAGCTACGGCATCGATGCGTGGACGGCGCTGTCGGCGCACGACGACGTGTTCGTCGTGAACAGCTTTTCCAAGTATTTCGGCATGACCGGCTGGCGGCTGGGCTGGCTGGTGGTGCCGAAAGGCTACCAGCGGCAGGTCGAGAAGCTGGCGCAGCACTTCTTCATCTGCGCCTCGACCGTCGCCCAGCACGCGGCGCTGGCCGCATTCGCACCGGCCACGCTGGAGATCCTGGAAGCGCGGCGGGAGGAATTCGCGCGCCGGCGCGACGTACTGCTGCCCGGCCTGCAAGCGCTCGGCTTCGGTCTCGGCGCACGACCGAAAGGCGCCTTCTACGTCTATTCGGATGTCGGCGGACTGACCGAGGACAGCGAGGCGCTTGCCCGCCGGCTGATCGAGGAGGCCGGTGTGGCCACCACGCCCGGACTGGACTTCGGCAACCACCTGCCGCGGCGCCACCTGCGCATCGCCTACACGACCGGCTGCGAGCGCATCGAACAGGCCCTGGAACGCATCGCCCGGGTCCTCGCCTCCGGCTAGCACGACAAGCCCGCCGGACGGGCGATCCGCTTCAGGCCGTGCGGGCGTGTCCGGCGGCGTTCTTCAGCCGCGCCTTCATGGCCAGCACCTTGTTGGCGTAGCCGGCCTTCGGATCGTTCAGCGCCCCTCCGTAGTACTGCAGCGCGTTCTGCAGCGTGCCGTAGCGCGCCAGCCCCTCCTTCAGCACCAGCGCGCCGACGCGGATGTTGAGTTGCGGGTCGAACAGCGCGTCCGCGCCGGCATCGTCGCCGATCTTGTCCATGTGGAAGCGGGGAATCACCTGCATCAGGCCCTGGGCGCCGACGGAACTCTCGGCAAACGGGTTGAAGCTCGACTCGATCGCGATCACCGCCACCAGCAGCAGCGGATCCAGCCCCAACTGGCCACCGACGTTCTCGGCCTCGGCCAGCAGCGGCTCGAGCGCCACCTGCGAGACTCGGTAGCGACGCGCCACGTAGGCCTTGACCCGAACCATCTCGCGGGAAAGCTTCGGTTCTTCGGCCGCAACGGCCGCCCGCAGCTCGGTCTCGACGCGGGCCACCGGCTGCGTCGTGCGCTCCGCCTCGTCGTAGGCATCGTCCATCGACTGCGCCGCGGCCAGGGCCAGCGGCCGCGACGGACTTGCGGCCGCGCGGTCGCCCTCCAGCTGGTTGGCCGCCAGCACGGCCAAAGCGAACAGTCCTGCAGTCAACAGGCCGCCATGGGCCAGATGGCCGGCAAAGCAGCCGAGCTTGTCAATCCGTCGGGACATGGCAGTTGCGTTCTTCATGTCAGCTCCTTGCTGTGGCCCCGCTTCCTGTCCCGGCGCATGTCCTTTGCCATGCCAGCGGTGACGACCCGAACCGCCGATCCGACGCGTCCGGTGAAGCCAGGGGTCTCCAGTAGTCGAGTGCGCATCTTCGCAACCTGAGGATGCGCCGCACGGCGACATCCGCCCGGCAAGAGCGGCTCTGACGCCGGCAACCCATTTGCTGCAACGCAGCACGAGGCGAATGGTAGCTTTCGCCTCTTCCTCTGTCAATCGAAAAAATTGCAAGAAATCAAAGGCGCCGCCGCGGTCGCCCTTGCAATTTGCAACATTGCGCACCGCAGCGATGCGGATCTCAGCGGCGCGCCAGCGGGCGCGCGATCCGGCTCATCAGCCGATCCCATTCGAAATTCGGCCCTGGATCGGTCTTGCGCCCCGGGGCGATCTCGCAATGGCCCGCGATCGCGTCGATCGGATGGAACTCGCACAAGACATCCACCAGCGACACCAGACAGTCGTACTGGCCGGCCTCGAAGCCGCACTCGTCGCAGCCTTCCAGTTCGACGCCGAGCGAGAAATCGTTACATCTCGGCCGTCCGCGCCACTCCGACGCACCCGCGTGCCAGGCCCGCAGATGCGTCGGCACGAACTGCACCAGTTCTCCGTCGCGGCGGATCAGGAAATGGGCCGACACCTTCAACTCGCAGATCTGCGGATAGAACGGATCCGCCGCCGGATCGAGCGCATTCGTGAACAAGGCCTCGATGTCGCCGCCGCCGAAGCAGCCCGGCGGCAGGCTGATCGCGTGCACGACGATCAGATCGACGGTGCAGCCGGACGGCCTCTCGTCGAAATTCGGCGACGGCACATGGCGGCATCCCTGCAGCCAGCCGTCGGGCCCGATCCGGAGCTTCTCTCGCTGCATCCTTTCTTCCTTCGGCCGCGGGCGCGCATTGTCACATCGGCGCTCACGCCGATGTCAACAA
>JBNLET010000158.1:0-15536 GCA_050305135.1 Rhodocyclaceae bacterium | reverse complement strand
CGCGAAAGATGGTGCGAGCCGACCACGAACGGCCCGCCCATCGCGGTGTGGCTGAGGAACAGGATCTTCATGCGCGCTCCGCGCAGGCCAGCGTCGCCGCGCCGCCCTGCCGCCGCATCCCGTCCGGGCGGCCCGCCATCTCGCCGGCCAGCCGTTCGAGCTGGGCATCCAGCCGGGCATTGTCGAATTCCGCCTCGACCTTGCCGCGCGCCCGACAGCGCAAGCGCGCCAGGGCCGCCGGATCTTCGGGCAGCGCATCGATGACGCCGGCGATCGCCGCGGCGTCTCGCTCGGGTACCAGGAAGCCGGTGTCGCCGTCGTCCACCAGTTCGGGGATGCCGCTGTGGCGGGTCGCCAGCACCAGGATGCCCTTTGCCATCGCTTCCATCAGCGCCACCGGCACGCCTTCCATGTCGCCGCCGGCCGCGGTGACGGAGGGAAGCAGGAACAGGTCCGCCTGCTCGAGCGCCGCGAAGACCTCCTGCTGGCTCTTGCGGCCGAGGAAGGCGATCTCCTTGCCCGTGCCGGCCCCGCTCGCCAGCGCGCGCAACTCCGGCGCCAGCGGTCCATCGCCGATGATCTCGTAGCGCAGCGGACGGTTGGCCGCCAGCGCCCCCTCGATCGCATAGCGCAGCCCCTTCTTCTCGGTGAAGCGGGCGACCGACAGCAGGCGCAGCGGGCGGCCCAGCGGCCGCCGCGGCTCCACCGTGGCGAGCCGGTCCACGTCGACGCCCATGCGCAGCACCTCCACCCGCTCGGCCGGCGCGCCCCAGTCGAGCAGGCGCCGGCGCCACAGCCGGCTGATCGGCAGCAGCCGCGCGCAATGGCGGTACAAGGCCCGGTAGGCGTCGCGAAAGCGAGCCAGCGTGCGTTCGTCGCTGACGTCGAACCCGTGGAAGATCGTCGCCAGCGGGCCGTGCAGCAGGCCCGCCCGCTGCAGGTGCATGGCGCGCACGCCGGCCGGGCCGAAATGGGCGAAGATGGCATCGAATTCGCCCACCTCGGCGCTGCCGTCGAGCGAGGCGATGTCAAGCAGGCTGGCCGGGCTGCCGCCCAGCGCGGCACCCAGCGCGACCGCCAGGGCCCGCCGGGTGCGCGACCGGAACGGCGCCCGGCAGGCGAACGACAGAATCTTCAGCAGCCGCGCCGGCAAACTGCCGTCGTCGCGGCGGATCGCCCGCACGATGGCTTCCATGCCGGCGTCGCGATAGACGGCGTGCGGGATCCGGCGCTCCCCCCACTGCCCCGCGATCACCGTCACGTCATGACCGGCGGCCAACATGCCGGCCACCTGACGGATCACGAAGGTTTCCGACAGCACCGGGAATTCGGCGACGAAGAACGCGATCCTCATGACTCGCCCCAGCCCAGCAACATGTGTCGCACGCGCGGTGGCGAAGCGCGCACCAGCTCGGCCAGGAAGGCTTCGGCCACCGGCCAGGCCTGCTCGGCCTGCGCCCGGTCGCGCACGTGCAGCGAGGCCCGCACCAGCACGCCGTCGGGTACCCGGCCGCGCAGGCCCTGGCGCAGAATGTGGATGCGGGTGTCCCAGGCGTCCTCGCTGAACAGCTCGCCGATGCGCATCCAGTAGCTGACCGCCTCCGAGCCGCGCCGGCCGCTCGCGAGCATGCGCTTGCCGAGCACGTCCGCCCCCTCGATGTCGCCGAAGCGGTGCGTGGCGAGCGCCTCGATCTCGAAGCCCTGCGCGGCGTAGCACAGGTCCGGCCGGTGCACCTTGACCTCCTGGCGCTGGCGCTTGCCCCAGGCCACGGCCAGGTACACGACCTGGCCAGCGTGGTTGCGATAGGCGCGCATCACGACCTGGTCGTAGGGCTGGGCGAAACTGGCGGCGCCGCCCAGCGCCACGTCGACCTGGATCAGCGGGCTCGGCAGTTCCCGCCATTCGCCGAAGGCGCGCGGCAGCTCACTGTCCAGCTCCGCCACGTCGCCGACCTCGCTCAGCCGGGGCGTCATCAGAGCCGCCAGCACGGCCGCCAGCAGCAGGGCCGCGGCCGCCAGCAGGGCCGGCCTGAACGGCAGCGGCGGCAGGCGCAGCGCGAGCGCCGCCGGGCTCATGCCGCGCCTCCTTGGCCGCGCGGGCGCAGCCCGGGCAAGCGGCTCAGGATGCCGTCCACGCCGATGATCAGCAGCAGTGCGGTGACGAACAGCACCATGCCCGAGAAACTGTGCAGGAAGCCCTGCCCGGCGGCGTCGCCGAGGTGGTAGGTGATCAGCGCCAGCGCCACCACCCGCAGCAGGTTGGCGCTGTAGCTGATCGGCACGATCAGCGTCGCCAGCGCAGCGTTGCGGCGCACCGACTCGTGCCGCATCACGTTCATGTAGAGCAGCCCGAGCGCCTCGAGCGTGAACAGCGAATTCAGGCCGGCGCAGGCGTCCGCCACCAGTAACTGGTACTGGCCGATCGTCAGCACCACGCCGCTGCGGCCGGCCGGATAACCGAGCGCGTCGAGCAGGTGCTGGGCGCCCCACGACACCGCGATCTTCATCGGCTGGGTCACCGCATCGACGACCGAGCCCGGCAGCGGCACCATGAAGCACATGAAGAAGAACGCGAACCACATCCGCCGCAGGATGCGCAGGCCGAAGAACAGCAGCGTCAGGCCGACCAGCACCGGCACCAGCGAGCCGACTTCAAGCAGGTAGATCGACTGCGAGCGGCCGACCACGAAGGCCAGCAGGCCGAGCAGCAGGACCGGCCAGGCGAGGCGCGGCGCCGGTTGCGGCCGCAGCCCCTCGCTCAGCACCTGCCGGCCGCGAAACCACAGGAACCACATCGACACCGCCAGCACGATCGGGCCGTGGGCGTTCTGGTCGGTGGCCCACAGCGTACGGAACAGGCCGGCGAAGCTCGGCAGGTAGACCAGCAGCAGGCCGGCCAGCAGCAGGCCCCACGGCGCCAGCACGGGCATCGGTCGAGGGGTCGCGCCGGCGTGGCCGTACATGCTTCCGTCCGACCGCTCAGCGCTCATTCAGCAGCGAACCGACGAGGGTGCCGCCGGCCTGGCTGATCATGTCGGCGTAGGCCCGCAGCAACCCGACCTTGCTCACGTTCCTGCGCGTCACCATCAGCGCGCCACCGGCCCGCACCGCGACCGTCTGGCCGTCGGCGAAGCGGTTGCCCGGCGGCGTGTCGAGCAGGATCAGTTCGAAGTGCTTCTCGAAGGCCTCCAGCATGCGCGCGAAGTTCGGCCGCGCCAGCACCTCCTGCGGATTGGGCGGCAGCGTGCCGGCCGGCAGCAGCGACAGGTCGCGCAGGCCGGCCACCCGCTGGGCGGCGTCCAGGCCGGCCCGCCCGGTCAGCAGTGCCGACAGGCCGGCGCGGTTGTCGACGCCGAACAGCGTGTGCTGGCGCGGCCGGCGCAGGTCGGCGTCGATCAGCAGGGTCTTGGCGCCGAGCTGCGAGAACACCACCGCCAGGTTGGCCGCCAGCCACGAGCGCCCCTCCCGCTCGCCGGCGCTGACGATCGCCAGCGAGCGATGACCCTGCCCGTGCTGGAACCAGCGCAGCATGAGCTGGCTGCGCAGCGCGCGCAGCGCCTCGACCTGCTGCGAGAACGGGTTGTAGGCGGCGATCACCTCGGCCGCGACCTTGCTGCCCTCCTTGCCGAGGTAGGGGTAGTCGAACTGGCGCGCCAGCGCGAAATCGATGTCGGCGTCGCTCAACAGGCCGAGCCGCTTGGCGGCCTCGCCAAAGCGCAGCCCCTCTTCGTGCTGCAGCTTCAGCACCCGCAGCACGTCGGCCGTGGTCAGCCGGCCGTCGGCGATCAGGATCGCGCCGATCGAGCTGTCGCGCGGCGCGACGGCCCGCAGCAGCGGCTGGCCGAGTTCGCTGTTGACGGTATTCATCGACACTCCCGTTCAGGCCGCCAGACGCGCCGAGCGGCCCGGCTTGCGAGGAATCACGCCCAGCACCGGCAGCGCCAGCGCGGCGGCCAGGTCCGCCGCGGCGCGCACCCGCTGGTCCACCAGTTCGCGCAGCAGCGCCGTGCAGATGCCGAGCAGCAGGCCCAGCACGGTGGCCACCGCGACGTTCAGCACCAGCCGCGGGCGGGACGGCTCGACCGGCGGCACGGCCGGCGTCAGCACCACCACGTTGCCCTGCTGGTTCTCGCTCTCGAGGCTGGTCTGGGTCAGGCGCTGGGTCACCAGGTCGTAGGAGCGCTGCGCGTTCTCGACGTCGCGCTGCAGCACCGCGATCTCGTCGCGCTGGGCCTTCAACTGCAGCACCTTGGCCTTCTGCGCCTCCAGCGCGGCGCGGATCTCGCTTTCGCGCTGGTCGTTGACCCGGTTCGTGGTGCCGAGCGAGCCGGCCACCCGCGCCACCTCGGTGGCGATGCGCTCGCGCAGGCTGGCGATCTCGGCCCGCACCCGCGCCAGTTCCGGGTGGTTGTTGCCGAGCCGCGCGGCGAGCTGCTGGCGGCTGCCCTCCTGCCGGGCCAGATCGGCCTTCAGGCTCTGGATCAGGCCGTTCTGCATCACCTCCGGCAAGGTTTCGGCGGAGCCCGTCTGCGCCTGCCGCGAGCGGCTTTCGACGCGCTGCGCCTGCACCGCCAGCAACTGGCTGGAGAGCTCCGACAGCTTGGCGTTCTCGACGTCCAGCCGCTCGTCGGCGGCGACGATGCCGTGCTTCTGCTGGTATTCGGACAGCCGCCGCTGCGCTGCTTCGAGTTCGCCGCGCAGCGAGCCGGTGCGCTCGTTGAACCATTTCGCGTACTGCTTGGCGGGTTCGACCTTGAGTTCCAGATTGGTCTCGACGTAGGCCTGGGCGAAGCCGTTGGCGACCAGCGCGGCGAACTGCGGATCGGCGCCGGTGAAGGTGATCGTCACCACCGAGCTGTCGCGCGCCGGCCGCACCTCGAGCTTGCGCTGCAGCAGGTCGGCCAGCCAGATCCGCAGCTCGCCGCGGCCCTGGGTGTCGTCCTGCCACTGCGCGCGCGCCGCGGCCGACTGGTCGAGTTTGGTCAGCTCGACCACCCGGCGGGCGACGCGGTCGGAATTGATGATGTCCACCTGGGTCGCCATGTAGCCGGGCACCAGCAACCCGGGCGTGGCGCTGGCCTGCAGGGGTTCGCCGCCGCGCGCGTCGATCACCACCGAGGTCTCGGCGGTGTACTGCTTCGGCAGCAACAGGCTGACGGCGGCCGCCAGCGCGGCCGACAGCAGCGTCATCAGGATCACCGTGCCGATGCGGGCACGCAGCACGAGCAGGAACTGGGTCAGGGTCATGCGCGGACTCCGGCGGGCGCTAGAAGAGGCTTTCCTGGACGTAGATCACGTCGTCGGGCTGCAGCGGATCGGTCAGGCGCGGCTCGATCACGCTGACCCGGCCGATCTCGTCGCGGCGATGGATCTGCAAGCCCTTGACGGTGCCGCGTGCGGTCGTGCCGCCGCCGGTCGCCAGCGCCTGCATCACGGTCATGCCGCGCTCCAGCCGGAACGCGCCGGGCCGCTGCACCTCGCCGTAGATGTAGAAGCTGGCGGCCCGCTCGACGTAGATCACGTCGCCACCGGCCAGCGTCAGATCGGCGGACAGCT
Organism: Rhodocyclaceae bacterium; assembly: GCA_050305135.1. Lineage (GTDB taxonomy): Bacteria > Pseudomonadota > Gammaproteobacteria > Burkholderiales > Rhodocyclaceae > Cognatazoarcus. Next base: position 9,980 of record JBNLET010000158.1, on the reverse strand, counting down.
CGCCGCGACGGAACAGCGTCGGCAGATCCACTTCGCGGCGGAAGGTCTGGCCGCCCCGGTTGCCGACCACCAGCACGGTGCTGGAGCCGTCCTGCGCGATGCCGCCGGCCGCCGCCAGCATCTCGCTCAGGCGCGTCGTGGCGGTTTCGAGCGGGAAGCGGCCGGGCCGGTTGACGTGGCCCAGCACCGCCACCTGGGCGCTCCTCATCTGCAGCGGCAGGATGTTGACCTGCGGCCGCAGCACGAAGCCGCCCTCGCGCAGCCGCTGCGCCACCAGCCGCTCGGCGGCCTGGATCGTGGTGCCGCCGAGCGGCACGCTGCCGAGCAGCGGGAACGAGATGTTGCCGCTCTCGGAGACGCGCGCCTCGGTGGTCAGCTCCGGGTTCTGGAACACGCTGACGCGGATCACGTCGCCGGCGCCGAGCCGGTAGTCCGGCTCCGGCGCGGCGGCCGCCATGGCCGACGGCAGCAAGCGTGCAAGCAACAACAACAGCAGCAACAGGGGCCGCATAGGCATTTCCATCGCAACGAAACGAAGATTCATCTACAACAGGGCGCGGCGCGCGGCATCGCGGCACACGCTCATTGCAGCCCCGCGGCACCGCGCTCCAGCGCCCCGGTGGCGGCCTGGGCACTGGCCGTCTCGGTCGCCGGCGGCAGGGCCTGGGCGGCTCCGCCCGAGGACGCGAAATTGCCCAGGTAGGCGATTTCGGCCGACTCGCGCAGGCGCGCGATCTCCTGTTTGGCGAATTCGGCCTTGCGCGTGTTGAGCAGGAACTGCTCGATCATCGGCGCGGCCTGCTCGCGCGCGATCGGGCGCGCTTCGGAGCCGGCCAGGTGGATCACCGACACGCCTTCGGGCTGGCGCAGCAGCGCCAGTTGGCCGTCCTTCATCGCGGCGAAGCGCGGCAGCAGCTCGAGCGGCAACTGCTCGGCCGCCTTGGCACCGGCGCTGGCCGTGTAGGGGATGTCCTGCTGCTTCAGCCAGTCGACGATCTCCTGCAGGCTGCCGGCGGCTTCGACGCGGCGCTTCAGCTCGTCCTGCCGCGGCGCCGGCAGGCGCACCTCGAGTTCCTGCAGCTTGTAGATCCGGCGCTGCGCGAACAGCGCCGGATGGCCGGCGTAGTAGTCGTCGATCTCCTGTTCGCTCGGCTTGCCCGCCGCCGCGGCCTTCTGCTCCAGGTAGGCCCGGGCCAGGATCTCGCGGCGCGAGGCGTCGATGACCTGCAGCACGCGGGGATCGTGGTCGAGCAAGGCATCCTCGGCCTGCTGCACCAGCAGTTGCTGGTCGATCAGCCGCTCCAGCACCTGGGTGCCGGCCTGCTGCGGATCGGAGCTGGTCAGACGGCGCGATTGCGACAGCACGGCATTGATCTGGTGCACGGTGATCTCGTCGGAATTGACCCGTGCCGCCACCTGCGTGGAGGCCGCGCCGCCATCTTCACCACAACCCGCCAACGAAAGCGCCGCGGCCACTGCGCAAATCGATATCACCCGGCCGCCGACATTCTGAATAGACATGTACGTCCCGTAATTCATCTCGTAAGACCTGCCCGCTCGCTCGCCGGCGCCGGCTCGAACCGGTCCTGCGGCGAGGCGCAGATCGAAACACCGCGGGGCGGTCCCACCGCCCCGCCCCTCGCCTGCCCCGGTTCCGCCTGCGGCGGGGCAGCCGAGATCCGCATCAGCTCCGCGTCCCGCGCGGCCGGCCGGCCGCAAAGCCGACCATGCCCAGTCCGGCCAGCATCAGCGCATAGGTCTGCGGTTCCGGTACCGCGCTGACGCCCACGGTCAATTCGACGTTATGTTTCTCGATGAAGGCGTAGGCGTCATCGTCGTCGGCGTGGGCGGCGAGGATGTTCTGGATGCTGACCTGGCCCATCGACAGCGGATCGGTGCCGATGCTGGCGCTGGCGCTCCAATCGCGGGTGTCGAAGTCGAACGCCGCATTGGCGGCGAACGAGGTCGCGACGAGACCGGAGCTCAAGGTCGGCCCGTTCGGCGCCAGCGGATTGACCCGCAACTGCCCGCTGACGGCGACGCCGGCCTCATCGCCGAAGTAGAAGTAATCCCCCTCTTCGAGCAGCGAGAAATGGTCGAGCGTGAAGCCGGGGTGGGCCGTGACCGTGAACGAGAAGGTCGAATTGGCGACGTCGATACCGTCTCCGGTCTGCGCCGTGAAGCCCGGCGACCCGCCCGGCGCGAAGAACAAGGTGTCGCCGAGCAGCGTCGGCGCGCCGAACAGCCCGACGACGGAATCGTCGTAGCTGATATCGAACGCCGTCGTGTTGAGGGTCTGGGTCGCGGCGCCTGCGCCGGATGCGCCCAGCATCGCGATGCACGCGGCAATGATGCGGCGGGAAGGTCTCATGAATGTCCTCCGATGCGATTGTTCTGCCGGACAGCGGCCTACCGGGCCAAGCATTCGGCCGGTATGCGAACTACCCGAGACAAACTGAGCACGATGACGATAGGGAGCTAGCGAGCGCCGTCTGATGCGGCTGGATTGTTGCCGGAGGGCCGTCGAGCGGGCCTGCCGGTTGCGAGGTTCATGCCATATCCCGTCGCGAATCAGATTACTCCGCGGTCATGACCGCGCAAGCCCGCCTTACAGATTGAAATCAATTTACGCCCTTGATAACAGGATGTATCGCCGCCGCGCTCAGAAGCGCAGCCGCGCCGAAACGCCCGCCGTGGTGGCGTCGTACTCGCGCGCGGCAGTGTCGGCGCTACGGGTCTGCCAGCGCAGCGACATGCCCAGCGACAGCAGCCGCGAGGCGTGGTAGTCGGCCGCCACGCCGAGGCTGCGAAGATGCTCGATACGGTCCCGCTCGTCCTGCAGCAGGAAGCCCGGGTCGCCGCCGAAATCACGCCGCCGGTACTCCAGTTCGGAGGACAGGTTGATCTTTTCGCTCAGCGCCCACTTCGGTCGCAGCGCCAGCGCGTCGGTCACCACGTAGTTGTCCACCAGGTCCTCCTGCGCGCCGATCTCGCGCCTCAACTGGCTCTGCAGGCTGAGCTTGCCGCTGATCTGCCAGTCCATTTCGAGCCGGCCGACGGCGCCTTCGAAATCCCGGTTGGCGGCGAAATCGTAGCTGCGCGTCATGTAGCCGAGATAGCCGCTCAGGCGTGTCGCCCCGCTGGCCGGCCAGTCGCCGTCGAGCCGGTAGTCGTTCTGGCTGTAGCTCTGGTCCGAAAAGATCGTGGCGACCCGGTTCGGGTATTCGCCGTGGGTGCGCACCAGCGACAGCACCAGGCGCTCGCTGCTGCGGCCCTGGTAGCCGCCGCGCAGCGACAGCGAGCGCGCCCGGTAGTCCGCCGTCGGCCGGGTGTCGCCGGAGTACTCGCTGCTGGTGTAGGCCGCGCCGGCACCGGCGAACCAGCGCGCCGTCAGCGCATAGTCGCCGAACATTTCGAGCCGGCGGTAGGTGTTGATGCTGCGCTGCTGGCCGGCGAAGTCGTCGAATCCGCTCAGCGACTGCGACTGGCGCAGCGCGACGCCGCCGTTCATGCGCCGCCCGACCGCCCAGCGCCAGCTCGCGTCGGCATCGACCCCCTCGTGGTCGAGGTGAGCGTTGTCGCGGTACCTGTTTGCCGACAGGCCGAGCGAGGCCGCGACCTGCTGCAGGCCGAAGCGGCGCTCGTATTCGGCACCGACGCGGGTCACCGAGATCCAGTCCGAGCGCTCGCCGCGCTGCGGCTCGACGCCGTCCGCCAGGCGGTACAGGTTGCTGTCGCGCAGCAGCGACTCGGAAGCGGTCAGCGCCAGGCCCTCGGGCCGCTCGAATTCGGCCTGCGCCAGCGCGCAGGGCAGCGCCAGGGCGATGACGCTCAATTGTCTGCGACGGATCATTTTCATCGGAGTCGGGAGTATGAGGTTGTCCGGAGCGGCGCCGTCGATGACGCCTCGATGCCCGACACAGCATGCCAGATGTCTATCCGCCATCTCGTCGCAACAGGTTACAGAATATGCTGAACGTCGTAGAGAGCAGCGCCTTACACTGGCGTCATGTTTGCCGTTCTAGACCGCAACCCCGGCTTCCTGCGTTCGAGCTTCACCGTGACGCGGATTCTCGAGGCCTTCATCGATCCCGTCATCGTCGCAGGCAGTCTGCTGCTGAGCGCCATCGCGTTCCGCGAGAGGTTCGACGCGGCCTACGTCATTCTGACGCTGCTGGCATTTCTGCTGTTCTTTCCGGGTAATGTCCGCTTACACGAGGGCCCGGGCCGGACCGCGCGCAAGGTCGTCACCAATTGGCTGATCTTCCTGCTGATCCTGGGCGGCTTCGGCCTGGCCAGCGGCTACGTCCGCTTCTTCCCGCAGCGCGTGCTGCTGGCCTGGTCGCTGGCGACGCCGCTGGCCTTGCTGCTCGGCCACACGCTGATCCGCCTGGCCGTGCCCCGCGTCATCGCGATGAGCCACTCGCAGCGCCGGGCCGTCGTCGCCGGCGTCAATGACATCGGAATCCGCATCGCATCGGAATTCGAGCGCAATCCCTACCTGGGCACCAAGTTCGTCGGCTACTTCGACGACCGCAGCCGCGAACGGCTGCCCGACATCACCCGCAGCCCGCTGCTCGGCAAGCTTTCCGAACTGGCGGACTACGTCAAGAATGCCCGCGTCGAGGCGATCTACCTGGCGCTTCCGATGGCCACCCAGCCGCGCATCCTGAAGGTGCTGGACGACCTGAAGGACACCACCGCGTCGATCTTCTTCGTGCCGGACATCTTCGTCACCGACCTGATCCAGGGCCGCCTCGACCATGTCGGCGGCATGCCGGTGGTGGCCGTCTGCGACAGCCCGTTCACCGGCTTCAACGGTCTCATCAAGCGCGGCGCCGACATCGTCCTGGCGCTCTTGATCCTGCTGCTGATCTCGCCGCTGCTGCTGGCGACGGCGATCGGCGTCAAGCTCAGCTCGCCCGGTCCGGTGATCTTCCGCCAGCGCCGCTACGGCCTCGACGGCCGGGACATCGTGGTCTACAAGTTCCGCTCGATGACGGTCACCGAGGACGGCGACAAGAGCTACACCCAGGTGACCCGCAACGATGCCCGCGTGACGCCTTTCGGTGCCTTCATCCGCCGCACCTCGCTCGACGAACTGCCGCAGTTCATCAACGTGCTGCAGGGACGCATGAGCATCGTCGGGCCGCGCCCCCATGCGGTGGCGGTAAACGAGTCCTACCGCAAGCTGATCCCCGGCTACATGGTGCGCCACAAGGTCAAGCCGGGCATCACCGGCTGGGCGCAGGTAAACGGCTTTCGCGGCGGCGACGACCTGGGCCACATGATCCGACGCATCGAGTTCGACCTCGACTACCTGCGCAACTGGTCCCTGCCGCTCGACCTGTGGATCATCCTGAAGACCGTCTGGGTCGTCTTCCGCGACCGCCACGCGTACTGAAGCGAAGCCGCGGTTCGCGGCGGCCTCAGTACGGCAAGGTGTCGCGGTTGTTCAGCGCCAGCCAGCCGCGCGCGACGCGGTAGATCACCCACAGCGTCGCGGCGATGCCGACCACCAGCGCCAGCGGGATGCCGACGAAGGTGAAGAACAGCACGTAGAACGCGACGATCCAGGCGGCCGCATACCAGAACGTTCGGATCTGCCAGCTGAAGTGGCTGTCCAGCCAGGTGCCGCGCACGTCGGAGCGTTTCACGTAGTTCAGGATCACCGCGATGATCGACGGCAGGCCACCGACGAAGCTGCCCAGCACGGTCGCCGCACCGCTGGCCACGCCGATCACCACCGCCGACGCATGCAGGCCGTAGATCACGTGGGTCAGGGTCACCAGGTTTCCGGCCGGGCCGCTGGCCTGACTGCTGGCGGGCACGTCGCTGGCGGACAGGATTTCAGGATCGGTCATCGCGCTTTCCTCGTCTATCGAAGGGCTTCGGCGGCCAATGCGATGAGGCGATCGACGGCCGCCTCGGTCGTCGCCCACGAACACATGAAACGCGCGGCGCCGCCTATGAAGGTATAGAAATGGACGCCACGCGCACGCAAATGGTTCGCCACCGGCTCGGGCAGGTTCGCGAACACGCCGTTGGCCTGGCGCGGCACGTGCAGACTGACGCCCGGCAGCTCGACCAGCCCGGCCGCCAGCCGCTCGGCCATCGCGTTGGCGTGGCGGGCATGGGCGAGCCAGGCACCGCCTTCCAGCATACCGAGCCACGGCGCCGACAGGTAGCGCATCTTCGACGCCAACTGGCCGGCCTGCTTGCAGCGCCAGGCGAATTCCTCCGACAGGCGCCGGTCGAAGAACACCACCGCCTCGCCGAGCGGCATGCCCAGCTTGGTGCCGCCCAGGCACAGCACGTCCACGCCGGCGCGCCAGCTCAGTTCGGCCGGCGTGCACTCCAGCGAGGCCAGCGCGTTGGCGAAGCGCGCGCCGTCCATGTGCAGATGCAGCCCGGCCGCCCGCGCCGCCTGGCTGATCGCGGCCAGTTCGCCGAGCGAATAGACGGTGCCGAGCTCGGTCGCCTGGGTCACCGACACCACCCGCGGGCGCGGGTAGTGGATGTCGGTGCGCATGCCGACCAGCCGCGTGACGTCCTGCGGCTGCAGCCGCCCCTGCTGCGCCGCCGCGCGCAGCAGCTTGGTGCCGTTGGAGAAGAACTCCGGCGCGCCGCACTCGTCGGTCTCGACGTGGGCGGTATCGGCGCAGATCACGCTGTGGTAGGAGCGGCACAGCGAGGCCAGCGCCAGCGCGTTGGCCGCCGTACCGTTGAAGACGAAATAGACGTCGCAGTCGGTCTCGAACACCTCGCGCAAGCGATCGCAGACCCGCAGCGTGATGTCGTCGGTGCCATACGATGGCTGCCAGCCCCGGTTGGCCGCCAGCAAGGCTTCGATCGCTTCCGGGCAGGCGCCGGCGGTGTTGTCGCTGGCGAACTGGACCCCCAGTTCCGGCACTTCGTCGCTCATTGCCTCGTCCTCCCTCGGCCTACAGCCCGAGCCGGCTCCAGATCGCATCGACGCGCGTCTTGACCGCCTCGTCCATGACGATCGGCCGGCCCCATTCGCGACTCGTCTCGCCCGGCCACTTGTTGGTCGCGTCCAGCCCCATCTTGGACCCCAGCCCGGCCACTGGACTGGCGAAATCCAGGTAGTCGATCGGCGTGTGCTCGACGATCGTGGTGTCCCGCGCCGCGTCCATCCGCGTCGTGATCGCCCACATCACCTCCTTCCAGTCGCGCACGTCCACGTCCTCGTCCACGACGATGATGAACTTGGTGTACATGAACTGGCGCAGGAAGGACCAGATGCCGAACATCACCCGCTTGGCATGGCCGGGATACTGCTTCTTCATCGACACCACCGCCATCCGGTACGAACATCCCTCGGGCGGCAGGTAGAAATCGACGATTTCCGGAAACTGCTTCTGCAGCAGCGGCACGAACACCTCGTTCAGCGCCACGCCCAGCATCGCCGGCTCGTCGGGCGGCTTGCCGGTATAGGTGCTGTGGTAGATCGGCGCCTCGCGCATCGTCATGCGCTCGACCGTGAATACCGGGAACGAGGCCTGCTCGTTGTAGTAGCCGGTGTGGTCGCCGTAGGGCCCCTCGAGCGCCTCGTCGCCGGGCCGGATCACCCCTTCGAGCACGATCTCGGCGCGCGCCGGCACCTGCAGGTCGGAGCCCAGGCAGCGCGCCAGCTCGGTGCGGCCGCCGCGCAGCAGGCCGGCGAACTGGTACTCGGACAGGCTGTCCGGCACCGGCGTGACGGCGCCCAGGATCGTCGCCGGATCGCAGCCCAGCACCACCGCCAGCGGGAACGGCTCGCCCGGCCGGGCCTTGCAGTGCTCGCGGAAATCCAGCGCGCCACCGCGGTGGGCGAGCCAGCGCATGATCACGCGGTTGCGGCCGATCACCTGCTGGCGGTAGATGCCGAGGTTCTGCCGCTTCTTGTGCGGGCCGCGCGTCACCACCAGGCCCCAGGTGATCAGCGGCGCCACGTCGCCGGGCCAGCAGTGCTGCACCGGCAGCTCGGCCAGATCGACCGCCTCGCCCTCGACCACCTTTTCCTGGCAGGGCGCGCGGCCAACCGTCTTCGGGCTCATGTTCATGACCTGGCGCAGCATCGGCAGCTTGTCCCAGGCGTCCTTCAGCCCCTTCGGCGGCTCCGGTTCCTTCAGCTGCGACAGCACCCGGCCGATCTCGCGCAGCGGCTGCTGCCAGCCGGCCGCCGGATCGGCGCCCATGCCCATCGCGACCCGCCCGGGCGTGCCGAACAGGTTCGCCAGCACCGGCATCGAGCGCGGCCGGCCCGCCGTCGTCGGCTGCTCGAACAGCAGCGCCGGACCGCCGGCGCGCAATACCCGGTCGGCGATCTCGGTCATCTCCAGCCGGGTGTCCACCGGCTCGGCGATGCGCTTGAGTTCGCCCAGCGTCTCGAGCTGGCGGATGAAGTCGCGAAGATCGCTGTATTGCATGGCTGTTCCGCCCGTTGCGGGACAGCCATTATAGAAGCGGCGGCGAGCGGGGCGCGACGCGCGCTCGCACGACGCCCGCCGACCGCCTCAGATACCCAGTGCCTTCAACGCCTTGGCCAGCGTCTCGACCGACGCCTTGTGGTCGCCGGCCTTGTGCAAGGCCTCGCCCTCCGTGCGCCACTGCTTGATCTGTGCCATCTGCTCGGCCGGCAGATTGGGATGCTTGGCCAGGGCTTCGTCGATCTTCTTCATGTCGGCCGGGCAATGGTAGGCCCAGGCCACGGCCGACATCAGCATCGTCGCAACAGCGACGCCAAACCGCTTGTTCATCATCATTCACCTCCATATCGATCCCGCCGGTGGCGGAATTTCATTCTGGGACGCCGCACCCGCCGCTGCCGGCCGAAAAGGTAAGCATTCCTGTCGAAGCCTTCCCGGCCGGGCCGGGCTGCGCTTCAATGCCCACTCGAACGGCATTGGACAACTCGCCCGGCATGGCCGGGCGCGCGACGAAGAGGAAAGCGACATGATTCCGACTGGCCGCACTCTGGCAGGCCTGCTACTGGCGCTGGGCTGGCTGCCTGCCCACGCCCTGACGGTCGAATTCGACTACAGCTTCGACGACGGGCCGACGCCGCTGTCGGGCGGCCAGCGGGCGGTGCTCGACTTCGTCGCCGACCAGTTCGGCGCAGCCATCGACGACTCGCTCGACGCCGCCTTCTACGACGTCATATCGTTCTCCGACCCGGGCGCCAGTGCGGTCGGGGCAAGCAAGCCGGGCGTCGTCCTGAACGGCCAGGGCATCGCCGCCGACACGCTCAGGATCTATGCCGGCGCCGCGGAGCTGAACGGCTTCGGCAAGGAAGTGCTCGGCGTCGGCGGGCCCGGCGGCGGCAGCATCGACGACCGCGGCCAGAGCGGCATCGGCACCAGCGATTTCGCGCCCTGGGGCGGCAGCATCTCGTTCGACACCAGTACCGACTGGTACGTGGACGACGACCCGGGCACGTTCGAGTCGTTCAGCGGCTTCGACTTCTACTCGGTGGCGATCCACGAACTCGGCCATGTGCTCGGCGTCGGCACCGCGGGGGCCTGGTTCAGCCAGGTCGGCGCGACCGGCTTCCTCGGCCTCGATTCGGTGGCCGCCTTTGCGGACGCCAGCGGCTCGGCCGAGACGGCCGTGCCGCTGGACGCATCGGGCACCCACTGGGCCGACGGCACCCAGTCCTTCGCCGACGGCGTGCTGATGGAAGCCGCGCTCGACCCGAGCCTCGCCACCGGCCGGCGCAAGCCCTACACCGAGCTCGACTGGGCCGCGCTGTCGGACGTGGGCTGGCAGGTGTCGGCGGTCAGCCCGGTGCCGGAGCTGCCCGGCTACGCGATGATGCTGGGCGGACTCGGCATCATCGCCGCGGCTCTGCGGCGGCGCAGGGCTGGCGCAAAGCCGCGATCTTGATGGAGCCGATGATTCAGGCGGATCTTGGGCGCCGCTGGCCGGCTGAAGCCGGCCCTACAAGCCCGAGCGAAGCGTGTTTGTCGGTAGGGCCG
>JBNLET010000157.1:0-5212 GCA_050305135.1 Rhodocyclaceae bacterium | reverse complement strand
ATCGGCCTCGGCAAGCGGCTGCCGGTGATCGTCGCGCGGCGTCTGTCGCAGGCACAGGATATGGAGACCGGACGACCCGACGTCATCAAGCCGAAACCGGCCGGCGCGATCCTGATCCGCGGCAGCGAAGGCATCGCGGTGCAGCTCGCCAAGTGCTGCCATCCGATCCCGGGCGACCCGATCATCGGCGCGATCCGCAAGGGCCAGGGGCTGGAGGTGCATCTGCACGACTGCCCATCGATCCAGCGGCTGCGCGGCGAGCGAGGGCGCTGGGTGGACGTCGAATGGGAGCCGGCCCACGACCGCCTGTTCGACGTCACGATCCGGGTCATGACGCAAAACGGCCGCGGCGTACTGGCAAGGGTGGCGAGCGCCATCGCGGAGGAGAACTCCAACATCCAGAACGTCGGCATGGATGCCGACCAGGTCCCCTACTCGACGCTGCATTTCACGCTGCAGGTGGCCGACCGGATCCATCTCGCGCGGGTGCTGCGGGCGGTGCGCCGGGTGCCCGAGGTGGTGCGCATCGTGCGCAGCAAGGGCGAGCCGGCCGCCGGCTAGGCGCCGGCCGCCTTCGCCGCCGCGTCACGGGCTGCGCTGCACGCCGTGCAGCGGCTACAATCGTGGCAATCTCGGGGGCCCCGCCCATGATCGGCGTCTTTCTCCTCACCCATGCCAGCCTCGGCGAGGCATTGCTGCAATGCGCCTGCCACGTGCTGAACAAGCGGCCTGCGCACGTCATGCAGCTCGGCGTCAGCGGTCAGGACGACCCGCTCGACCTGCTGCCGCTGGCGAGGCAGATGCGGGACCTGGTGGACAAGGGCTCGGGCGTGTTGATCCTGACCGACGTGTTCGGCGCGACACCGGCCAACATCGCGATGAAGCTGCGCGAAGAAGGACGCTGCGAAGTGATCACCGGCGTCAATCTGCCGATGCTGCTGCGGGTGCTGACCTACCGGGAAAGGGACATGAAGACGCTGCTCCAGCGCGCCGTCAGCGGCGGCTGCGACGGCGTGATACACATCAAGTGAGGACCGGATGCCGCGAGTCGAGGCGGAGATCATCAACAAGCTGGGCTTGCACGCACGGGCATCGGCCAAACTGACCCAGCTCGCCAGCAGCTACAAGTCGGAAGTCTGGCTGGAACGCAACGGTCGCCGCGTCAACGCCAAGAGCATCATGGGCGTCATGATGCTGGCGGCCTCGAAGGGCAGTTCGATCCTGATCGACGCCGCCGGCGAGGACGAGGACGAGGCCATCGCCGCGTTGCTGGCGCTGATTGCGAACCGCTTCGAGGAAGAGGAGTAGGTCGCGCCGCGACCCGACACAGATGCCCTTCACGCTTCACGGACTGCCGGTCTCAAACGGAATCGCCATCGGGCACGTGCACCTGATCTCGCACGCGCTGCTCGAGGTCAGCCACTACCACGTCTCGCCCAGGCACCTGGAGGCCGAGATCGAGCGCCTCGACAATGCGGTCGAGACGGTGCGCGGCGAACTGACCGGCCTGAAGGCCGCCACCGCCAGCGGACAGGCCCACAGCGAGGTCAGCGCCTTCCTCGACCTGCACATGATGCTGCTGGACGACCCGATGCTGGTGGACGCCGCCCGCGCCCACGTGTCGGAGCGCCGCTGCAATGCCGAGTGGGCGCTTGTGCAGCAGATGGAGCAGTTGATCGAGCAGTTCGACCAGATCGAGGACGCCTACCTGCGCGAACGCAAGGCCGACGTCGTGCAGGTGGTCGAGCGGCTGGTCAAGGTCCTGCTCGGCCACCCCGGCCGCCTGCCGACGAAGCGGCGCGACGGCCTCGGCACGATCGTCGTCGCGCACGATCTGTCGCCGGCCGACACGCTGGCTTTCCGCGACCACAACATCGCCGGCTTCGTCACCGACGTCGGCGGCCCGACCAGCCATACCGCGATCGTCGCCCGCAGCCAGAGCATCCCGGCCGTGGTGGCGCTGCGCAACGTGCGCCAGCTGGTCGAGGACGACGAACTGGTGATCATCGACGGCACCCGCGGGGTGGTGATCGTCGCACCGGACGAGCGGGTGCTGGAGGAGTACCGGCTGCGCAAGGTCGAGCTGGAACTGGAGCGCTCGAAGCTGAAGCGCCTGGCGACGACCCGCTCGACCACGCTCGACGGCGAGGAGGTGGAACTGTTCGCCAACATCGAGATGCCGGCCGACGCGGTGCAGGCCAAGGCCATCGGCGCCGACGGCATCGGCCTGTACCGGACCGAGTTCCTGTTCATGGGACGCGAGGCCCTGCCCGACGAGGACGAGCAATTCGAGGCCTACCGCAGCGTGCTGAAGAGCATGTCGGGGCGGTCGGTGACGATCCGCACGCTGGACATCGGCGCCGACAAGGCACTGAACGGCGTGCACCAGCGCATGGAGCCGAATCCGGCCCTCGGGCTGCGGGCGATCCGCTATTCGCTGTCCGAGCCGCAGATGTTCCTGGCCCAGTTGCGGGCCCTGCTGCGCGCTTCGATGCACGGCCGGCTGAAGATCCTGATGCCGATGCTGGCGCACGCCCACGAGATCGACCAGGCGCTGTCTTTCATCGCGCGCGCCAAGGAACAGCTCAAGGAACGCAAGCAGAAGTTCGACCCCTCGGTGCAGATCGGCGGCATGATCGAGGTGCCGGCCGCCGCGCTGGCGCTCGGCATGTTCGTGCGCCGGCTGCAGTTCCTGTCGATCGGCACCAACGACCTGATCCAGTACACGCTGGCGATCGACCGCACCGACGAAGCGGTCGCCCATCTCTACGACCCGCTCCATCCGGCAGTGTTGAAGCTGGTCGGCACGACGATCCAGACCGGCCTGCGCTTCGGACTGCCGGTGTCGGTGTGCGGCGAAATGGCCGGCGACCCGGCCTACACCCGGCTGCTGCTCGGCATCGGCCTGCGCCAGTTCTCGATGCACCCGGCGCAGATCCTGGAGGTCAAGCAGGAAGTGCTGCGCGCCGACGTCGGCGAGATCGCATCGAAGGCCCAGCGGATCATGAAGATGGACGAACCGTCGCGGGTGCGGGAGGCCTTCGAGCGGCTGTAGCCGATATCGCCGCAGATCTTTTCCGCACTGCGGCACGCTGCTAGAATCCGCTCTCCTTCGAGAGGATTTCCATGTCCAAGATCGACACCAGCTACGAATCCGACCACACCAAGTTCATGCGCGAGTGGATGGAGCAGCATCCCGCCGAAACGATCGAGCAGCAGAAGGGCCGCGCGCTGTGGTGGGACAAGCCGCAGAAGCTCGAGACCCAGCAGCGTTTCGACGACGCCAAGGTGCCGGTCAAGCCCTACTACTATCAGACCGACGCCTGAGCCGGCCCGGCGCCGCCGGGCCCTGCGGCCATGAGCCTGCCCGCGGCGCTGGCGATCATCGATGTGGAGACCACCGGCGCCCGGCCGGCGGAGGACCGCATCACCGAAATCGCAATTCTTCGCGTCGAGGCCGGCCGGGTGACCGAGCGCTGGTCCTCGCTGGTCGATCCGGGCATGCCGATCCCGCCGCTGATCCAGAGCTTTACCGGCATCAGCAATGCGATGGTGAGCGCGGCGCCGCCGTTCGAGGCCCTCGCCGGCCGCGTCCGCGAGCTGCTCGAGGGGGCCGTCTTCGTCGCCCACAACGCCCGTTTCGACTACAGCTTCGTGCGCAACGCCTTCCGGCAGCTCGGACAGGATTTCGGCGCCGAGGTGTTGTGCACGGTCAAGCTGTCGCGGGCGCTCTACCCGCAGCACCGCCGCCATGGCCTGGATGCGCTGATCGAGCGCCACGGCCTGGCCTGCAGCGCCCGTCACCGGGCGCTCGGCGACGCCGAGGCCTTGTGGTCCTTCCTGCAGCAGGCGAACGAGGCCTTCGCACCGGCCGCGCTGGACGAGGCCGTGCGGCTGGCGATGAAACGCCCGGCCCGCCCGCCCGGCCTGCCGGACGGAGTGCTGGAGGGCCTGCCGGCCTCGCCCGGCGTGTACCTGCTGTTCGGCGAACGCCGCGCTGCGGGCGAGGTGCCGCTCTACGTCGGCGAGAACGTCGACCTGCGCAGCCGCGTCACGGCCCACTTCTCGGCCAGCCTCGACAACGGCCGCGAGGCCGAGATGGCGCGCCAGGTCCGCCACGTCGAAGTGATCGAGACCGCCGGCGAGCTCGGCGCGTTGCTGCTCGAAGCACGGCTGATCCGGCAGCACCGCCCCCGCTACAACCGGCCGCTGCACGACGGCACCGAGGTGCGCGGCCTGCGGCTGCTGCCCAACCGGCGCAAGCCGCCGGTGCTGGAGCGGGTGGCACTGGCCGACAGCGATCCGGCCGCATGGCAGGGCCGCATCTTCGGTACCTTCCGCAGCAAGCGCGAGATCGACAACGCGCTGCGCGAGCTGGCGCTGCTGTATCGCCTGTGCCCGGCCCGGCTGGGACTGGAGGCGCCGGCCGGCGGCCCCTGCACGGCCCGCCAGGCGAAGCGCTGCGCAGGCGTCTGCGCCGGATGCGAGAAGCCTGCGCAGCACGACGCGCGCCTGGCCAAGGCGCTCGGCGCGCTGCGCGCCCGCCCGTGGCCCTGGCCCGGCGCGGTGGGCCTGCGCGAATTCTGTGCCGACAACGGACGCGAGCAGATCCACGTGGTGGACCACTGGTGCCTGCTCGGCAGCGCCGACGATCCGCCGGCGCTGGCGGAACTGTTGGCCGACCGGCCGCCGCGGCGCTTCGACCTGGACAGCTACCGCATCATCGAGCGCTGGCTGGCCCGCCCCGGCCGGCGCGAGCAGGTCATCGAGCTGGATCCGCGCCCAGGTACTCGAAGCGCGCCCGCTTGACGTTGCACAGCAGTTCGTAGGAGATCGTGCCGGCCGCCGCGGCAACCCGGTTGACGGCCAGCTGCGCCCCCCACAGCTCGACCCGGCTGCCGATCTCGGCCTGCACGCCGTCCAGATCGACCGTCAACATGTCCATCGAGACCCGCCCGAGGATGCGGCTGGCCTGGTCCGCCACCACCACCGGCGTACCGTCCGGCACGGTCCGCGGATAGCCGTCGGCGTAGCCCATCGCCACCAGCCCGATGCGCCGCGGCCGCTCGGCGACGAAGCGCGCGCCGTAACCGAGCGCGTCGCCGGGCTGCAGCTCGCGGATTGCCATGATCCGGCTCTCCAGCGTCATGACCGGGCGCAAACCATGGCCCTCGTCCGGCATCGGGTCGGCGCCGTAGAGCATGATGCCGGG
>JBNLET010000156.1:0-8920 GCA_050305135.1 Rhodocyclaceae bacterium | reverse complement strand
GAGAGCTCCTTCAGTTGCTCGACCGTGGCCGCCACGGCCTTGTCGATGCCGCGCTTCAGATCCATCGGGTTCATGCCGGCGGCGACGAACTTCATGCCTTCGCGCACGATCGACTGGGCCAGCACGGTGGCGGTGGTGGTGCCGTCACCGGCCACGTCGGAGGTCTTGGAAGCGACTTCCTTGACCATCTGGGCGCCCATGTTCTCGAACTTGTCCTTCAGCTCGACTTCCTTGGCCACCGAGACACCGTCCTTGGTCACGGTCGGGGCACCGAAGGAGCGCTCCAGCACGACGTTGCGGCCCTTCGGGCCGAGGGTCACCTTGACCGCGTTGGCCAGGATGTTGACGCCGGCCACCATGCGCTCGCGGGCGGAATCGCCAAACTTGACTTCTTTAGCTGCCATTGTTTCTTACTCCGGATATTCGTTGAGGATGCCTGGCGCCGTGGCCTCAGGCTTCGATGACGCCCATGATGTCTTCTTCGCGCATCACCAGCAGTTCTTCACCTTCGACCTTGACGGACTGGCCAGCATACTTGCCGAACAGGACCTTCTCGCCGACCTTGACGGCCATCGGACGGACGTTGCCGTCCTCCAGAATCTTGCCGTTGCCGACGGCCAGCACTTCGCCCTGATCGGGCTTCTCGCCGGCGCTGTCCGGAATCACGATGCCGCTGGCGGTCGTGCGCTCGGCCTCCAGACGCTTGACGATCACGCGATCATGCAAAGGACGAATCTTCATGTAGCAGTCTCCTAATAGAGGTCTTGGTTGGGCGACCCGGTCGAACCGGAGCGCCTGATCAGCTCAGGACGGGGCGGCAATTGTTAGCACTCTCCCCTGTCGAGTGCCAATAGTATGGGCGGGTCTTTCGCATTTCAAGTGGCCGATGCGCACTTTTTGTCGTCCGCCTAGCGAAGCCGCATGCACGCCGACGAGTTCGCGAGCGCCCACCCGCAGGCTCCAGTCGGGTTCGAACGCGGCCGACTGGACCTGAACCGCCATTCGGCCGCCTCACCGGACGGGGCCTGCAGTCCAAGCTGCGGGCCGCCGCGGTGAGCGGCCGGGCGGACGAGCGAAGCACCGGCGCAGTGCGCCGGAGCCCAAGCCAAACAACGGGAACCTCGGAGGCAAAAGCGGATCGATGCCGATGCCGCTGGGTTTCTCGACCATGTAGCGGCATACTCGATCGAACACCAGCGGGGCCGGACGGCCCCTCATCCGGGAGGACGCCCATGTGTCGACCCTACGTCTTCGCCGCCGCGCTTCTGCTGGCGGCGCCCGCCGCCTGGCCGGCCGACGCCACGGCCCGGCAGAGCTACCTGATCGACGGCCGGCATACGCGACCGGTATTCGCGGTGGACCACCTGGGCTTCTCGACCCAGTACGGGCGCTTCAACGACGTACGGGGCAGCATCGAGATCGGCGCCGACGGGCTCGCCAGCATCGACGTCACGATCGAGGCGGCTTCGATCGACATGGGTACCGAGGAATGGGACAAGACCATGCGCGGCAAGGACTTCTTCGATGTCGAGTCCTACCCGACACTGATCTTTCGCGCCAAGGCTGCACGCCTCGAGGAAGGCCAGGAAACCGAAATCGCAGGCCGGCTGGCCCTGCTCGGCCAGGTCCGGCCGGTGAGCTTGTGGATCACGCGCTTCAAGTGCGGACTGGATGTCGCCGCCAAGCGGCGCAAATGCGGCGCCGACGCCTCAGCGACGATCAAGCGCTCCGACTGGGGCATGAAGAAATACCTGCCCTTCGTCGGCGATGAGATCCGGCTGTCGATTCCGGTCGAGGCCTATCCGGCCGACGACGCGCAGTAGCGCCGGCAGGGTAACAAGGGCACTCTGCAACGGGTTCTCTCCGTCGGGATTCCCCGACTCTTCGCCGACGCAGTTGCCGCGGACCGGGCCAGCCGGCGCAGCGGCTTGCCGCTTACAGGCGGGCCTGCTCGAACGTATTGCAGTCGGCGACGGCGCCGCCTTCCAGCCCGATGCGGAACCAGCGCACCCGCTGCGCCGAACTGCCGTGGGTAAAACTGTCCGGCACCGCGTAGCCCTGCGACTGCTTTTGCAGGCGGTCGTCACCGATCGCCGTGGCGGCGGCGAGCGCTTCCTCCACGTCACCCGCCTCCAGCACTTGCCGCGCCCGATCGGCATGGTGGGCCCATACGCCAGCCAAGCAATCGGCCTGCAGTTCGAGACGCACCGACAACTGATTGCCCTCGCTGCGCGACGCCCGTTGCCGGGCAGCCTGAACCCGCGACGAAATG
Organism: Rhodocyclaceae bacterium; assembly: GCA_050305135.1. GTDB lineage: Bacteria > Pseudomonadota > Gammaproteobacteria > Burkholderiales > Rhodocyclaceae > Cognatazoarcus. Next base: position 6,648 of record JBNLET010000156.1, on the reverse strand, counting down.
CCCAACAGGTTCTGCACGTGGTGCCCGATCTCGTGGGCGATCACGTAGGCCTGGGCAAAGTCGCCCGGCGCCCGAAAACGCTCGCGCAACTCGTCGTAGAAGGCCAGATCGATGTAGACCTTGCGGTCCGACGGACAATAGAACGGTCCCATGGCGGCCTGTCCGAGCCCGCAGGCGGTATCGGTCTGGCCGCTGAACAGGACCAGTTTCGGCTCCACGTAGTCGCGCCCGGCGTCCCGGAACAACGCATGCCAGGTCGTCTCGGTGTCGGCCAGCACCATCGAGACGAAACGAGCCAATTCGTCGTCGGCGGGTGGCCGCGCCGCCGGCGGTGCCGACGTCACCGCGCCACCACCGACGCCGGCGGAGTTCAACACCACCGACGGATCGACGCCAAAGTACATCGCCACCAATGCGATCAGGATCGTACCGAGCCCGATGCCGCCCGCCCGCCGGCCACGTCCCGAAGCCAGGCCGCGCCGGTCTTCAACATTCGTACTTTGTCGTCCGCGCCCAAAGCGCATCGCCGTCTCCGCCAGCATGAGCGGTACATTGTTGCACAATGGGCCGCGCACGAAGAAGTGTCCGCGGCCGTTCGTCGCGCCGACCGCCGATGTGCGGCCGCGGTATTGAACTCGGCAGGCTGCGCAGCGATCTGCTACTACGAAAGCAGCGTACTCGTGTGTCGAGCGTGCCGCCGCTGTCGGCGGCTGCGCAAAGCGCTGCACAGACTTTCCGCCCGAATCGCACCAAGCGTGCACGGGTGGCAAGAGCGGTGGTTCGGATCCGCCCAGGGCTGAACTGGACTACCGAGCGGGGACTCGCGTTCAGCGAGTCACGGGCGGGCTTTGTCTCGCCTTGGTTTTCTTCACGAAGCTCCTCATTACCGCGCCGCCCGGCGCGGTTTTTTTAGCGTTCCAGCAACGCCCGCAGATAGCGGACCGGAATCGCGTAGCTGATGCCGGAGGGCTCCGAGATGACTTTCTCCTTGGTGCCCTTGACGAAGACACCGTTGATGATGCCAAGCACCCGCGCACCGGAAGCGTCGTAGAGCGGGCTGCCACTGTTGCCCGGATATGCCGTGGCATCGAGCTGATAGACCTTGAACGGGTCGGACAGGCTTCGCACCATGCGCGTGTCGAGGCGCCGGGCGTTGCCTTGAGGAATGCTGATCGGGGTCAGCGCCGATACCATGCCGCGGTGGGTTACCGGCGTCAGACCCAGGGCACTACCGATCGGGAAGCCGGTGAACCCGATCTCGGTGCCTTCCGGCACCGGCGCGTCGGGCGCCAGCACCAGTGGCGGCAGGGCCCGGCCGCCGATGCCCAGCAAGGCCAGGTCGTGCCCGGCATCGACGACGCGCGAGCGGGCCGGCCGGATCTGGTGTTTGCCGTCGTGGCCTGGAATCGCGATCACCAACTGTTCGAAGTTCTCGCTGTCCAGCACTGGTGGCAACACGTGGGCATTGGTCGCGATGGTCAATCCGTCGCCGACCGCGAAGCCGGTGGCCAGGAAGCGGAAGGCCGGACTGCGTGTTTGCTGGAAGGTGCCGATCGCCACCACCGAGGGCTTGACGCGGGCCAGCGCCTCGACCAACTGGGCCGCCACCGGGGAAGACGCCTGCGGCAGCAGCAGCAAAGCCAGGATCAAGCTCCGCAAGGCGCTCAGGCCAGTCCTCATCTGGTCCGCCGTCCGCGGTCGCGGCGCGAGGGCTCGGGCATCGACGCAGCGCCGTCGGCCGCAGCCGCCGTATCGAAACCGTGCCGCTCTATCGGGTACAACGCACGGACGCGCTCGACGTAGCGGCGGGTTTCCGGAAAGGGAGGAACGCCGCGGTACTTGGCGACCGCCTCTTCGCCTGCGTTGTAGGCCGCGACCACGAGCGCGACCCGGCCACGGAAATAAGCCATCAGCCAGCGCAGATAGGCCAGGCCGCCGCGCACGTTCTGCTCGGGATCGGTCCGATCCCTGACGCCGAAGCGCTCGGCGGTCGGTACGATCAACTGCATCAGGCCGACCGCGTCCCGCGGCGAGCGCGCGGCCGGATCGAAGTCCGACTCGATCTCGGCGATGGCGAGTGCCAACCTCGGTTGAATGCCGAATTCCGGCGCCAGTCTGTTGATCAGTCTGGCGTGTGGGCGCTGCCACGGCGCGCGCTGCGCCAGGTAGTGCGAGAAGTGCCAATCGCCGGATCCGGCCGAGCGCAGCTTGAAGCCGCCGCGCCCGTTCAGACAACCCGGCTTGCGCGGCTTCGACCCGCCGAAGACCCGCATCAGGTTGGCAGCCTGTCGGTGCCCGGCGGCAGCGGCCATCGCGAACAGGGCCGCTGCTGCCTCGTCGCTGCGATCGCCACCGCGGCCGTTGGCGTACATCCAGCCCAGCGAAAACGCCGCCTCGACGTTGCCGGCACGGGCCTCGGCACAGTACAAGGCCCGCGCTCGCACTTGGTCCTGCACCACGCCCTCGCCGTGTTCGAGCGCCACGGCCTGCCTGAAGCGGGACGTCTCGACAGCAGCCAGACCGTGGCCACTGGCCGTCGCGGCAGCCACCAGCAAGCAGGCCAGCAGCGCGGCCCGCACTGCCCGGCACCCGCCGCCGGCCGCCACAGGCAGCGGGCACGCGGGGCGAGCGAGCGGGGTCATCCGGTCTACAGGCGCCAGACGATGGCGCCCTTCTCCTCTATGACGCGGCGATCGAAGGCCGACTTGACGTCGGTAAACACGCCGCCGGGGCGCAGCTTGCCGAGCAGCGCCGAGGCGCCCATGTTCAGATACTCGGCGTGAGCAACCGCAACCACGATTGCATCCGCTTCCGGCAGCACGTCCCATCCGGTCAGGCTGACGCCGTATTCGTGCTCGGCCTCGTCAGACTCGGCAACCGGATCGTGCACGGAAACCTCGCAGCCGAAGCTTCGCAGCTCACGGATCACGTCGATGACCTTGCTGTTGCGCAGATCCGGGCAGTTTTCCTTGAAGGTCAGCCCCAGCACCGTCACCCGCGCGCCCTTGATGCTGCTGCCGGCCTGGATCATGGCCTTGACGGTCTGTTCGGCGACATGCTTGCCCATACCGTCGTTGATGCGCCGGCCGGCCAGTATCACCTGCGGGTGGTAGCCGAGCATGTCGGCCTTGTAGGTGAGGTAGTACGGATCGACGCCAATGCAGTGGCCGCCGACCAGGCCGGGACGGAAGGGCAGGAAGTTCCACTTGGTACCGGCCGCCTCCAGCACGTCCAGCGTATCGATGCCGATCTTGTGGAAGATCAGCGACAATTCGTTCATCAACGCGATGTTCAGGTCGCGCTGGGTGTTCTCGATCACCTTGGCGGCTTCCGCCACCTTGATCGAACTGGCCGGGTAGACGCCGGCCGTGATCACCGAACCGTACATTTCCTGCACCTTGGCCAGCGTCGCAGCGCAGTCGCCGGACACCACCTTGACGATCTTGGTGACGGTGCGCTCCTTGTCGCCCGGGTTGATTCGCTCGGGCGAGTAGCCGACGAAGAAATCCTGTTTCCAGCGCATGCCCGAATACTTCTCGATGATCGGAATGCAAACCTCTTCGGTGGCCCCCGGATAGACGGTGGACTCGAACACCACGATCGCGCCGCGCTTGAGGTGCCGGCCGACCGTCTCCGAACTCTTCTCGAGCGGCGTCAGGTCGGGCTGGTGGGCTTCGTCCACCGGCGTCGGCACCGCCACGACGATGAAGTCCGCAGCGGAAATCGCCGCCGGATCGGTGCCACAGCTCAACTGCGTGGCGGCGCGCAGATCTTCACTGCCCACTTCGCCGGTCGGATCGACGAAGTCGCGATACGCTTTGACCTTGGCTTCGGACAAATCGAATCCGATGGTCGGGTACTTCTTGCCGAATTCGACGGCGAGCGGCAGGCCTACGTAGCCCAGCCCGATGACTGCAACGGTCGTCACGTTGACTCCTATGGATGGTTTCCATGGCCTCGAATCAGAGCGAGGCACGAATTCTCTGCGCCTCTTCCTTCAGTCCGGCGCGGCCCGGATTTTCGCGTTCGACGCGATCCAGCACTTCGCGCGCCTTGTCGGGCTCGCCCGCACGCGCATAGACCCGCGCCAGGTTGAGGGCGATCGGCACTACTTTCGGCGCTCCGCTGACTGCCTTCAGCAGCAACTCCTTGGCCTTGGCGTGTTCACCGCGCTGCGAGCGGATCATGCCTACGGTATCGAGAATCGCCGGGTTGTCGGGCGCCAGTTCGAGGGCCCGCTCGGCGTACTTGACGGCATCGGGCAGATCGGCCCTGGCGCTGGCCCAGGCCAGGTTGTTGAGCATCAAGGGATTGTCCGGCGCCGTCTCGAGCATCTCCTTGTAATACTTCACGGCGCCCTTGTAGTCCGCCTTGCGCAGCGCCGTTTCGGCCAGATAGCCGCGCAGCGCGAGGCCCTTCGGATGGGCCTTGATCCAGTCCGCCGCCTGCCGCGCGGCGCCCTTCTCGTCGCCCGAGGCGATCAGCGCGGCGTGCAGAGCGATCGCGGTCTTCGGCAGCGGCTTGATCTGCTGCGCCTTGTTCAGGTTTTCGATGGCGGCCTTCCACTCCGACTGCCGGATCGACACGTCGGCCATCAACAGGTAGCCGTCCGCCGACTCCGGATGGGCGTTGATCCAGTCGCGCGCGACGGATGCCGCACCGCTCGTGTCGCGATGCTGCAGCCGATGCGCGACCAGCGCCTGGGCTGCAGTGAGCTCGCCGGGAAACTGGCGCACGGCCTTGCTCAGAGTCTGGTCAACTGCGCTGGCATTACCGGCCAGTTCCTGGGCCCTGGCCAGCAACAGAACGGCCTTGAGTGAATCCGGGTAACGTGCGGCCAGTTGGCCGAAAGTCGCGACCGCCTGTTCGGTCTGCCCGCTGCGCAACTGAGCGGTACCGAGCACGGCCATCACCTGCGGATCCTCGGGCGCCGCAGCCTGGGCCGCCTGCGCAATTGCCAGCGCATCCTTGGTCTTGTCCTGCGCGATCAGCGACTGCACCAGCGCGATCTTGAGCTGCTGCGAATCGGGTACCGCGGCAGCACCTCGCCGCAGTTCGACCTCTGTTTCGGCCGGTGTCGCGCCGCTCCTGGCCATCACGTCGACCAGAGCCAGGTAGGCATTGGTATCCTTCGGGCGCGCCTTCACCATCGCCTGCATGCGCTGCCGCGCGGCGTCGGCCTTGCCCTCGGCCAAGTCCAGCCGGGCCAGATTGACGGCCGCAGGCAAATAGTCCGCCTCGATCGCGAGCGCGGCTTCGAACGCTGCGCGAGCCTTGCCGCTGTCACCCTTGGCCAACAGGGCGCCGCCGCGCAAATTGGGCCCGAGCGGGTTCTTCGGCTGCTTGCGCTCGATTTCTTCGACCGCTTTGAGCGTCTCGTCACTCTTGCCCTGCCTCAGATTGACCATCGCCAGTGCCACGTCGGCCTGGATACCTTCTTCGTCCAACTTGGAGGCCACTGCCAGATCCGCCAGCCCCTGTTCCGCTTCGCCGATACCGATCCGGCTCACACCCAACCGTACCCTGGTCGCGGCGTCGCCCGGCTGCGCCTTGGCAGCTTTTTCGAAGTACTCTGCCGAGCGGTCGAAATCACCCTTCGCGAGGTGGGCCTGGCCCGCAATCTGATACAACGCGTTGTCGGCCTTGCCGTCTTCGAGCAAGGGATCGATCATTTCCAACGCCTTGTCGGGATTGCCGGCCATCAGGTAGGCCAACGCCGACAGGCGTCGCGCCAGCGCGTGCCCGGGCGCGGCACTGAGGACCACCCCGAGTTGCTGCAGCGCCTGGTTGTAATCCTTGCTGCGTAGATGGATGGCACCGGCCAGCAGGCGCGCCGGCAGGAAGTCCGGCGCCGCACCCACCACCTTGGCAATTGCCGCGGCTGCCTGCTCATCCTTCTTGTCGAGGAAGTCGAGATAGGACTGCAGGTACAGCGCGTAAACCTGCCGCCCGCCGGTGGCCTTCTTCATTTCGTCCAGCGCGGCCCGTGCCTGATCGAGCTTGCCGTCCCGGATCAGCATCGAGATCAGCCTGAAATGGTTGACCGGCTGCGTCGGCTCGGCCGCGATGGCCTTGCGCATCTCGCCAATGGCCTGCGCCGCGTTGCCCTGGGCCAGCGCGATGCCTGCCAGCAGTTCGTAGGCCTCTGCGCTGGGACCACTTTCGGCCAACACCGCTTCTGCCATCTTGCGCGCGCCGTCTAGGTCCTTGGCGTTGGCCTGCAGCCGAGCGATGCCGATGCGCGCCCGCGCATTGCTGTGATCGATCCCCAAAGCCCGCTCGTAGGCCGCACGTGCCTCGGGCAGGCGATTGCGATGCACATATGCATCGCCCAGCACAGCCTGCAGCGCCGCCTGCGCTGTCTCGTCCTGCAGTTTGAGCGCAGCGAAACGCTCGATCAGGGCGGCATCGTCGCCGGACTTGAGCATCGCCAGCGCCAGTTGCGGCACCACCTGCGGCTCCGGGTAACCTGCCTTGCGCGCCTTGTCGAAGTCACGCGCGGCGGCGGCATAGTCGCCACTGGAAGCGTAGATGCGGCCCAGCAGAAAGCGCGCCTCGGCGTGGTCGGGCGTTTCCTGCAGCGCGTTCTTGAGCTGAATCGAGGCGGCCTGCCGGTCGTTGGAAGCCAGGTATTGCTTGGCCGATGCA
>JBNLET010000155.1:0-16574 GCA_050305135.1 Rhodocyclaceae bacterium | reverse complement strand
GCCGCCGCCATCGAGCGGGCCTGCACCGCGGCATGGAAGCAGCGCGCCATTTCCTCCACGACTCGGCTCTTGACGCCGCTCGCCAGCAGCGTATCGATCAGCGCGATCGCCAGCGCCATTTCGGCGACGGCATTGAAGCCGAGCACGACGATCGCGCGGCTGATCGTCGAAACACCTTGTCGGGCGGAATTGTAGAAGGCGCTGTTGGCGAGCTTGAGCACCTTGGCGGTCATCGCTGCGTCCTGCAGGATGATCTGCGACAGGCGCGCCGCGGACGCACTGTCGTCGTCGGTGACGCATCGCACGTTCTGCACGGTGGCGCCGAAAGCCGGCATTTCCTGCTGCGAAATGCGCCGCACCCAGGCGCCCGCGCCTTTCGGTTCGGCCGGTCGGGGCGCTTCCGGGACTTCGAAGTCGAGATCCGAGATCATGACGGGATTATCGGCCGCCCTCGCCGCAGCCTGAAGGGGTATCGGCCATCCGGCCGATACCGATCACCTCCGCCGGGTCAGCTGAGCCGGCCGTGGCAGTGCTTGTACTTCTTGCCCGAGCCGCAGGGACAGGGGTCGTTGCGGCCGACCTTCTGGCCGGAGTTGACCACCGGCTGCTGCTTGTCGGCGTCCGGGTTGGCGCTGGCCAGGGCCTCGTCGTAATCGGCGTGATGGTACTGCACGTTGTGCATTTCCGGCGGCGGCTCGCTCTCGTCGAGCTGCTCCTCGGTACGGATCTGGATCGTCATCAGCAGCTTGGTGACCTCGGAGCGGACCAGGTCGAGCAAGCTCTCGAACAGCTCGAAGGCCTCGCGCTTGTACTCCTGCTTCGGGTTCTTCTGCGCGTAGCCGCGCAGGTGGATGCCCTGCCGCAGGTGGTCGAGCGCCGCCAGGTGTTCGCGCCAGTGCGAGTCCAGGCTCTGCAGCATCACGTTGCGCTCGAACTGGTGCCAAGCTTCCTGGTTGACCAGCGCGATCTTGTCCGCGTAGGCCTTGTCGGCGGCCTCGATGATGCGCTTGGCGATGTCCTCGTCGCCGAGTTGCGGCTCGGCCTGGAGCCACTGCCCGATCGGCAGCTTGAGCCCGTATTCGGCCTCCAGCACCTGTTCGAGCCGGGGAATCTCCCACTGCTCCTCGACGCTCTCCTCCGGCACGTGCACGCGGAAGGCATCGAAGATCACGCCCTGGCGCATCGCGGTGATGGTGTCGGAAATGTCCTCGGCCTCGAGCAGTTCGTTGCGCTGGTGGTAGATCACCTTGCGCTGGTCGTTGGCGACGTCGTCGTATTCGAGCAGTTGCTTGCGGATGTCGAAGTTGCGCTGCTCGACCTTGCGCTGCGCCGACTCCAGCGAGCGGGTCACCATGCCGGCCTCGATCGCCTCGCCCTCGGGCATCTTCAGCCGCACCATGATCGCGTTCAGCCGTTCGCCGGCGAAGATCTTCATCAGCGGATCTTCCAGCGACAGGTAGAAGCGGCTGCCGCCCGGATCGCCCTGCCGGCCCGAGCGTCCGCGCAACTGGTTGTCGATGCGGCGGGATTCGTGCCGCTCGGTGCCGATGATCTTCAGCCCGCCGGCTTCCAGCACCTGCTGGTGCAGCCCCTTCCATTCCTCGCGCAGTCCGGCGACGCGCGCTTCCTTGTCGTCCCCTGCCGTCTCGGCATCGTCGCGCAGCGCGGCGACTTCCTTCTCGACGTTGCCGCCGAGCACGATGTCGGTACCGCGGCCCGCCATGTTGGTGGCGATCGTGACGACGCCCGGCCCGCCCGCCTGGGCGACGATCTGGGCCTCGCGCTCGTGCTGCTTGGCGTTCAGCACCTGGTGCGGCACCTTGGCCTGCTTCAGCATGTGCGACAACAGCTCGGAATTCTCGATCGAGGTGGTGCCCACCAGCACCGGCTGACCGCGCTCGTGGCAGCTCTTGATGTCGTCGAGAATGGCCTTGTACTTCTCATTCGCGGTGCGATAGACGAGGTCGTTGTCGTCCTTGCGGACCATCGGCCGGTTGGTCGGGATGACGACCGTCTCGAGACCGTAGATCTGGTGGAATTCGTAGGCCTCGGTGTCGGCCGTGCCGGTCATGCCGGCCAGCTTGCCGTACATGCGGAAGTAGTTCTGGAACGTGATCGAGGCCAGGGTCTGGTTCTCGGCCTGGATGCGCACGCCCTCCTTGGCCTCGACCGCCTGGTGCAGGCCCTCGGACCAGCGCCGCCCGGCCATCAGCCGGCCGGTGAATTCGTCGACGATCACCACCTCGTCGTTCTGCACCACGTATTGCTGGTCGCGGTGGTACAGCGAATGCGCCCGCAGCGCCGCGTACAGATGGTGCATCAGCAGGATGTTGGCCGGCTCGTACAGGCTCGATCCCTCCGACAGCATGCCCATGCGGGCCAGGATCTCCTCGGCGTGCTCGTGACCCTGCTCGGTCAGCAGCACCTGGTGGGTCTTCAGGTCGACCGTGTAGTCGCCCGGGTCGATGACGTTGTCGTCCTCGCCCTCCTGCTTCTTCAGGAGCGGCGGCACGTCGTTCATCTTCACGTACAGCTCGGTGTGATCCTCGGCCTGGCCGGAGATGATCAACGGCGTGCGCGCCTCGTCGATCAGGATCGAGTCCACCTCGTCGACGATGGCGTAGTTGAGTCCCCGCTGCACGCGCTCGCCCGAGGCATAGACCATGTTGTCGCGCAGGTAGTCGAAGCCGAATTCGTTGTTGGTGCCGTAGGTGATGTCCGCCTCGTAGGCCGCCTTCTTCAGGTCGTGCGGCATCTGCGACAGGTTGCAGCCCACCGTCAGGCCGAGGAAGTTGTAGATGCGGCCCATCCAGTCCGCGTCGCGGCTGGCCAGGTAGTCGTTCACCGTCACGACGTGTACACCCTGGCCGGACAGCGCATTCAGATATACCGCCAGCGTGGCGGTCAGCGTCTTGCCCTCGCCGGTGCGCATCTCGGCGATCTTGCCGTAGTGCAACACCATGCCGCCGATCATCTGCACGTCGAAGTGGCGCATGCCATGGACGCGCTTGCCGGCCTCGCGCACCACCGCGAAGGCCTCCGGCAGCAGCACGTCGAGCGATTCGCCGTCGGCCACCCGTTGCCTGAATTCGGCGGTCTTGCCGCGCAGTTCGTCGTCGGACAGCTTCTCGAAATCCGCCTCCAGGGCGTTGATTTTCTTGACGGTCTGGCTGTACTGGCGGATCAACCGGTCGTTGCGGCTACCGAAGATCTTCTTGAGAAGGCCTGGAATCATGGCAAGGGAATCAGGGGTTTGCGGCAAAGCGCGGATAGTAGCATGGCCGCGTGACCCGGGCCCCGGACTTGGATACCATGCCGATCAGCATCCCCCCGACGAGCCATGGCCGATACGCTGAACCGCTACCTCGGACGGAGCGACGCGCTGGCCGCGCTGCAGGCCCACGCGGCGCGACTGGCCCGCATCGACGCACTGTTCCGCCGCAGTGTGCCGTCGCATCTGGCCGCCAGCTGCGCGGTCGCCAATCTGAAGGACGGCACGCTGGTGGTGCTCGCCGAGAGCGGTGCGGCGGCGGCGAAACTGAAACAGGCGCTGCCGACCGTCATCGAGCGGCTGGCGCAGGGCGGCATCGAGGTGACGGCGATCAGGCTGCGGGTCCGGCCGCCCGAGCATCGGCCGCCGCCCGCGCCGGCGAGCCGGCGCACGGTGCCGGACGAGGCGCGCGCCGCGATGGACCGGCTCGCCCACAGCCTGCCGGCCGACTCGCCGCTGGCCAGGGCCTTGCAGCGGCTGGTCGCGCGCGCCGGCTGAGCCGCAACCGGCTCACAGCACCGGCATCAGGATCCGCTCCAGCAGCAGCAGCGCGATGAACAGCAGCACGATGCCGACCGCGAAACGGAAGATCCAGCCGATCAAGCCGAGATAGCGGCGGTCGCCGGTGAGCAGGAAGGCGACCAGGCTGGCGGCCGCACCGATCAGGCAGGCGACGCCGAGGAAGCGCAGGATCAGCACCAGCCGTCCGGCTCAGGCGTCAGGCAAGCTGCAGGTCGCACAGCCGGGCGATCGCCGGCGGCGTCGAGGCGGCCTGGTCGAAGCTGACGATCTCCCACGCCGATTCGTTCTCCAGCAGCACGCGCAGGATCTGGTTGTTCAGCGCGTGGCCGGCCTTGTTGGCCGAATAGGCGGCCAGCAACGGGTGGCCGCACAGGTAGAGGTCGCCGATCGCGTCGAGCACCTTGTGCTTGACGAATTCGTCGGCGTAGCGCAGCCCGTCGCCGTTCAGCACCCGGTATTCGTCCATCACGATGGCGTTGTCGAGGCTGCCGCCCTGGGCCAGGCCGTTGTCGCGCAGGTATTCGACCTCCTGCATGAAGCCGAAGGTGCGCGCGCGAGCGACGTCGCGGACGTAGGCGTGCTCGGCGAAATCGATCGTCACCGAAGTGCCGGTGCGGTCGATGGCGGGATGATTGAAATGGATCGCGAAGCTCAGGCGAAAGCCGTCGTAGGGCTCGAGCCGCACCCACTTGTCGCCCTCGACGTACTCGACGGCTTTCTTGACGCGCAGGAAGCGCTTCGCCACCGGCTGCTCCTCGATGCCGGCGGACTGCAACAGGAACACGAAGGGTCCGGCGCTGCCGTCGAGGATCGGGATCTCCGGCGCATCCACGTCCACGTACAGGTTGTCGATGCCCAGCCCCGACAGCGCCGACATCAGGTGTTCGACGGTGCCGATCTTGGCCTCGCCCTGCTGCAGACCCGAGCACATGCGGGTATCGACGACCGCATACGGGTCGCACGGCAGATCCACCGGCGGATCCAGGTCGACGCGGCGAAACACGATGCCGGTGTCCGGAGCGGCCGGCCTGAGCACCAGGTTCACCTTGCGGCCGCCGTGCAGGCCGACGCCGGTGGTACGGACCAGGGACTTCAGGGTGCGCTGTCGGATCATGGCTCTAACCTCTCGTAAGTGCCTGAATACTAGCACGTCTGCTGCAGTGCAAGATGAGCGACGGGCGCCGCGGACGGACGGGAGGCAATCGTCCGCACCGGGCGCCCGCGAGGCGGGTCAGACGGCAAGAACCGTCTTCAGTCGGCCTGCTTGCGCAGGAAGGCCGGGATGTCGTAGGTGTCGACGCCGTTCGAGCTCATCGCCTCGACCGCCGAACGGCGGCCGGTGCGGATCACCGCCGGCACATCCAGGTTGCCGAAGTTGACGCCGTCGCCGCCGCTCGGGCCGTAGGTGCCGGTGCCGGCCACCACCTGCATCACCGGCTGGCGCGTCGTCACGCTCGGCAGGCCGAGGCCGGTGGCGACGACGGTGATGCGGATGCGGTCGCCCATCGACTCCTCGAACACGGTGCCGTACTTGACGAAGGCTTCCTGCGCGGCGAAGGCCTGCACGGTCTTCACCGCGTCGCGCACTTCGGACATCTTCAGCGAGCGGCTGGCGGTGATGTTGATCAGCACGCAGCGCGCGCCGGACAGTTCGGTGCCTTCGAGCAGCGGGCTGACGGCGGCCTGCTCGGCGGCGATGCGGGCGCGGTCCATGCCCTCGGCCTCGGCCGAACCCATCATCGCACGGCCCATCTCGGCCATCGCGGTACGCACGTCCTGGAAGTCGACGTTGACCAGGCCCGGCACGTTGATGATCTCGGCGATGCCGCCGACCGCATTGCGCAGCACATTGTCGGCGGAACGGAAGCAGTCTTCGAAGCCGGCGTCGTCGCCGAACACCTCGAGCAGCTTGTCGTTCAGCACGACGATCAGCGAATCGACCTGCTTGGCCAGTTCCTCGACGCCGCTCTCGGCGACCCGCAGGCGGTTTTCGAAGTCGAACGGCTTGGTCACCACCGCCACGGTCAGGATGCCCAGTTCCTTGGCGATCTCGGCCACCACCGGTGCCGCGCCGGTGCCGGTGCCGCCGCCCATGCCGGCGGTGATGAAGCACATGTGGGCACCGTCCAGCGCGGCCGCGATCTCATCGCGCGACTCCTGCGCCGCGGCGCGGCCGGCCTCCGGCTTCGAGCCGGCGCCGAGACCCGTGCCGCCCAGCTGCACCTTGGCCGGCGCCAGGCTACGCATCAGCGCCTGGGCATCGGTGTTGGCGCAGATGAAATCAACGCCTTGCACGCCCTCGCGGATCATGTGGTCGACCGCGTTGCCGCCCGCGCCGCCCACACCGATCACCTTGATGATCGTGCCGGTTTCGACCTTCTCAACGATTTCAAACATTTGCCTCGCCTCCTTCAGAAACTACCTTGCTGCAAATTCGACCCCCGCCAGGGCCGGCTATTTAGTAGTTCAGACCAATACTACTACTAAATAACCAGCTCCAACAGGCGTCCAGTCAAAATGGATCGGCCGCCCGCGCCGCCCCCCGATCAAAAATTCTTCTCGAACCAGCCCTTCAGCCGCGACAGCAGGTTGCGCACGTTTCTGGTGTCGCGCGCCTGGAAACCTCGCCGCCGCTGCGCCGCGCCCTCCAGCACCAATCCCATCGCGGCCGCGTAGCGGGCCTGGCACACCACGTCGGCCAGGCCGCCGCCGTATTGCGGCACGCCGACCCGCACCGGCATGTGGAAAACCTCTTCGCCCAGTTCGACCATGCCTGCCATGTCGGCCGAGCCGCCGGTCAGCACGATGCCGGACGACAGCAGCTCCTCGTAGCCGCTGCGCCGCAGTTCGGCCTGCACCATCTCGTAGATCTCGGACACCCGCGGCTCGATCACATCGGCCAGCGCCTGGCGCGACAGCCTGCGCGGCGGACGGTCGCCGACGCCGGGCACTTCGATCATCTCCTCCGGGTCGGCCAGCGTGTGCATCGCCACGCCCTGGTGGATCTTGATTTCCTCAGCCTCGGCGGTCGGCGTGCGCAGCGCCATCGCGATGTCGTTGGTGATCTGGTCTCCGGCCACCTGCAGCACCGCGGTGTGGCGGATCGCGCCGCGGGTGAACACCGCGATGTCGGTGGTGCCGGCGCCGATGTCCACCAGGCACACGCCCAGCTCCTTTTCGTCCTCCGACAGCGTCGCGTAGCTGGAAGCGAGCGGCTGCAGGATCAGGTCGAGCACCTCCAGGCCGCAGCGGCGCACGCACTTGATCACGTTCTGCGCCGCCGAGACCGCGCCGGTGACGATGTGCACCTTGGTTTCGAGCTTGACGCCGCTCATGCCGATCGGCTCGCGCACGCCGTCCTGGCCGTCGATGATGAATTCCTGCGTCAGGATGTGCAGGATCTGCTGGTCGGCCGGGATCGGCATCGCGTGGGCCACCTCGATCACGCGCTCGACGTCGAGCGGCGTGACCTCGCGGTCCTTGATGGCCACCATGCCGTTCGAGTTGAAGCTGCGGATGTGGCTGCCGGCGATGCCGGTGAAGACATCGCGGATCTTGCAGTCCGCCATCACTTCCACTTCCTGGATGACCTTCGAGATGGCTTCCACGGTGGCCTCGATGTTCACCACCACGCCGCGCTTCAGGCCGTTGGTGCCGTGGGTGCCGAGGCCGACCACATTCAGCCCGCCGTCGGGCAGCGCTTCCGCCACCATGCAGGTGATCTTCGAGGTGCCGATGTCGAGCCCGACGATGAGATCCTTGTGTTCCTTGCTCATTTGCTGCCCTTTCCGGGCTTCTCCTGGTGCGCGGCGCGCAACGCATATCCGCCGGGGTAGCGCAGGTCCACCACCGCCACTTCGATTCCCGCCTTCTCCCGCGCCTCGGGGAAGGTCGCCACGAAATCCCGCAGGCGCCGGTCGCTCGGCGCCGACTCCTGGTCCCGCCCGAGCTGGATCACCAGCCCGTCGGCCAGCCTGAGTTGCCAGGCCTCGCGCGCCGACAGCGTGACGTCGGTGAGCGGCCGGCCGAGCGGCGCCACCGCCTCGAGCAGCGCGCCGAAGCGGTTCAGCACGTAGGCCGCGGTGCCCTCCGGGCCCGACAGCCGCGGCATCTCGGCGTTGCTGGCGGCGACGAAGACCTCGCCCTGGCGGTTGACCAGGCGCGTCTCGCCGCTGCCGTCCGGACTCCAGTAGGCCACCGCCACGTGTTCCTCCAGCCGCAGCTCGATCGTCGCCGGCCAGCGCCGGCGGACCTCGGCCTTGCGCACCCAGGGCAGTTTCTCGAAGGTCTCGCGCACCCGGTTCAGGTCCACGGTGAAGAAATTGCCCTCGACCGCGCTGCGCGCGGCGTATTCGAGCTGGGCCTCGGTGACCTGGGCCGGCGGAGTCAACACCACCACCTCCTCGAGCGGGAACAGCGGCTGGCGCAGGAACCACGTGAAGGCCGCGTAGGCAAGCGCAGTCGAGCCGAACAGCAGGCACAGGTCGGCCAGCAGGTTCAGCAGCGAAGGGCGATCCCACAGTCCCAGTCCGCCGCTGCGGGCAGCGGGCCTGGCGCCCTTGCGGGGGGCGGTGCCGGCGGCGGGACGGTGGCGCGACTCAGCCAAGACAGGCCTCCTCGAGGATGCGCAGGCACAGCGGGCCGAATTCCAAGCCCGCCGCGCGGGCCGACATCGGCACCAGCGAGTGGCCGGTCATGCCAGGCGCGGTGTTCATCTCCAGCAAGGTGAAGCTGCCGTCGGGGCGCAGGATCAGGTCGGCCCGTCCCCAGCCGCGGCAACCCAGCACACGGGCCGACTTCAGCACCGCCTCGCGCATGCGCTGCTCGAGATCGTCGGGCAGGCCGGCCGGGCAGAAGTACTGCGTGTCGTCGGTGAAGTACTTGTGCTGGTAGTCGTAGTTGCCGTCCGGCGCGACGATCTTTACCAGCGGCAGGGCCTGGTCGGCCAGGAACGGGCCGGTCAGCTCCTGCCCTTCGACGAACGCCTCGGCCAGCACCAGCGAATCGTAGCGGGCCGCCAGTCGCCAGGCCGGCAGCAGGTCCTCGGCGCGGTCGACCTTGGTGGCGCCCATGCTGCTGCCCTCGTGCACCGGCTTGACGAAGATCGGCAGGCCCAGATCGGCCGCCACCGCGGCCCAATCCGTATGTTCGTCGAGGATCGCGTAGCGCGGCGTCGGCAGGCCGACCGACTGCCACACCATCTTGGTGCGCCACTTGTCCATCGACAGCGCCGAGGCCATCACGCCGCTGCCGGTGTAGGGAATGCCCATCAGTTCCAGCGCCCCCTGCACGGTGCCGTCCTCGCCGCCGCGGCCGTGCAGGATCACGAAGGCCCGCTCGAAGCCTTCGTCCTTCAGCTGGTGCAGATCGCGTTCGGCCGGATCGAACGGGTGGGCGTCCACGCCCTCGGCCCGCAGCGCGTCCAGCACCGCGCGGCCGGACATCAGCGACACCTCGCGCTCGGCCGAATTGCCGCCGAGCAGTACCGCCACCTTGCCGAATCGCTGCGACATCTCGTTCAGTCCTCCTGCTGCGCCAGCTTGCCCGGCACCGCGCCGATCGAGCCGGCGCCCATCGTGATCACCACGTCGCCGTCGCGGGCGCTGCCGAGGATCGCCTCCGGCATCGCGCCGATGTCCTCGATGAAGATCGGCTCGACCTTGCCGGCGACCCGGATCGCCCGCGCCAGCGAACGGCCGTCGGCGGCGACGATCGGTGCCTCGCCGGCCGGATAGACCTCGGACAGCAGCAGCAGGTCGGCGCCGGCCAGCACCCGCACCAGGTCCTCGAAGCAATCGCGCGTGCGCGTGTAGCGGTGCGGCTGGAAGGCCAGCACCAGCCGGCGGTCCGGAAAGGCGCCGCGGGCGGCTTCCAGCGTGGCGGCCATCTCGGCGGGGTGGTGGCCGTAGTCGTCGATCAGCGAAAAACTGCCGCCGGCCGCCAGCGGCACCTCGCCGTAGCGCTGGAAGCGCCGGCCGACACCGCGGAATTCGTCCAGCGCCTTGACGATGGCCTCGTCCGGCACGCCGACCTCGGTCGCCACCGCCACCGCCGCCAGCGCGTTCAGCACGTTGTGCACGCCGGGCAGGTTCAGCACCGCCGGGAAGCGCGAGATGCTGCCGTTCTGGCGCACCACGTCGAAGCGCATGCGGCCGCCCTCGGCACGCAGGTTCTCGGCCCGCACCGCAGCGCTCGGCGAGACGCCGTAGCGCACGATCTGCTTCGACACCAGCGGCATGATCGAGCGCACGTGGGGATCGTCCTCGCACAGCACCGCGACGCCGTAGAACGGCAGGTGCTGCAGGAAATCCACGAAGGCCTGCTTGAGGCGGGCGAATTCGTGGCCGTAGGTTTCCATTTGGTCGGCGTCGACGTTGGTGACCACCGAGATGACCGGATTGATCAGCAGGAAGGAGGCATCCGACTCGTCTGCCTCGGCCACCAGGAAGTCGCCCGTGCCGAGCCGCGCGTTGGCGCCGGCGGCGTTGAGCCGGCCGCCGATGACGAAGGTCG
The DNA here is from genome assembly GCA_050305135.1 of Rhodocyclaceae bacterium. GTDB lineage: Bacteria > Pseudomonadota > Gammaproteobacteria > Burkholderiales > Rhodocyclaceae > Cognatazoarcus. The sequence goes on along the minus strand of JBNLET010000155.1, from coordinate 6,268 downwards.
GGTCCATGCCCCCTTCGGCCAGGATGCTGGCCACCAGCGAGGTGGTGGTGGTCTTGCCGTGGGTGCCGGCGATCGCGATGCCCTGCTTGAGCCGCATCAGCTCGGCCAGCATCTGGGCCCGCGGCACCACCGGCACGTGGGCGGCGCGGGCCGCGATCACCTCGGGGTTGTCGCCGCGCACCGCGGTCGAGGTGACGATCGCGTCGGCACCGGCGATGTTTTCCGCGCCGTGGCCGGCGATCACCCGCGCCCCCATCGCCGCCAGGCGCCGCGTCGCGGCATTGCTGCCGAGGTCCGATCCGCTCACCGTGAAGCCGAGGTTCACCAGCACTTCGGCGATGCCGCTCATGCCGGCGCCGCCGATACCGACGAAGTGGATGTGCTTGACCTTGTGTTTCATGAACGTCCCTTGTTTGCGAGTTCCTCGCACACCGCGGCCACCTCGGCCGCCGCGTCGGCGCGTGCCAGCTTGCGGGCCTGCTGCGCCATCCCGCACAGGCGTCCGCGCTCCAGCCCGCCGATCAGCTCGGCCAGCGCGCGAGCGTCGAGGGAGGCCTGCGGCAGCAGCAGTCCGGCGCCGTGCTCGGCCAGGAAGCGGGCGTTGCCGGTCTGGTGGTCGTCCACCGCGTGCGGCAGCGGCACCAGCACGCTCGCCACGCCGGCCGCCGCCAGTTCGGCCACGGTCAGTGCGCCGGCGCGGCACAGCACCAGGTCGGCCTGCGCATAGCGGGCCGCCATGTCGTCGATGAAGGGCAGCAGTTCGCCGTCCACCCCGGCGCTGCGGTAGTGCTCGCGCAACGCGTCGATCTGGGTCGCGCCGGCCTGGTGGGTGACCAGCGGCCGCCGCTCGGGCGGAATCAGCGCCAGCGCGGCCGGCAGCGTCTCGTTCAGCACCTGGGCGCCCAGGCTGCCGCCGATCACCAGCAGCCGCAGCGGGCCACTGCGCGCCGCGTAGCGTTCGGCCGGCGGCGGCAGGGTGGCGATCTCGGAGCGCACCGGATTGCCGACCCAGCGCGCCTTCGGCAGCACGTCGGGGAAGCCCGACAGCACCTTGTCGGCGAGCGCGGCAAGCACGCGGTTGGCCAACCCGGCGACCGAGTTCTGCTCGTGCAGCACCAGCGGCCGGCCCAGCAGCGAGGCCATCATGCCGCCCGGAAAGCTGACGTAGCCGCCCATGCCGAGCACCACGTCGGGGCGCAGGCGGCGGATCTGCGTCAGCGCCTGCCAGAAACCGCGCAGCAGGTTCAGCGGCAGCAGCAGCTTGCGCAGCAGGCCTTTGCCGCGCAGCGCGGAAAAGCGGATCCAGGCCATCTCGTAGCCGCGCGGCGCCACCAGCCGCGCCTCCATGCCGTCCGGATTGCCCATCCAAGCGATGCGCCAGCCGCGGCCGCCGAGCAGTTCGGCCACCGCCAGGCCCGGGTAGATGTGTCCGCCGGTACCGCCGGCCATCACCAGCAGCGTCTTCATGCGCCACCCCTGCGCATGATCTGGCGATTCTCCCAGTCGATGCGCAGCAGCACCGCCAGCGCGACGCAGTTGGCGACGATGCCCGAGCCGCCGAAGCTCATCAGCGGCAGCGTCAGGCCCTTGGTCGGCAGCAGGCCGGTATTGACGCCCATGTTGATGAAGGACTGCACGCCGATCCACAGGCCGATGCCCTGCGCCACCAGGCCCGGGAAGAAGCGCTCCAGCGTGATCGCCTGGCGGCCGATCGCGAAGGCCCGCTGCACCACCAGCGCGAACATCGCCACGACGACGATGACGCCGACGAAGCCGAGTTCCTCGGCGATCACCGCGAGCAGGAAATCGGTATGCGCCTCGGGCAGGTAGAACAGCTTCTCGACGCTGGCGCCGAGGCCGACGCCGAACCATTCGCCGCGGCCGAAGGCGATCAGCGCGTGCGACAGCTGGTAGCCGTTGCCGTACGGATCGCGCCACGGATCCATGAAGCCGAGGATGCGGTCGCGGCGGTAGGGCGACAGCCAGATCAGCAGCACGAAGCCGATCACCGCGACGACCAGCAGACCGACGAAGATGCGCACGTTGATGCCGCCGAGGAACAGGATGCCGAAGGCGATCACGGTGATCACGACGAAGGCGCCGAAGTCCGGCTCGCGCAGCAGCAGCGCGCCGACGAACAGGATCACCGCCGCCAGCGGCAGGAAGGCGCGCTTGATGCTCGACATGTGGGGCAGCTTGCGCACCGTGTAGTCGGCGGCATAGAGCGCGACGAAGAGTTTCATCACTTCGGACGGCTGCAGGTTGACCGGGCCCAGCGGCAGCCAGCGGCGGGCGCCATTCACCTCGCGGCCGAGGCCCGGCAGCAGCACGAACAGCAGCAGCAGCACACCGAGCGCGAACAGCCACGGCGCGAGCTGCTGCCACAGCCGGACCGGCATCTGGAACGCCAGCGTGCCGGCCAGCACGCCGATCATCATGAAGATCGAGTGGCGCACCAGGAAGTAGCTCGACTGGAAGCCGGTGAACTTGCTCCCCTCGGCGGTCGCGATCGACGACGAATAGACCATCACCAGGCCCAGCAGCAGCAGCGCCATGGCCGACCAGATCAGCACCAGGTCCAGTTCCGCCGGCGGCTTGTCGGGCCGCGTCAACCGGCTCACGGCGCGCGAGGTGGCGACGCTGCTGCGCTCGCTGCGGCCGTCGACGAGATTGAGCGGCAGCGCCAGCTTCATACCGCCTCCACGCCGTCGAGGGCCAGCGCCGCGGCGGCGAAGACCTCGGCCCGGTGGGCGTAGTTGCGGAACATGTCGAGGCTGGCGCAGGCCGGCGACAGCAGCACCGCATCGTCGGCCTGGGCCAGTTCATCGGCGCGCGCGACCGCCGCCGGCAGGTCGTCGGCGCGCAGCAGCGGCACCCGGCAGCCGGCCACCGCCCGCTCGATCAGCGGCGCGTCGCGGCCGATCAGCACCACCGCCCGGGCGTGGCGGGCCAGCGCGTCCTTCAGCGGCGCGAAGTCCTGCCCCTTGCCGTCGCCGCCGGCGATCAGCACCACCGGCCGCCGCAGGCCTTGCAGCGCGGCCAGCGTGGCGCCGACGTTGGTGCCTTTCGAGTCGTCGTAGAAGACCACGCCGTCGGCCCGCCTGGCCACCGGCTGCAGCCGGTGGGGCAGGCCCTCGAAGGCGACCAGCGCGCCGATCAGCGGTGCCCACGGCAGGCCGATGGCGCGGCACAGCGCCAGCGCCGCCAGGCCGTTGGCGAGGTTGTGGGTGCCCGCCAGATGCAGCCGCGCGGCGGCCACGGCATCGTGACCAGGCAGCACCAGCGCCAGCTGCGCGCCCTCGCCGTCCAGGCCGTAGTCGCCGTGGGGCGGCACATCGGTGCCGAAGCTGACGATCTGCCGGCCGGCGCGCCGCATCGCCATCACCGCCGCGTCCTGGCGGTTCAGCACCATCACGCCGTGGCCGTCGAAGATGCGCGACTTGGTGGCGGCATAGGCGGCCAGGTCGGCATAGCGGTCGAGGTGGTCGTCGCTGACGTTGAGCACCGTCGCGGCATCCGGCGCGAGGCCGTGCATCGTCTCGATCTGGAAGCTGGACAATTCCAGCACCCAGGCTTGCGGCAACGCCTCGCCGGCGTCGAGCCGGTCGCACAGCACGTCCAGCGCCGCCGGACTGATGTTGCCGGCCACCGCGGTGCGCAGGCCGGCCGCCTCGCACATGCGGCCGGCCAGCGCGGTGGTGGTGGTCTTGCCGTTGGTGCCGGTGATCGCGATGATCCGGCAGTGGGCGCGGGCGCCGAGGTCGTCCAGCGCCTGGGCCAGCAGGCTCATTTCGCCGCTGATGGCGATGCCGCGGCTGCGCGCCTCGGCCAGCAGCGGCATGCGGGGATCCAGTCCGGGGCTGATCGCCAGCATGTCGACGCCGTCCAGCAGGCTCGGCGCGAACGGACCGAAGGCGGTGTGCGCCGCGGGCAGATCCCGCGCCAGGCGTTCCGCACCCGGCGGCGCATCGCGGTTGTCGGCCACCAGCAGGCGCGCGCCCTGGCGCCCCAGCCAGCGGCTCATCGCCAGGCCGGACTCGCCCAGTCCGAGCACCAGCACCGATTTGTCAGTCCAGCGTTCGCCCATGGTCAGCGCAGCTTCAGTGTGGACAGGCCGAACAGGACCAGCATGATCGTGATGATCCAGAAACGGACCACGACCTGCGTCTCCTTCCAGCCGCCCAGTTCGTAGTGGTGGTGCAACGGCGCCATGCGGAAGATCCGCCGCCCGCCGCTGAGCTTGAAATAGAGCACCTGCACCATCACCGACAGCGCCTCGGCGACGAACAGGCCACCCATGATGAAGAGCACGATTTCCTGCCGCACGATCACCGCCACGGTGCCCATCGCCGCCCCCAGCGCCAGCGCGCCCACATCGCCCATGAAGACTTCCGCCGGGTAGGCGTTGAACCACAGGAAGCCGAGGCCGGCACCGCACATCGCGCCGCAGAACACCGCCAGTTCGCCGGCGCCGGCGATGTAGGGCAGGCCCAGGTATTTCGAGAAGCCGGCGTGGCCGGCAACGTAGGCGAAGATCGCCAGCGCGGCCGACACCATCACGGTCGGCATGATGGCCAGCCCGTCCAGCCCGTCGGTCAGGTTGACCGAGTGCCCGGTGCCGTTGATGACGAAGTAGGACAGCACGACGAAGCCGAACGCGCCGAGCGGGTAGGCGACCGACTTGAAGAACGGCACGATCAGTTCGAGCTGGGCCGGCTCGGAGGCGGTCAGCCCCAGGTAGGCCGCCGCGCCGAGCGCGAGCAAGGAGGTCCACAAGTACTTCCAGCGGCTGGCGAGGCCCTTCGGATCGCGGTGCACGACCTTCTTCCAGTCGTCGACCCAGCCCACCGCGCCGAAGCCGAGCGTGACCAACAGCACCGTCCACATGTAGCGGTTGGACAGATCGCCCCACAGCAGCATCGTGATCGCCATCGCGATCAGGATCAGCGCGCCGCCCATGGTCGGCGTGCCGGCTTTCGTGAGGTGCGACTTGGGGCCGTCGTCGCGCACCGCCTGGCCGATCTTCTTGGCCGCCAGCCAGCGGATCACGGCCGGGCCGAAGATGAAGGAAATCACCAGCGCAGTCAGCGCGGCCAGCACCGTGCGCAGCGTGATGTAGCCGAACACGTTGAAGGCCCTGACGTCCTGTCCCAGCCAGTTGGCAAGTTCCAGCAGCATTTGTCGGCGTCTTTCCCCCGGCCCGCCTGCGCGGACCCTATTGCGTTCAGTTCTTCGGCACCACGATGCCCGCGACCACGCGTTCCATGCGCATGAAGCGGGAACCCTTGACCAGCACCACGGTGTCGGCGTCCATGGCCTTGACGAGCGTGGCGACCAGGTCCTCGACCTTCGCGAAGTGGCGCCCGCCGTCGCCGAAATTGCGTGCCGCGACGACACTCGAATCGCCCAGCGCGAACAACTGGTCCACCCCCTGGCTCTTGGCGTAGCCGCCCACCTCGTCGTGCAGCTGGGCGCTGTTGCGGCCGACCTCGCCCATGTCGCCGAGCACCAGGATGGTCCGGCCCGGCGTGGCCGCCAGCACGTCGATGCCGGCGCGCACGGAATCGGGATTGGCGTTGTAGCTGTCGTCGATCACGACCGCCCCGCCGACGCCGGCCTTGCGCTCCAGCCGCCCCTTGGTGCCGGCATAGGCTTCCAGGCCGCGGCGCACCGCTTCGAGGTCGGCGCCGGCGGCAATCGTCGCGGCGATCGCGGCCAGCGCGTTGAGGACGTTGTGGCGGCCGGGCACCAGCAGTTCCAGGCTCAGCGCACCGGCCGGAGTGTGCACCGACAGCTCGGCGCCTTGCGCTTTCAGGATGTAAGCGGCGCCGACGTCGGCGCCCTGCTGCAGACCGAAGCCGAGTTGGCGGCGGCCTGCCGCCTGGGCGCGCCACAGCGGTGCCTGCGGGTCGTCGACGTTGATCACCGCCACGCCGTCCTGGCGCAGGCCGGAGAAGATCGCGCCCTTTTCCTCGGCCACAGCGCGCAGATCGCCCAGGCCCTGCAGGTGCGCACGGTGGGCGTTGTTGACCAGCGCCACGCTCGGTGCGGCGATGGCGGCCAGCGTCTCGATCTCGCCGGGCTGGTTCATGCCCAGCTCGACCACCGCGTAGCGGTGCCGGCGCCCGAGCCGCAACAGGGTCAGCGGCAGGCCGATGTCGTTGTTCAGGTTGCCCTCGGTGGCGAGCACCGAGACGGCCGGATCGGCGCCGTCGAGCGCCGCCTGGGCACCCAGCACGGCGGCGCACATCTCCTTGACGGTGGTCTT
>JBNLET010000154.1:0-19802 GCA_050305135.1 Rhodocyclaceae bacterium | reverse complement strand
GCCAGTCGCCGGCCGATCGCGACTGGCGGCGCGTCCGCTACATGGTGTTCGAGCTGCCCGGCGGCGAGGGCGACTTCAACGCGCGGCTCGAACGCCTGCGCGGCTTGATCGCCGCGGCCGGCGTGCCGTGGCTGCGTCCGGTGGAACAGCGGCGGCTGGAGGATCGCGCCGCGCTGGCGTCCTGGCTGCAGGAGGTCGTGGCGGGCGGCGGCGAAGGGCTGATGCTGCATCGTGCCGATGCAGCCTACCTGACCGGGCGCAGCGACGTGCTGCTGAAGCTCAAGCCGTGGTACGACGCCGAGGCCGTCGTGATCGGCTATACCGCCGGGCGGGGGCGCCACGCGGGCCGGGTCGGCGCGTTGCTGGTGCGGGATGCCGCCGGCCACCGGTTCAGGCTCGGCAGCGGCCTGAGCGACCGGCAGCGCGCGCAGCCGCCGGCCATCGGCAGCGAGGTCAGCTACCGCTACCGCGAGTTGACGCCCGCCGGGCTGCCGCGCTTTCCGGTGTTCTGGCGCGTGCGCCGGCCGGCGCCTCAGTCGATGCCGGGCAGCAGCGGCGTCGGCGCGTCCTCGACCTCGCGATAGACCTGGTGGAAGTCGGATTCCGGCACCACGGTGACCTCGATTTCCGGGTCGTGGCTGCCGCCGCCGATCAGCACGCCGCGCAGCGGCGAGACGTCGGCGAAGTCGCGTCCCCAGCCGAGCACGATGTGCTCCAGCTGCGGTTGCAGGTTGTTGGTCGGATCGAATTCCATCCAGCCGGCGCCGGGGCAGTACACCGCCACCCAGGCATGCGTCGCGTCGGCGCCGATCAGCCGCGGCTTGCCCGGCGGCGGCCGCGTCAGCAGGTAGCCGCTCATGTAGCGGGCCGGCAGGCCGATCGAACGCAGGCAGGAGATCATGAAGTGGGCGTAGTCCTGGCAGACGCCGCGCTTGGTCTCGAACACTTCCGTCACCGGCGTCGACACCGTCGTGGCTTCCGGATCGAAAGTGAAATCGTCGTGGATTCGCGCCATCAGCCGCGTCGTGCCCGAGAGCAGCGAGTCGGCCGCGCCGAAGCAGTCGGCGGCATAGGCCGCGAATTCCCGCTTCAGGCGCACGTGGCGCGACTCGAACAGGAAGCGGCTGGCATCCAGCAGCTCCGGCCCGTACTGCTTGCCGGCCACGTAGTCGAGCGTACGGCGGGTGTCCTGCCAGGGCAGGATCGCCGCCGCCGGCTGATTCCGCGGCGACAATTCGACCCAGGCCTCGGCCCGGATCATCAGCGAGTGGTGGTCGGTCTCGAAATCGATCGTCCGCACGCGATTGCCGAAGGCGTCGATGAAGCCGTTCTGGCGGGTCGGTTCCGGGTCGATCTCGATGCGTTGCGAGAGCGTGCGCTGCCACGGCAGGTCCCGCGGCACCAGCCGCAGCATCTGGTGCGACTCGCCCACCGGCTGGTCGTACTCGTAGCGGGTGTCATGGCGCAGGTGGTAGCGGATGGCGGCGCTCACTGCCAGCCTCCCATCCGCTCCGCCTGGGCGGTGTGGGAGAAGTACTGGTGGTGCAGCTCGTCCGATACCGCGTAGGCCGCGCCCTCGACGTCGTACAGCAGCGCGGCCAGGTCGGCGCAGGCATCCTCGCAGGCGTCGGCTTCGAAGCGGGTCAGGTCGAAGGCATGCAGATGGTCGGCCGCCATGTCGAGCTGCAGCGGCCGCGGCTGCCCGAGCATGCGCGTGTTGCGCAGCAGGTAGCGGCGCAGGTTCTCGAGCTGGAAGGCGATCGAATGCGGGTTGGTGGCATCGAACGCCAGCAGGTGCAGCACCGGCAGCAACTCCGGCGAGCGGCGGTAGCGGGCGCGGTAGGTGACGATCGAGTTGCCGGTCTCGAGCAGCCAGTCGAGCGAGCGCTCCCTTTGCTTGCGCTCCGCCCCCAGCACGCCCTGCAGCACCGCGCTCTGGCTGGCCAGGCGTTCGATGCGCCGGCCGATGATCAGGAAGCCCCAGCCCTCGTCGCGCGTCATGTCGTCCATCGCGAAACCGGCCAGCGCGATCACCTCCTGCATCGCCTCGTCGAGGATCTCCATGGCCTGGTCGAAATCCTCGCCGCGGCTGTGCAGCAGCTGCTCGAGCCGGTACAGCGCATGCCAGTTGTCCGAAGACAGGCGTTCGCGCACCTGGCTGGCGGCACTCGACAGGCGGAACAGGTTGGCGACCAGCGAGCCGGGCTGACCCGGATCCGAGACGGCCGCCAGCAGGCTGCTCTCCAGGTCCGGTTCGGGCTCGTCGGCGTCTTCGTCCGGAATCGGCAGCAGGCCCAGCGCCCGGCTGGCATGGATCAGGCCCGGCAGCGTTTCGCCGACCTCGTCACCGATGTCGCCGGCACGGTTCATCAGCGCCCGCAGCATGCGCGCGCTGATCTCGCAGCGCTCCGAGTAGCGTCCCATCCAGAACAGGTTCTCGCCGACCCGTGACGGGATCTCGGTGCCGGCGCAGACCAGGTCCATGACGCCGAGCTGGCTCTTCAGCAGCGTGTTGCGGACCACCGGCCCGTCGGCCCGCACCCAGGTGTCCTTGGACAGGCCGCCGCGCTGCATCGACACCACCTCGTCGCCCTCGCGCGGCGAGACGCGGGTCAGCGCGCCGGGCATCACCGCATAGCCTTCCGGCGTCGCCGCCGCGAACAGGCGCATGCCGAAGGAGCGCGGCAGGATGCGTTTCTTGTGGCGCGGGCTGATCACCGGCGCCTGCGACAGGCGGACCCACTCCTGCGCCACGTAGGCGTGCGGTTGCGCCTCGATGCGTTCGAGCAGTTTGCGGCGCGATTCGCCCTTGTGCTGGTGGCCGAAGATCGCTTCCATGCGCATCGACGGAAAGGCCGGCTTGATGACCAGCTCGTCGAAATGCCGGATCACGTATTCGAGCGCCGGCTCCTCGCCGCACCACCAGCTCGCCACCGACGGCAGCTTCAGCGGCTCGCCCAGCAGCCGCTGCGAGATGGCCGGCAGGAAGCCGAGCAGGGCGCCGGTCTCGAGCAGACCGCTGCCGAGCGCGTTGGCGATCAGCACCCGGCCGGCGCGCGCCGCGCGCAGCAGGCCCGGCACGCCGAGGGCCGAGTCGGAACGCAGTTCGAGCGGGTCGCAGAAGTCGTCGTCGAGCCGCCGGTAGATCGCATGCACGCGGCGCAGGCCGCGCAGCGTCTTGAGGTAGACGGTGTCGTCGCGCACCGTCAGGTCCTGCCCCTCGACCAGCGGGAAGCCGAGGTAGCGCGACAGGAAGGTGTGCTCGAAATAGGTCTCGTTGTAGGGGCCGGGGGTCAGCAGCACGGTCAGCGGCGCTTCGCCGTCGGTCGGCGCGAAGCGCGCCAGGCCCTCCTGCACCGCGCGGAAGAACGCGGCCAGCGGCTGCACGTGCATGTCGCCGAACGAATCCGGGAAGGTGCGCTTCAGGATCAGCCTGTTCTGCAGCGCGTAGCCGGAGCCGGAAGGGCCCTGGCTGCGGTCGCCGAGCACCCACCAGCCGCCGTCCGGCGCCCGCGCCAGGTCGGCCGCATAGTGGTGCAGGAAGATGCCGCCGGGCGGCGCGATGCCGTGGCAGGGCCAGCGGTAGGCATGCTGTCCGAACACCAGCGCCGGCGGGATCAGGCCCTCGGCGATCAGCGACTGGGGCCCGTACAGATCGACCAGGATGGCGTTCATCAGGCGCGCGCGCTGGGCCAGCGCATCGGCCAGCGGCGCCCACTCCTCGGCGTCGAGCACCAGCGGCAGCAACTCGAGCTGCCAGTGGCGCGAGCGGCCGGCGGGATCCTGGTAGACGTTGTAGGTGACGCCGTCGGCCTCGATCGACTCGCGCACGAAGCGTGCGCGCCGCTCCAGCGTCTCGGCCGAGAAACCCTCCAGCCGATCGACGAAGGGGGCCCAGTGGGGGCGGGGCTCGCCGCGCGCGTCGAGCATTTCGTCGAAGCGGTTCGGGGCGTGCGGGTAGGTCGCCAGGATCTCCTGCGACATCGTCTCTCCGGGGCTGTTCATGGCGGAGTCGCGTGTCCGCCCGGCGCGGAGATCCGGCGCCGGGGGGACGCGCTCACGCGTCGGTATTGCGCAAGTCTAGCGTGAAGGCGAATTCGCTACCGTGTTGCGCTTCACCGGGCACCATCCTGCCCGGAGTGTGGCCCATGCGGAAGAAGCGCGCCAGCCGCCGGCTTTCGGCCTCGAAGGCATTGACCGGGAAGGTGTCGAAGCTGCGGCCGCCCGGGTGCGAGACATGGTACTGGCAGCCCCCCAGGCTGCGGTTCATCCAGCCGTCCAGCAGGTCGAAGGTCAGCGGCCCGTCGGTGCCGATCGTCGGATGCAGGCAGGACGGCGGCTGCCAGGCCCGGTAGCGCACGCCGGCGACGAACTCGCCGGCCCGGCCGGTCGGCTGCAGCGGCACCGCGTGGCCGTTGCAGGTGAGCTGGTAGCGGTCCGGCGCCATGCCGCTGACCTTGACCTGGACGCGCTCGACCGAAGAATCGACGAAGCGCACCGTGGCACCGGCGTTGCCCTGTTCGCCCATCACGTGCCAGGGTTCGAGCGCCGAGCGCAGCTCGATCTGCATGCCCTTGACGGCGTAGTCGCCGTACTTCGGGAAGCGGAACTCGAAGTGCGGCTTGAACCACTCGGCCTGGATCGGGAAGCCGGCCAGTTGCATTTCCTCGGCCACGTCGCAGAAGTCCTGCCAGACGAAGTGCGGCAGCAGGTAGCGGTCGTGCAGCTCGGTGCCCCAGCGCGCCAGCTTCGGCGGCGCGTAGGGGCGCTCCCAGAAGCGCGCGACGAGGGCCCGCAGCAGCAGTTGCTGGGTCAGGCTCATGCGCGCGTGCGGCGGCATCTCGAAGGCCCGCAGTTCGAGCAGGCCGAGCCGGCCGGTCGAGCCGTCGGGCGAGTACATCTTGTCGATGCAGAACTCGGCCCGGTGGGTGTTGCCGGTGACGTCGATCAGGAGGTTGCGCATCAGCCGGTCCACCATCCACGGCGGGCAGCCGTCGGGGCCCAGCGAGCACTGGCGCTCCATCTCGCGGAAGGCGATCTCCAGTTCGTAGAGCGAGTCGTTGCGCGCCTCGTCCACCCGCGGCGCCTGTGAGGTGGGACCGATGAACAGGCCCGAGAACAGGTAGGACAGGCTGGGGTGGTTGTGCCAGTAGCTGACCAGGCTGCGCAGCAGGTCGGGACGCCGCAGGAACGGCGAATCGGCCGGCGTGTCGCCGCCGAGCACGAAGTGGTTGCCGCCGCCGGTGCCGGTGTGGCGGCCGTCGAGCATGAACTTCTCGGTCGTCAGCCGCGAGTAGTGGGCCGATTCGTAGAGGTGGGTGGTCTGGTCCACCAGCTCGTCCCAATCGCTCGCCGGGTGGATGTTGACCTCCACCACGCCCGGGTCCGGCGTGATGCGGAAGTGCTTCAGGCGCGGGTCGCGCGGCGGCTCGTAGCCCTCCAGCAGCACCGGCTGGTTCAGCTCCTCGGCGGTGGTCTCGATTGCCGCCACCAGTTCCAGGTAGTCCTCCAGCGTCGTGGTCGGCGGCATGAAGATGTACAGCACGCCGTTGCGCGCTTCGGCGCACATTGCGCTGCGGGTGATCCAGCCGGCCGACTTGTGGTGCTCGGGGCGGGTGGTCGCGGCGGTGGCGTCGGGATTGAACTCGCCGGCCGGGCCGGCCGGGCCCGGCCGGCCGGCGATCCTGGCCAGCGCGGCCCGGCGCGACTCGCCGGCGGCGCCGCGCACGCTGCCGGGCCCGAACTGGCGGCGGATGTCGGCGTGGGCGGGCAGCGGCGGGTAGTGGTCGAAGGGATCCGGCTGGTGGATCCACGGGTAGTCGCCCTCGACTGCCCAGGGCTGGGAATCCAGCGGCAGGCGGTAGCCCATCGCGGAGTCGCCCGGGAACAGGTAGCAGCGCTCGCTGCGCAGGAACCAGGGGCCGGTCTGCCAGGCGCCGCTGGCGGTGTTGCGCGCGATCGGCAGGATGTGGCCGATCACCTTGTCCAGGCCTTGCGTGAACAGCTTCATCAGGCGCTCGCGCTCGAGCGGATCGTCGATGCGCGAATCGAACGGGTCCACGTTCACCGGCAGACGGCGTTCGCGCCACAGGTAGTAGAAGACGTCCTCGTAGGCCGCGAAGACGTAGCGCGAGTCGAGCTCGAGCCGCTCGGCGACCGCGCGCAGGAAGCGCCCCGCGACCGCTTCGTCGGCGACGCCGCCGACCCGTTCGTCGGCGATCAGATCGGGGTTCTGCCAGATCGGCTGGCCGTCCTTGCGCCAGAAGCAGTTCAGCGACCAGCGCGGCAACTGCTCGCCCGGATACCACTTGCCCTGGCCGAAATGCACCAGGCCCTGCGCCGCGTACTTGGCGCGCAGGCGGTGGTAGAGCTCGGCCGACAAGAGCTTCTTGGTCGGTCCCATGGCGTCGGTGTTCCACTCGGCCCCGTCCGGATCGTCCACCGACACGAAGGTCGGCTCGCCGCCCTGGGTCAGGCGCACGTCCATCGTGCGCAGCTCGCCGTCCACCAGGTGGCCGAGCGCCTCGATCTCCCGCCACTGCGCGTCGCTGTAGGGCTTGGTTACGCGCGGCGCTTCCCAGATGCGCGACACCGACATCTCGTGGCCGAACTCCACCTCGCACTTGTCGAGCGCGCCGGTGACCGGCGCCGCCGAACCGGGTTCCGGCGTGCAGGCGATCGGGATGTGGCCCTCGCCGGCCAGCAGGCCGGAAGTCGGATCCAGCCCGATCCAGCCGGCGCCCGGCAGGAAAACCTCGCACCAGGCGTGCAGGTCGGTGAAATCCTTCTCCGGGCCCGACGGGCCGTCGAGCGACTTGACGTCGGGCGTGAGCTGGATCAGGTAGCCGGACACGAAGCGCGCCGCGAACCCCAGGTGGCGCAGCAGCTGCACCAGCAGCCAGCCGGAGTCGCGGCACGAGCCGGAGCGCGTGGCGAGCGTCTCCTCGGGCGTCTGCACGCCCGGTTCCATGCGGATCAGGTAGCCGATGTGCTGCTGCAGCTTGCGGTTCAGGTCCACCAGGAAGTCGATCGTGCGCACCTTGTCGCGCGGCACGCCGGCCAGGTAGTCGGCGAACAGCGGCGTCGGCGCGATCTTCTTGCGAAACGGCGCCAGTTCCTCGCTCTGCCACTCCTCGTAGCTGATCGGGAAATGTTCGGCGCGCGGCTCGAGGAAGAAATCGAACGGGTTGTGCACCGCCATCTCGGCGACCAGGTCCACCTCGATGTGGAAGCAGCTCGTCTTGTTCGGAAACACCAGGCGTGCCTGGTAGTTCGACTGCGGGTCCTGCTGCCAGTTGATGAAGTGCTCTTCGGGCTTGATCCGCATCGAGTAGGACAGGATGCGGGTGCGGCTGTGAGGCGCGGGGCGCAGACGGATGATCTGCGGGCCCAGCTTGATCGGCCGGTCGTACTCGTAGCGGGTGACGTGATGGAGCGCCACGTGGATGGACATGGGTTGCCTCTTGTGGGGTTGTTCCGCAAGCAAATAGCAAGGACCAGACCACGGACCGCGGGACCGTCCATTGGCCGCGGGCGGCACGGGTCGATGGCCGCTCGCGGTGCAAGGGGATCGAATCCTGCACCGCGGTGAGGCATTTTGCGACGGCTGCGTTGCGAAAGCTATTTCGGCAGTCCACAGTGGTCGATAATCGCCAGCAATGCCTTGCCCCGCGGTACCGGCCGGAAGAACGCAAATGAACACCGAGCAAGCCATCCAGGATCTGCAGTCCTCGCTTTCCGCGCTGAGGCGCGACATCCATGCCCATCCGGAACTCGCCTTCGAGGAACACCGCACCGCCGAACTGGTGGCCCAGCGCCTCGAGCAGCTCGGCATCGAGACCTACCGCGGCATCGGCCGCACCGGCGTGGTCGGCGTCGTGCGCAAGGGCACCTCGGGCCGTGCGATCGGCCTGCGGGCCGACATGGACGCGCTACCGATCACCGAGCGCAACAGCTTCCCGCATCACTCGCGCCACCCGGGCCGGATGCATGCCTGCGGCCACGACGGCCACACCACGATGCTGCTCGGGGCAGCGCAGCTGCTGGCCGGCGATTGCCGTTTCGACGGCACCGTGCATCTGATCTTCCAGCCGGCCGAGGAGGGCGACGGCGGTGGCCGCGAGATGATCGAGGACGGCCTGTTCGAGCGCTTCCCGATGGACGCGGTGTTCGGCATGCACAACTGGCCCGGCCTGCCGGCCGGCAGTTTCGCCGTGCATGCCGGCCCGGTGATGGCCAGCGCCGACCACTTCGAGGTGGAAATCCGCGGCCACGGCGCCCACGCCGCGATGCCGCATCTCGGCATCGATCCGCTGGCGGCCGGCGCCGCGCTGGTGCAGGCGCTGCAGACCGTTGCCAGCCGCATCGTCGATCCGCTCGATCCGGTGGTGGTTTCGGTCACCCGCTTCCATGCCGGCGAGGCCAACAACGTGATCCCGGACCGGGCCACGCTGGGCGGTACCGTCAGGGCCTTCCGACCCGACGTGCAGGACCGCGTCGAGCAGGCCATGCAGCGCATCTGCGCCGGCATCGGCGCGAGCTTCGGCGCCAACGTCACGTTCAAGTACCACCGCGGCTACCCGCCGACGATCAACAGCGCCGACGAGGCTGCGGTGTGCGCGCGGGTGGCCGGCGAGGTGGCCGGTACGGCCGCGGTGCGCACCGACATGAAGCCGAGCATGGGGGCGGAGGATTTCTCGTTCTTCCTGCTGCAGCGGCCCGGTGCCTACGTCTGGATCGGCAACGGGCCGGGCGAGGGCGGCTGCACGCTGCACAACCCGAACTACGACTTCAACGACGACATCATCCCGCGCGGCGTCGGCTACTGGCTGCGGCTGGCCGAAACCCTGCTGCCGCTCGCCGCCGAGGCCGACTGCGCGGCATGAGCCTGGATGATCCCTTCGGCCGCAGCGCGGCCAAGAACGAACGCGACTACCAGGAGCTGAGGTCCGCCCTGGTCGCGGCCGGCATCGACTCGCGCGCCCAGGTCGCCTCGATGCGGCGCAACGTGCTGCGCAATGCGCTGCTCGCCGCCGCCATCGTGTCGCTGGTGCTGGCCCTGGTGGGCCTGTTCCTGCCGCGTGCCTTCGCGTTCGTTGCGATCTGCGCCGGCGTCGTGGCGGTCTGGCTGGTGGCCAGCACGGTGCGTGGGCGGGCCCATCTGGCCCGCTACCTGGGCGAGCTCGATCAGCCCTGAGCGGCGCGCCGGGCCTCGCCGCGGGCGGCCAGGTAGATGCCGCCCAGCAGCAGGCAGAAGCCGGCGAACTGCAGCGGCGCGAAACCCTCGCCGAAGAAGATCCAGGCCATCACCGCACTGCATAACGGCTCGCCCAGCGTCACCACCGCCACGAGGGTCGCCGAGACGTGGCGCAGCGACCAGTTGTAGGCGGTGTGGCCAAGCAGTTGCGGGCCCAGCGCCATGCCGGCCAGTACCAGCCAGGCGGCGGCCGAATGGTCCAGCAGCGGCTCGCCTGCCGCGCCACTGGCCGAGATCAGGATCAGCGCCGCGGCGCCGTAGGCGAGCCAGATGTAGGCCGGCAGGCCGAGGCCTGCCCGCAGCCGGCGCCCGATCAGCAGGTAGGCCGAGAAGCACCAGCTGCCGGCCAGCGCCAGCGCGTTGCCGAGCAGCGGCTGTTGTCCGGCCGCGGCATTGCGGCTGTCGCTCCAGAAGATCAGCAGGCTGCCGGCCAGCGACAGCGCGATGCCGCCGACCATCAGCCGGTGCGGCCGTTCGCCGAACAGCGCGAAGGCCGCCAGGCCGATCCACAGCGGATTGGTGGTCACCAGCGCGGTACTGGAAGCCACCGAGGTGTACTCGAGCGAGGTGATCCAGGTGGCGAAGTGCAGTGCCAGAAAGAAGCCCGCCGCCAGCGCCATCGCCATTTGGCGGCGGTTCAGGGCCAGCAGCTCGCGTCGCGACTGCAGCAGCGCGACTGGCGTCACGACGAGCGCCGCGAGGCCCAGCCGCCAGCTTGCCACGACCAGCGACGGAACCGTTTCGGCCTGGGCCAGGCGTGCCAGGATCGCGCCGAGCGATACCGCGAGGAGTCCTATCGCGAGCACCAGGAAAGGCAGCCAGCGCGGCGGCGAAGAGCCTTGAACTTGCATCCTTGGTCAGGGCGGGGCGGGCCGCCGGGGCCCGCCCGGCGTCAGCCGTGCCCGCCTCCTTCGAGATAGGCCGCCCGCACCTCGGGGCTCGCCAGCAGTTGTTCGCCGCTGCCGGCGAGGGTGATCTCGCCGTGCTGCAGCACGTAGCCGCGGTGGGCGACGCGCAGCGCCTGGTTGGCGTTCTGCTCGACCAGCAGGATCGTCATGCCGTGGTCGCGGTTCAGTTCGCGCACGATCTGGAAGATGCGGCGGATGTAGATCGGCGCCAGGCCGAGCGACGGCTCGTCGAGCAGCAGCAGCTTGGGCCGGCTCATCAGCGCGCGGCCGATCGCCAACATCTGCTGCTCGCCGCCCGACAGCGTGCCGGCACGCTGCGAGCGGCGTTCGTCGAGGATCGGGAACATCGCGAAGACGCGGGCCACGTCGGCCTCGAAGTTGTCCGCGGCGCTGAAGCCGGCACCCATCTGCAGGTTCTCCAGCACCGTCATGCGCGGGAAGATGCGGCGGCCCTCGGGCACCAGCGAGATACCGCGATGGGCTATTTCGTGGGTGCGCAGCGCGGTGATGTCCTCGCCGTCGAAGACGATGCGCCCGGCGCTGGCGCGCGGATTGCCGAACAGGCTCATCATCAGCGTGGACTTGCCGGCGCCGTTGGCACCGATCAGCGTCACGATCTCGCCGACCTGCACCTCCACGTCGATGCCCCGCAGCGCATGGATGTGTCCGTAGTGGGCGTGCACGCCCTGCATCGTCAGCATCATGCCGCGGCCTCCTCGTCGTCTTCGCCCAGGTAGGCCTTGATCACCTGCGGATCGTGCTTGACGAACTCCGGCGTGCCTTCGGCGATCTTGCGGCCGTAGCTGATCACGCCGATGTGGTCGGAGACGTTCATCACCACGCTCATGTCGTGTTCGATCAGCAGGATCGCGATGCCGCGCTCGCGGCACAGGTGCAGCAGCAATTCGTTCAGTTCGGCCGATTCGCGCGGATTGAGGCCGGCCGCCGGCTCGTCCAGGCACAGCAGCACCGGCTCGACGCACAGCGCGCGGGCGATCTCGATGCGGCGCTGGATGCCGTAGGGCAGGTCGCCGGCGGCGTGATTCGCCAACTGGGCCAGATCGAGCCGCGTCAGCCAGGTGGCGGCGCGCTCGATCGCCGCGGCCTCGGCCCGGCGGTAAGCCGCGAGGCCGAACAGGCCGGCGAGCGAGAATTTCGAAGCCCGCTGCAAGACGTTGTGCTGGGCCACGATCAGGTTCTCCAGCACCGTCATCTTCGGAAACAGCCGGATGTTCTGGAAAGTGCGCACCACCTGCGCGTCGCGCACCACCTTGTGGCTGGCCAGCGCCTCGAGCCGGACCTCGCCGCGTTGCGGGTGGGCCAGTCGAAGCGTGCCGCTGGTGGGCTTGTAGAAGCCGGTCAGGCAGTTGAACAGCGTGGTCTTGCCGGCGCCGTTCGGCCCGATGATGCCGGTGATCTTGCCGGCCGGCACTTCCAGCGACAAGTCGTCGATGGCGGTCAGGCCGCCGAAGCGCATGGTCAGGTTTCTGACCGAAAGCAGGGTGTTCATGGCCGGCCCTCCCGCCCTGCGGCCTCTTCCGCCAGGCGCAGCGTCGGCTCCCGGTGGGCGAGCAGGCCGCCCGGTTTCCAGACCATGATCAGCACCATCGCGGCGCCGAACAGCAGCATCCGGTACTCGGCGAAATTGCGGCCGAACTCCGGGATCAGCACCAGCAGCGTGGCCGCCAGCACGACGCCCATCTGCGAGCCCATGCCGCCCAGCACGACGATCGCCAGCACGGTCGCCGACTCGGTGAAGACGAAGCTCTCGGGCGAGATGAAGCCCTGCCGGGCGGCGAAGAAGACGCCGGCGAAGCCACCCAGCATCGCACCGATCGCGAACGCGGAGAGCTTGATGTTGGTGGTGTTCATGCCCATCGCGCGGCAGGCGATCTCGTCCTCGCGCAGGGCTTCCCAGGCCCGCCCGACCGGCAGCTTGCGCAGCCGCGAGACGAACACGTTGGTCAGCAGCGCCAGCAGCAGGATCAGGTAGTAGAGGAAGATCAGCCGCTGCATCGGCGAGTAGTCGAGGCCGAAGAAGCCCGCAAAGCTCTCGCTGCCCTCGGGCACGCGGCGCGAGAACTCGAGGCCGAACAGATTCGGCCGCGGGATCGAGCTGATGCCGTTCGGGCCGCCCGAGAACTCGGTCCAGTTCACCAGGATGATGCGCACGATCTCGCCGAAGCCGAGCGTGACGATGGCCAGGTAGTCGCCGCGCAGGCGCAGGATCGGGTAGCCGAGCAGGATGCCGAAGCTCGCCGCCAGCGCGCCCGAGACCGGCAGCGCCTGCCAGAAGCTCCAGCCGTACTGCGTGGACAGCAGCGCATAGCTGTAGGCGCCGACCGCGTAGAAGGCCACGTAGCCGAGGTCGAGCAAGCCGGCCAGGCCGACCACCACATTGAGGCCCCAGCCCAGCATCACGTAGATCAATACCGTCGTGGCGGTGTCGACCACGTAGCGGTTGCCGGAGAACAGCAGCGGCAGCGCGACCGCGGTACCGAGCGCGAACCAGCCCAGGCCGGTGACGATGCGCTGGGCCAGCGCCTGGCCGGCCTGCTCCTCCTCGTCGGCGGCACGCAGGCGGGCCAGCCTGCGGGCGCGCATGCGGTCCAGCGCGTAGCGCAGCACGATGCGCCCGGCGAAGGCCACGGCGACGAACAGCGCCAGCATGCCGAAGCGGCTCGCGACCTCCAGCCGGCCGCCGGCATCGACGGTGGTCAGACCGATCATCGGAATGCCCAGGATCAGCGCGACGAAGGCCACCCAGCCGGCGTCGCGCAGGCGCTCGGCGGGGCTCATGCCTTGGTGGGCGAAGACGACCGCGCTCATCACACCTTCTCCACTTCGGGCCGTCCGAGCAGGCCGGAGGGGCGCAGCATCAGCACCAGGCAGAGGATGCCGAAGGTGGCCACGTCCTTGTACTCGGCCGACAGGTAGGCGGCCCAGAAGGATTCGATCAGCCCGATCAGCAGGCCGCCCAGCATTGCGCCAGGCAGCGAGCCGATGCCGCCCAGCACCGCCGCGGTGAAGGCCTTGATGCCGGCCAGGAAGCCGATGAAGAAATCCACCACGCCGTAGTAGACGGTGACCATCACGCCGGCGACCGCGGCCAGCGATGCACCCAGCATGAAGGTCAGCGAGATCGTGCGGTCCACGTTCACGCCGAGCAGCGCCGCCATCGTGCGGTCCTGCTCGCACGAGCGCTGCTGCCGGCCGAACGGCGTCTGCGTGATCATCCAGGTGAAGGCCAGCATCAGCAGCAGCGTGACGACGATGATCAGCAGCTGGCTCCAGCCGATCTGGACTGTGAAATCCGCCGCGCGCCACAGCTCGATGCCGCCCTCGATCACCGGCGGGATCGGTTTGACGCGGGCCCCCTGGGTGAGCTGCACGGTGTTCTGCAGGAAGATCGACATGCCGATCGCCGAGATCAGCGGCGCCAGCCGGGTCGATCCGCGCAGCGGCCGGTAGGCGACCCGCTCGACCGCCCAGCCGTAGGCGGAGGTGAAGAAGATCGTCACCACCAGCACGAAGGTCAGCGCCAGCGGAATCGAGCTGACGTCGGCGGCGGCGAGCAGCGTGAAGCAGGTGACCGCAATGAAGGCGCTCACCATGAAGATGTCGCCATGGGCGAAGTTGATCATGCCGATGATGCCGTACACCATCGTGTAGCCGATCGCGATCAGGCCGTACATGGCGCCGAGCGTCAGCCCGTTGATCAGTTGCTGGAGTGCGTAGGCCACGAGGACTCCCTATCCGTGAGGGTCTTCGCGGCCACCGCAGGGGTGGCCACGAAGCCGCTATGGAGACGTGGGCAGGCCTGCTGCGCGGTGGCCCGCCATGGGTGAGGGCCGCCCGCAATGCCGGGCGGCCCGCGTCAGGCCTCAGTTGACGTAGTCGTACTTGCCGCCGTGCCACTGGTACACGACGAAGCCCGGCGCCTTCTGGTCGCCCTTGGCGTCGAAGGACAGCGTGCCGATGACGGTATCGAAGCTGCCGCCGCGCATGGCTTTTTCGAGCGCCGCGTACTTGGTGCTGCCGGCGCTCTTGGCGGCTTGTTCGAACAATTGCATCGCCGCGTAGGCGTATAGCACGTAGCCCTCGGGCTCGATCTTGGCGGCGCGGAACTTCTCCACCACCGGTGCGGCGGCCGGGTTCTTGCGCGGATCCGGCGAGAACGTGAACATCACCTTGTCGGAGGCCGGCCCGGCGGCGGTGACGAGCTCGGAGTTGGTCATCGTGTCGCCGCCCATCACGGTCAGGTCGAGGCCGGCCTGCTGGGCCTGGCGCAGGATCAGCGCCACCTCGGTGTGGTAGCCGCCGTAGGCCATCACCTCGACGCCGTCGCGCTTCAGCTTGGTGACCAGGCCCGAGTAGTCCTTCTCGCCGGCGGTGATCGATTCGCGCAGCGCCGGCTTGGCGCCCTTGGCGCTCATCGCCTTGGCGATCTCGTCGGCCAGACCCTTGCCGTAGGCGCTCTTGTCGTCCACCACGGCGATCTTCTTGCCCTTGAAGTGCTCGGCCAGATAGGTGCCGGCCACCATGCCCTGCTGGTCGTCGCGGCCCATGATGCGGAAGATGTTCTGCAGCCCGCGCTCGGTGACCTTGGGATTGGTGGACACCGTCGCCATCGGGATGTCGGCCTCGTTGTAGACGTCGGAGGCGGGGATGGTCGAACTCGAGCACCAGTGTCCGTGCATGAAGACGATGCCCTTGTTTACCATCGTGTTGGCCACCGACACCGCCTGCTTCGGATCGCAGGCGTCGTCGCCCACCTCCAGCGCGAGCTTCTCGCCCAGCACGCCGCCGCGCGCATTGATGTCGGCGATCGCCATTTCCGCGCCTTTGCGGATCTGGTCGCCGGCCGAGGCGTACTGGCCGGTCATCGGGCCGGCGATGGCCACCGGCAGTTCGGCCAGGGCGGGTTGGGCCAGCGTGCCGAAAGCGGCGACGGCGGCGGCGAACAGGGTCTTCTTCATCGTTGAGTTCCTCCTTTGGTGGGTACTGGCCGTGGCGGCCGATGGTTGTTCGGGTCCCGGCCGGGCGACCGGGAGGGAGCATAACTGCATCGCGGTCCGGGGCGGCATTGACGTTTGCCGCGCCCGGCTCATCGTTTTCAGGCGCCCATCGCCATCAGGCTGGCGTTGCCGCCGGCGGCGGTGGTGTTGATCGTAACCGTCCGTTCGTGCACCAGCGCGCTCATGTCGTAGTCGGGATTCGGGCGCAGCAGGCGCAGCAGCGGGCCGCCGCGCTCGGCCAGACGCGCCCGCCAGTCGCGCGCGAAGGCATCGGGTCCGTCCAGCAGCAGCGCGCCGATCGGCCGCTCGAACCAGTCGGCGACGCATTCGACGCAGCCCTGCACCGATGCCGGCAGGGCCGCGACCAGGGCCCGGTTCTCGTCGGTCGGCGCCAGCACCAGCCGGTTGCCGCTGGCGGTCGCGGCCAGGATCTGGTGCAGCAGTCCGGCCCGGTTCATCGACAGGGCCGCCAGCGTGCCGCGCGGTACGAAGTACAGGCGGTTGTCCTCGCCGGTCGGGCCCGGCAGCGTCAGGCAGCTGCCGGCCAGCACGCCGGCCCGGCAGGCGTCGGCGACGTCGCGCAGGCGGGACAGCTGGTCGCCGTCGAAGTAGGCGCGGCCGCCGGCTTCCAGCCATTCGGCCAGTGCCTCGAAGGCCGGCGGCAGCGGCGAGGTGTCGAGCGCCAGCGCGCCGGCGGCCGGCGCCGGCGCGGGGCTGCGCTGCAGCAGCCGGTGCAGGTAGAGCGGCCCGCCGGCCTTCGGGCCGGTGCCGGACAGTCCCTCGCCGCCGAACGGCTGGACGCCGACCACCGCGCCGATGATGTTGCGATTGACGTACAGGTTGCCGACGTGAGCCCGGGCGCGGACGCGGGCCACGGTTTCGTCGATGCGCGAATGGATGCCCATCGTCAGTCCGTAGCCGCTGGCATTGATGCGTGTCATCAAGTCGTCGAGCGCGTTTGCGTCGAAGCGCACGACGTGCAGGATCGGTCCGAACTGCTCGCGCTTCAGCAGTTCGATGTCGTCCAGCTCGATGATGGTCGGTGCCACGAACGTCCCGCCGCTGCAGCTCTGCGGCAGCGGCAGCCGGCTGACGCGGGCGCCGGCGGCCCGCATCGCGGCGACGTGGGCCTCCAGTCCGTCGCGCGCTTCGGCGTCGATCACCGGTCCGACGTCGCTGCGCACGTCGGCCGGATCGCCGATGCGCAACTCCTCCATCGCGCCGCGCAGCATCTCGAGCGTCACGTCGGCGATCTCCTGCTGCAGGCACAGCAGCCGCAGCGCCGAGCAGCGCTGGCCGGCCGAATCGAAGCTCGAAGCCAGCACGTCGGCCACCACCTGTTCGGGCAGCGCGGTCGAGTCGACGATCATCGCGTTCTGGCCGCCGGTCTCGGCGATCAGCGGTACCTCGCCGTCGCGCCCGGCCAGCGTGCGGTTGATCAGCCGGGCCACTTCGGTCGAGCCGGTGAACATCACGCCGCGCACGCGCTCGTCGCCGACCAGCGCGGCGCCGACCGTCTCGCCGCGGCCGGGCAGCAACTGCAACACCTGCCGCGGTATGCCGGCCCGGTGCAGCAGTGCGACGGCAGCGGCGGCGATCAGCGGGGTCTGCTCGGCCGGCTTGGCGAGCACCGGGTTGCCGGCGGCCAGCGCGGCCGACACCTGGCCGCAGAAGATCGCCAGCGGGAAGTTCCACGGACTGATGCACGCCACCGGTCCGAGCGGCACGTGCGAGGCCGGATCGAAGTCCTGTGCGCGGGCCGCGTAGTAGCGCAGGAAATCCACCGCCTCGCGCACCTCGGCAACCGCGTTGGCCCAGCTCTTGCCCGCTTCGCGCACCGCCAGCGCGATCAGCGCGTGGGTTTCGGCTTCCATCAGATCGGCCGCACGGCGCAGGCAATCGCTGCGCTGGGCGGCCGGGGTCGCGGCCCAGGCCGCCGCCGCGCCGCTGGCCGCGTCCAGTGCCTGGGCCAGTTCGGCCCGGTTTGCTTCGACGACCAGGCCGACCGTTTCCGAGCGGTCCGCCGGATTCCTCACCGGCAGGCCGTCCTCGCTGCCGCTCGATTCGGCCCAGCGGGCGATCGGTGCATGCTGCCGGCTGTCGGCCAGCACGGCGCCGACGCGGGCACGTTCGGCTTCGCTGGCCAGGTCGAGCCCGTCGGAATTCGGCCGCTCCGGCCCGTACAGTTCGCGTGGCAGCGGTATGCGCGGATGCGGCGAGCCGCCCAGCGGGCGCGCCAGTTCGACCGGGTCGGCGACCAGCTCGGCGACCGGCACCCGCTCGTCCACGATGCGATTGACGAAGCTCGAGTTGGCACCGTTTTCGAGCAGCCGGCGGACCAGGTAGGCGAGCAGGGTCTGGTGGTCGCCGACCGGGGCGTAGATCCGCACCAGGCGGTGGCGCTCGGGATGGCCGACGATCTGGTCGTAGAGCGGTTCGCCCATGCCGTGCAGGCACTGGAACTCGTAGTCGCCGGCCTGCCAGCCGCTGCCGGCCATCGTCATCACGGCGGCCATGGTATGGGCGTTGTGGGTCGCGAACTGCGGATAGACCGCGTCCCGCGCGGCGAGCAGGCGGCGCGCGCAGGCCAGGTAGGCGACGTCGGTGTAGGCCTTGCGCGTATATACCGGGTAGCCGGCCAACCCGTCCTGCTGTGCGCGCTTGATCTCGGCGTCCCAGTAGGCACCCTTGACCAGCCGGATCATCAGCCGTCGGCTGGTTTCGCGCGCTAGCGCGACGACATGGTCGATGACGGCCGGTGCGCGCTTCTGGTAGGCCTGCACGACGAAGCCCAGCCCCTGCCATCCGGCCAGCGCCGGATCCTGTGCCAGCGCTTCCAGCAGGTCGAGCGAGATGTCGAGCCGCTCCGCTTCCTCGGCGTCGATGTTGAGGCCGATTTCGTGCCGGCACGCCTGCAGGCACAGGCTCTTCAGCACCGGCAGCAGTTCCGACACCACCCGGTCGCGCTGGCTCCAGACGTAGCGCGGGTGCAGCGCCGACAGCTTGACCGAGATGCCGTTGCTGTCGATCACGCCGCGGCCTTTCGAGCCGTTGCCGATCGCGGCGATCGCGCCCTCGTAGGCGGCCAGGTAGCGGGCGGCGTCCGCGGCCGTCATGGCGGCCTCGCCGAGCATGTCGAAGGAATAGCGGTAGCCGCGCTTTTCCAGCGCGCACCCCCTGTCCAGGGCCTCGTCGATGTCGCGGCCGGTGACGAACTGTTCGCCCAGCATGCGCATCGCCAGGTCCATGCCCTTGCGGATCAGCGGCTCGCCGCCGCGCGCCAGCAGCCGGGTCAGCGCGGTGGACAGCCCTTCGTCGCTATGGGTGGACACCAGCCTGCCGGTGATCAGCAGGCCCCAGGTGGCGGCGTTCACGAACAGCGACGGGCTGTGGCCCAGGTGGGCGCGCCAGTTGCCACGCGCCAGCTTGTCGCGGATCAGGCGGTCGGCGGTGGTGCGGTCCGGCACCCGCAGCAGCGCTTCGGCCAGGCACATCAGCGCGACGCCTTCCTGCGAGGACAGCGCGAATTCCTTCATCAGCGCGTCGACGCCGCTGGAGCGGGTGCGATTGGACCGCAGCTCGCGCACCAGCGACGACGCCAGCGCTTCGACGCGCCCGCGCTCTTCCGCGCCGAGCCGTGCCTCGTCCAGCAGGGGCGGCACGCAGACCGGCTCATCGAGGCGCCAGGCGGCCTCGATGGCGAGCCTCGACGCGCTGCGGGCCGCGGCGGGCAGGGCGGCACGAGTCGGATCCGGGCGGACGGCGGGTGCGTTCACGTCAATGGGCTCCTTGCACTTCGCGGCCGTCGGGGCCGCGATTTCGTTGATCTATATTTTTGGTCAAATACAGCAGTCCTTGGCTCCAAAAATCGGTTTCTGCTAGACACTTAGGCTAAAATTTTCCCGATTTCCAGACGATCGGACTACATCGCCATGGATCGAATCGATCTAAAGATACTGACCGAACTGCAGGCCGACGCCCGGCTCTCGATGGTCGAACTGTCGCGCCGCGTCGGCCTGACCAAGACACCTTGCGCAGAACGGGTCAGGCGGCTGGAGCGCAGCGGCGTGATCCGCGGCTACCATGCCGAACTGGATCCGTATGCGATGGGGGTCGCCCATATCGTGGTCGTGCAGGTGCTGCTGAGCAGTACCACCGAGAACGATCTGCGTCGTTTCAACGAGGCGGTGAGGAAGATCCCGGAGATCGAGTCCTGCCACATGATCGCCGGCGACTTCGACTACCTGCTTACGGTCCGCACCCGGGGCATCGATCAGTACCGCCGCGTGATGGGCGAGAAGATCTCGGCGCTGCCCTGCCTCAAGCAGACCCACACCTACGTGGCGATGGAGGTCGTCAAGGACGAATGCCGCCTGCCGGTGCCGCGCGAGCCCGGCTGATCGGCGGCCTGCCGGCGCCGCTCAGTGCGCCGGCAGGCCGGCCAGCCGCAAGCCCTCGATGTAGTGCTCGATCTGCTCCGCTTCGCGCAGGTAGAACAGCTTGTCGCGCGCGAAGCGCAGCGAGAAACCCGGCATCTCGAGCAGCAGGCGCCGCGCCGATTCGGCCGCCTCGTCGAGCCGGCCCAGGTGGGCCAGCGCCACGGTGCGGTGGGCGCGGGTC
>JBNLET010000153.1:0-16352 GCA_050305135.1 Rhodocyclaceae bacterium | reverse complement strand
GCCGTGGTGGCGTGACATCCACCACATCACCAGCGAGGTGCCGAGCGTCAGCAGGAAGGCTTCGTCGAACACCGTCTCGGCGGCTTCGTGGCGCCACCAGGAGATCGAGATCGGGGCCACCATCGTGGCGCCGAAGATGCCGACGATCAGCGACAGGACGCGGAAGATCGACAGCAGGTGGTTGAGGCGGCGCACGATGTCAGAAGAAGCCGAAGCCGACCTGGAACAGCTTCTCGACCTTGGCGACCTGTTTCTTCGAGACGCAGAACACGATGACGTGGTCCTCCGACTCGATCACCGTGTCGTGGTGGGCGATCAGCACTTCGCGTTCGGGCTGCATGATGGGCTGGGCGTCGCGGTGGATCAGCCGCTGCTGGCCGGTCTCGCGCACGATCGCGCCGATCGTCACGCCATGCGGCAGGTCGATCTCGTCCACCCGGCGGCCGACCACCTTGGAGGTCTTGGCGTCGCCGTGGGCGACCACCTCGAGCGCTTCGGCGGCGCCGCGGCGCAGGCTGTGCACGGCCGCCACGTCGCCGCGGCGGACGTGGGCCAGCAGCGTGCCGATCGAGGTCTGCGCCGGCGAGATCGCGATGTCGATGCGGCCGCCGTCCTGTACCAGGTCGACATAGCTCCTGCGGTTGATCAGCGCCAGCGTGCGGCGCGCGCCCATCCGCTTGGCCAGCGAGGCGGCCATGATGTTGTCTTCCTCGTCGTTGGTCAGCGCGAGGAACATGTCCATGTCCTCGATATTTTCGCCGGCCAGCAGGTCCTCGTCGGTGGCGTCGCCCTGCAGCACCAGGGTGTGCTTCAGGTTGACCGCCAGGAAGCCGGTGCGCACTGCGCCGCGCTCGATGACCTTGACCTCGTAGCGGTCCTCGATGGCGCGGGCCAGCCGGTAGCCGATGTTGCCGCCGCCGGCGATCATGATGCGGCGGATCGGGTTTTCGAGGCGACGCAATTCGCGCATCACCTCGCGGATGTGGGAACTCGGCGCCAGACAGAAGACCTCGTCGCCGTGTTCGATGACGGTGTTGCCGCTCGGAATGATCGCGTGCTCCTTGCGGTAGATCGCCGCGATGCGGGCCTCCAGCAGCGGCTTGTGCTTGCGCAGTTCGGTGATCGGCTGGTCCACCAGCGGCCCGCCCTCGAATGCCCGCACCGCCACCAGGCTCAGCTTGCCGTGGGCGAACTCCAGCACCTGCAGCGCGGTCGGGAAGCGGATCAGCTTGCCGATGTAGTCGGTGACGATCTGTTCCGGGCAGATCGAGAAATCCACCGCGAAGTTGCTCTCGGACAAGAGCTCCGGGTGGTCCACGTAGTCCGCCGAGCGTAGCCGCGCGATGCGGGTCGGCAGGTTGAACACCGACTTGGCGATCTTGCAGGCGCACAGGTTGGTCTGGTCCGACTGGGTGACCGCGATCAGCAGGTCGGCGTCTTCGGCGCCGGCCTGGGCGAGCACGTGCGGCGAGGCGGCGTTGCCGACGACGCTGCGCAGGTCGTGCTTGTTCTGCATGGCCTGCAGCAGGATCGGATCGGTGTCGACCACGGTGATGTCGTTCGCTTCGGAGACGAGGTTCTCCGCGACCGAGGAGCCGACCTGGCCGGCCCCGAGGATGATGATCTTCACGCTGTGTCCGTGTGTTGCGGCGGCGACCGCCGGATTCTACGCCCGACGCGGCCGGCTTGGAAATTATTGTTGCAGCGCAGCACAGTTGCCTCGCCGGATCATTCCTCGCTCTTGCGGGAGGCGCTCAGGCCCAACTGCTTGAGTTTGCGGTAGAGGTGGGTGCGCTCGACGCCGGTCTTTTCGGCCAGGCGGGTCATGTTGCCGCCCTCCAGCCGCAGGTGGTGACGGAAGTACAAGCGCTCGAACTCCTCGCGCGCCTCGCGCAGCGGCTGGTCGAGCGACAGCGGCGTGCCGTTGTCGGCGGACTGGATCTCGGACAGCAGCGCGCTGGCGTCGTCGATGTCGATTTCCTGGTCCAGGCTGGCGAGCGCCAGCGACTTCACGGTGGCGTGCAGCTCCGGGTAGCCGCCGGGCCAGCCGTGGGTGCGCAGCATGTTGAGCACCGCACTGGAAAGGCGCCGCATCGGCACCTCGCCGGCCTCGATCAGTTGCTGCAGGATCAGGCCGGCCAGCTCCGGGATGTCGTCCTTGATGTCGGCCAAGCCGGGCAGCGGCAGGCTGGTTTCGAACAGGCGCTCCACCAGCGCCGGATCCCAGCCGTCGGCCTGGAATTCTTCGCGGCCGTGTTCGGTGGCCACCACCAGGTGCAGTTGGTAGCGTTCCAGCCGGTCGAGCAGGAAGGTCAGGTTCAGGCGCTGCGGTCGGGTCAGGCGCAGCAGTTCGGGCACGAAGACCGTGCCGGCGTGCAGCGTGCCGAGCTGCTCGCCGTCGAGCTGGCCGGGCTGCGTGGACAGGTCGAGCCAGGCGCCGGCGTTGTTCTGTATGCTGCGCGCGGCCAGCTCGGCCAGGCTGCCGGAGCCGACCCTGAGCAGGATCGAGCGCGAACCCTCGCTCAACTGGGCCAGCCGGCGGCGCAGGTCGCGCATCGCCAGCGAACGGGTCAGCGCGGCCAGCGTGGGATGGCGCGGCGCGGTGGGCATCGCGCGGTGGGCCAGGCCGCGCTTGACCGAGGCCAGCAGCTTCTGCAGCGCGATCGGCTTCTCGAGAAAATCCAGCGCGCCGATGCGGGTGGCCTCGACCGCGCTGTCGATCGTGCCGTGGCCGGACATCATGATCACCGGCATCTTGAGCTGGCCGTTGGCGGACCATTCTTTCAGCAGGGATATGCCATCGGAATCGGGCATCCAGATGTCGAGCAGCACCAGGTCGGGGCACAGCTCGTTGCGGATGTTGCGGGCCGCGCCGGCGTTCTCGGCCAGCAGCACGTCGTGGCCCTCGTCGCGCAGGATCTCGGAGAGCAGTTCTCGGATGCCGATCTCGTCATCAACGATCAGGATCTTTGCCATGATGGTCTAGTTCTTCTCAGTGACTCGTTCTGTGCGCAGGCGCACGCGTATCTCCGCGCCTCCGCCCTCGCGATTGGTGATGCGTATGTCTCCGCCGTGTTCGTCGATGATCTTCTTGACGATGGCAAGGCCGAGACCGGAACCGTGGGGCCGGGTCGTGAAATACGGTTCGAAGGCCCGCGGCAGCACGTCGACCGGGAAGCCCGCGCCGCTGTCGCGTACCACCAGCGCGACGCGGCTGCCCGAGCGGCGGGTGGTGATATCGATCGATGCGGGCTGCGGGGCGTCGTGCCCGGCCACCGCGTCTTCGGCGTTCTGCAGCAGGTTGTGGATCACCTGGCGCAGTTGTCCGGCATCGCCCAGCACCGCCGGCAGTTCGGCGCCGAGTTCGGCGCGCACGCGCACCGGCGAGGCCTCGTACAGCGCCGCCACTTCGCGCACCAGCCGGTTCAGGTTGATCGGCGTGAGCACCGGGGCTGGCAGTTTCGCATAGTCCCGGAACGCGTTCACCAGATTCTTCATGGCCTCCACTTGGCTGACGATGGTGCGGCAGGCGCGGGTCAGCATGGCCCGGCGATCCTCGTCGAGATGGGCCGCGAGCTTGTGTTCGAGCCGCTCGGCCGAAAGCTGGATCGGCGTCAGCGGATTCTTGATCTCGTGCGCGACGCGCCGCGCCACTTCGGCCCAGGCCGCCGTGCGTTGGGCCGAGATCAGGTGCGAGATGTCGTCGAACACCACCACGAAGCCGCCACCGGAGCCCTCCGGCAGCCGCGAGCCGTGCAGCAGCAGCGTCTGGGGCAGGCCGTGTTCGCTGATCAGCTCGAGCTGCGAGTGCCAGTCCGCCTCGTTCTCGGCGAAGCCCTTGAGGATTTCGTCGCGGAATTCCGGGTGCCGCTGCCAGTCGGCCAGCTCGACCGATTCCATGCCGAGCAGCTCGTCGGCCAGGATGCTGGTCGCGCCGGCATTGGCGGCCCGCAGCGTACCGTTCGGGTCGAAGGCCAGGACGCCGGTCGACAAGTTGGCGAGCACACTTTCAAGATAGGCGCGGGCGCCCTCGACCGCCATCCGGTTGCGCTCGGCCTGGCTGCGGGCTTCGTCGAGCTGGCGCGTCATCTGGCTGAAGCTCTGCGTCAGCACGCCGAGTTCGTCGCGGGCCGGCAGCGCGCGGCGGGGCGAGAAGTCGCCCTGCGCGACGGCCTGGGTGCCCTCGGCCAGCAGCCGCAGCGGCGCGGCGAGCCGGCGTGCCAGCACGACTGCCACCGCCATCGCGGCGAACAGCGCCAGCAGCAGCGTCAGCGTCAGCGTCATCGTGAAGATCTGCTTGAGGCCCTTGCGGCCGAGCGACAGCTGCTGGTAGTCCTGGTAGGCCTGCTGCACGTTGTCGGCATGGCGGGCGATGGTGTCGGGCACCTCCTGGATGGCCTGCAGGTAGACCGGATCGGCCAGCAGCTGCCGCACCGGCAGCGCGACGATCACCCTGAGCCGCAGGCGGCCGTCGCCCTCGCTTTCGATCTGGCGCAGCGACTGCGTCTCGCGCAGGTTGCGCAGCGTCACCTGGTCCGGCGCCTCGCGCGGGAGGACGCCGGCGGCGGGGTCGATGTCGGCGGACGAGACCGCCATCATCTGGCCCGAGGCCGTGAACACCGTGGCCCGGTCGGCCGGGATCTCCTCGCGCAGCCGGTTCAGCCGGCCGAGGTGCATGCCGTCGGCGTCGGCCAGCGCGAGCGCCGCCTGGTTGGTCTTTTCCTCGAGCTGGTCGAGCAGGTAGTCGAAGGCGCTCTGACCGAGTGCGAGACCGCCTTCGAGCGCGGCGTCGACGCGCACGTTGAACCAGGACTCGATGCTGCGCACCGCGAACTGCATCGACACCGCGTAGATCAGCGCACCCGGCACGATCGCCATCGCGGCGAACGCCAGCAGCAGCCTCAGCTTGAGCCGCGAGCCGAACTGGGAGGCGCGGTGCTCGCGCAAGGCCTTGCGCAGCTGGTAGCCGACCATGCCGCCGAGCAGCACGACGAGGACGCCGTTGGCGGCCAACAGCAACGGATAGTTGCGGGCGAACAGCGAGGTGTTGGCGCTCGCCGAGGCGAGCAGGAACAGCAGCACCCCCGCCAGTGCGGCGGCGGCGGCGAGCGAAATGGCCTTCACGGCACGGCGGGGGCGGTAGCGAGGAAGGTCCACTGCAGCCAGTCGGTATCGAGGGTCCAGTCGCTGCTGCCGAGCGCGGTCACCTGGAAGGGTTTGGGCAGGCGCGAGGTGTCGAGCCTGAAGCGCAGCGAGACGTCGTAGGAGGTGCCCGCCTTCAGGTTCTTGCGCGGCGTGATGATCCAGTTGCGCACCTTGCGCAGCGGTTGCAGCGCCTCGTCGAGCGTATCGAAGTTTTCGTGCACGCCGGCCAGCGTGAGCCGGTAGGTGCGCGTCAGCGGGTGGTAGGACAGCAGGTAGGTACGCTTGCGGCGGGCCAGCTCCTCGTCGAACCAGTACCAGCGGTCGCGCGTGATCTCGACCTCCAGCACCAGGTACAGCGTGACGCCGCGCTGGACCGCGTCGACCAGGCTGTCGTTGAGCGCGAAATGGACGTCGGCTTCCAGCACGTAGGCCTGGTCGGTAGCCTGCATCGCCGCGTAGCCGAAGCGGGCGTCCTGGGCACGCGCGGACGGGATGCAAAGCAGCAGGCTGGCGAACAGCGCCAGGAAGATCCGGATCGGCACGTCAGCGAGCCTTCGCGAGCAGGGCATGGAAGAACCCGTCATGTTGGGCGCAGGGCAACAATTGTCTTTCGGTCTGCCCGTCTATCTGCAGGGGCTGGGCATCCGGGTGCCGATGGCGGAAGCGTTCGAGTTGATGGGAATTCTCTTCGGCGAAAACGGAGCATGTGACGTAGAGCATTTTGCCACCCGGCGCGAGCGTCTGCCAAAGGGCGTCGAGGATCTCCGCCTGCTGGCGGGCGAAGGCGGCGATGTCATCGTCGCGCCGCAGCCACTTGATGTCGGGATGACGGCGTACGACGCCGCTGGCCGAGCACGGCGCGTCGGCCAGGATGCGGTCGAACGGCGTGCCGTCCCACCAGTCCTGCAGGCGGCGGCAGTCGGCGGTGTGCAGTTCGGCGGCGAGGCCGAGGCGGGCCAGGTTCTGTTCGACCCGGAGCATGCGCTCGGCGGACAGTTCGAGCGCCGTCAGCGAGACGTCGGCGAGTTCGAGCAGGTGGGCGCTCTTGCCGCCGGGTGCGGCGCAGGCGTCGAGGACGCGCTGGCCGGGCGCGAGATCGAGCCAGTGGGCGGCGCGCTGGGCGCCCGGATCCTGCACCGAGCAACTTCCGTCGGCAAAGCCCGGCAGCTGGTCCACCGGCCGGGGCGAGGCGAGCAGGATCGCCTCGTCCGGGCCGGGCTCGCAATCGATGCCGGCCTCGCGCAGGCGGCCGATCAGGGCTGCGGGTTCGACGCGGCGGCGGTTGGCGCGCAGTGCCATCGGCGGGTGGGTGTTGCCGGCGGCGAGGATCTCGCGCCAGTGCCGCGGGTGGTCGCGCTGCAGGCGCTCGATCCACCAGGCCGGGTGGCGCCAGGTGGCTTCGGGATCGTCGGCCAGCGATTCGGCGAGATGCTCGCGCTGGCGCAGATAGTTCCGCAGCACGCCGTTGGCGAGCGCGCGCAGCTTGCCGTCGAGGATCGTGCCGGCGGCTTCGACCGCCTGGTCGACGATGGTGTGGCTGCCGTCGGGCCGTTCCTCGAGGCGATGCAGCGCGACCAGCAGCAGCGAGTACAGCGGCTCGGGCGGCTCGCTGCGCAGCAGCGGCGCCAGCGCGTGCAGTCCGAAAGCGTGGCGGCGCAGCGTGCCGTAGGCCAGGTCCTGCACCGCGGCGCGCTGGGCGGCAGGCAGCTGGCGGGCCTCGGCCTGGAAGCGCGCCAGGCCCTCGGTCAGGGTCTGGCCAGCGCGTACGCCGGCCACCAGCTCGGCTGCGCGCAGCAGCGCGAGAGCGAGCCCGTCTTCGGGCAAAGTCGTGGGGTGGCGCCGGTGATGGACGTGGGCGGAGCTGCGTGATCGAGTCATGGCTGCGGCGCGCTGCGCCCGCGGGGCGGGGGGCCTCAGCGGTGGATCAGCTTGCGCACGTAATTGGGCAGGGCCTGGATGGCCTGGTGCGTCGCGCCATTGTAGTACTGCAGCTCGGCCAGGCCGCGTTCTGAAATACGCTGATCCACTTCGGCCGGCGTCAGGCCGCCCGGGTCGAGGCGGTCCGAAGCGCAGGCCATGCCCCACAGGGCGCCGTACAGCGGGATGTGTACGAACATCGGCGCGACGTGGCGGAACACCGTGGACAGATCGCGGACGTGGCGGGCGACCCGCTCCGGCTGGTAGAACGGTGCGCCGATGTGCAGCGTCAGCGCACCGGCCTCGCCGAGCAAGGCCTTGCAGTCGGCGAAGTAGGCCGGCGTGTACAGTTCGGCGGCCGGTCCGATCGGATCGGTCAGGTCGAGTACGATCAGGTCGAAGCGCTCGCGGTTTGCCGGGGCGGTGCGGCGGACGTAGTCGAGGCCGTCGGCGACGTGCAGCTCAAGCCGCGGGTCGTCGAGGGCGCCGCGGTGGATCGAGGCAAGATGCCGGCGCGCGATGTCGATCACCTTGCCGTCCAGCTCGACCAGCACGATGCGCTGCATGCTCGGGTGCTTGAACAGCTCTTCGGCCGCGCCGCCGTCGCCGCCGCCGATGATCAGCGCGCTGCGCGGTGCCGGGTGGGTGACCGCCGCCGGATGGATCATGTTCTCGTGGTAGAAGAACTCGTCCCGCTCGGAAGTCATGAAATAGCCGTCGAGCCGGAACAGCTTGCCGAGCAAAGGGCTGTCCCACACCTCGTAGCTCTGGAACTGCGTTTCGCCGGCCTCGATCAGGCGTCCGCCATCGAAGAAGAAGCCCGCGTGCTGATGCAGGTCCTCGTCGATGCGATGTTTGTCGCTCATGCGGGCTGCAGGATCTTGCCGCGCACGACCTGGTGATCGACGGTTTCGGTCGGCTGCAGGGCTTCGAGCAGCGTGCGATAGAGCGTGCGGGCGATGTCGCCGTTGTCGCGGCTGAAGTTGCAGACGTAGATGTCGAGCGTGACGTCGCCGGTCTCCGGCCAGGTATGGATCGCCAGATGCGATTCGGCCAGCACCACGGTGCCGGTGACGCCGGCCTTCTGGCCGTCGTCGTGGGTGAACTGGTAGAAGTAGCTTCCGAGCGGAGTCAATCCGGCCGAGGCGCATTCGGCGACGCACAAGGCCTCGAGCGTATCCCGATCGACCAGTAGCTGCTCGCTGCACTGACAGCGGTACATGTCCGCGATCAGATGAAGCCCGTTCATCGCATTACTCCTCAAGCCCAGCGGCGAAAAACGCGCATTATATCAGTTACTTTTGTGCAAACGGGATTCGGTATTACGTTTTGGGCAGCTCGGCTGTTTCACGTGAAACAGTACTTCCGGTGGGGCTTCCGTGTCATCGCACGGGAACGCGTCGAGCATGTTCTGCCACCCACTCGGAGGCACCGTGTCCGAGCGGATCGTCGGTAGTCCGAGCTGCGGCGACCGGTCTATCAGGGGGTGAACGCATATCGGCCTCACGTGGCTCTCAGCGGCCCGACAACAGGTCCCACACCAGCTTGCCAATCAGCAGCGTGACGACGACCAGAAACACGCGCCGAATGAAGGCGGTGCCACGGGCCAGTGCGATGCGTGAGCCGACGATGGCGCCGGCCAGATTGCTGCAGGCCATGACGGCCGCCGCGGCCCACAGCACCGCACCGTGGGCGGCGAAGAACAGGATTGCCGCCAGGTTCGTCGCGACGTTGGTGAGCTTGGCGGTCACCGAGGCGCGCAGGAAATCCATGCCGAGCAGGCGGACGAAGCAGAAGATCAGGAAGCTGCCGGTGCCGGGTCCGAAGAAGCCGTCATAGAAACCGATGACGCCACCGACCGCGGCGGCGATCCCGGATCGGGCCCGGTCACTATGGCCGGTGTCGCGCGAGAGGTTGCCGAAGTCCTTCCGGCGGAACGTGTAGATTGCCACCGCGACCAGCAGGGCGATCACCAATGGCCTCAGCAGCGCAGGGGGAAACAGTACGACCGAGCGGGCGCCGAGCCAGGAGGCGATGAAGGCGGCCGAGACCGAAGGCAGTGCCACATGCCAGTCGATCGGGATGCGGCGCGCGTACTGGGCGGCCGCACTGCTGGTGCCGACGACGCTGGCCAGCTTGTTGGTGCCGAACAGTACCGCCGGCGGCGTGCTCGGGAAGGCGCCGAACAGCAGCGGGATCTGGATCAGTCCGCCACCGCCGACGACCGCGTCGACCAGGCCGGCGAAGAACGAGCCGAGGCCGAGTACGAGCAGCAGCGGCAGCGTGATGTCCGGCAGCGGGAAATCAGGCATTGCGATTGTTCCACGTGAAACAGCGATCGCCCTGCGGCTACTTGCCGATGCAGAAGCGGGAAAAGATTTCGCCGAGCAGATCGTCGGGTGTGAATACACCGGTGATGCGGCCGAGCGCATCGTGGGCGAGCTTCAACTCTTCGGCCAGCAGCTCCAGCGCCGAGGACTGGGCCGCGGCCAGGGCGAGATGCTCCCCGGCCAGCCGCAGTGCATCGAGGTGCCGCTCGCGGGCCAGGAACACATCCTCGCCGTGACTGTGCCAGCCGGCAATCTGCAGCAATGCCTCCTTCAGCAACGCGATCCCTTCGCCGGACTTCGCACTGAGGCCGAGCCGTATTGTGCCGTCAGCGTCGCGGCGCGACGCCTTCTCGCCGGCCAGGTCGATCTTGTTGCGCACGATCAGTCGCGGCACGTCGGCTGGCAGTTGCCGGTCGATCTCCGCGTCCTCGGCATCGAGATCGCCGACCCGGGCATCGACCAGGCGAAGAATGACGTCGGCCCGCCCGACCTCCTGCCAGGCGCGCTCGATGCCGATGCGCTCGACCACATCCTCGGTTCGACGCAGGCCGGCGGTGTCGATCACGTGCAGCGGGATGCCCTGCAGGTGGATCATCTCGCGCAGCGCGTCGCGGGTGGTACCCGCATGCTCGGTGACGATCGCGCGCTCCTCGCCGGCCAGCTGGTTCAGCAGGCTGGACTTGCCGACGTTCGGCTGCCCGACCAGTACTACCGACAGCCCGCGCCGCATCAGGCTGCCTTGCTTGGCGCGATCGAGAATCGACGCCAGCGCGCTGCGCAGTGCATCGATGCGCGGGAAGAGCCCGGCCGCCTCGAGAAAGTCGAGCTCCTCTTCCGGGAAATCGAGCGTCGCCTCGACCAGCATGCGCAGCTCGATCAACTGATCGCGGATCGCCTCGACTTCCGTCGAAAACACGCCGGACAGCGAACGCAGCGCCGAACGCGCCGCCGCGGCCGAGGATGCTTCGATCAGGTCGGCTACCGCCTCCGCTTGGGCCAGGTCGAGGCGCTCGTTCAGGAACGCCCGGCGCGTGAACTCGCCCGGCTCGGCGAGGCGGGCGCCCAATTCGAGGCAGCGCGCCAGCAGCATCTCCATTACCACCGGGCCGCCATGCCCCTGCAGCTCGATCACGTCCTCGCCGGTGAAGGAGTGCGGTGCGGGGAAGTGCAGCAGCAGGCCCTCGTCGATCACGCCGCCGTCGGCGGAGCGAAAACGCACGAAATGCGCATGGCGCGGCTTGGGCTCGACGCCGCCGATCGAGCGCGCAAAAACAAAAAGGGATGGACCGGAGATCCGGACCACCCCGATGCCGCCACGGCCCGGGGCCGTGGCGATGGCCGCAATGGCC
Organism: Rhodocyclaceae bacterium; assembly: GCA_050305135.1. Taxonomy (GTDB): domain Bacteria; phylum Pseudomonadota; class Gammaproteobacteria; order Burkholderiales; family Rhodocyclaceae; genus Cognatazoarcus. The sequence goes on along the minus strand of JBNLET010000153.1, from coordinate 5,611 downwards.
TCAGGCTGTCTTTGCTTTTCCACCCTCGATCATCCGGGTGATCTTCCACTGCTGGGCAATGGAGAGCAGGTTGTTCACCACCCAGTACAGCACCAGACCGGACGGGAACCACAGGAACATGAAGGTGAACACGATCGGCATCGCCAGCATGACCTTGGCCTGGATCGGATCCGGCGGCGTCGGGTTCAGTTTGGTCTGCACCAGCATCGAAACGCCCATGATGATCGGCAGCACGAAGTAGGGGTCCTTGGTGGACAGATCCTGGATCCAGCCGAGCCACGGCGCGTGGCGCATCTCGACGCTGCCCAGCAGCACCCAGTACAGCGAGATGAAGACCGGGATCTGCACCAGGATCGGCAGGCAGCCGCCGAGCGGGTTGATCTTCTCCCGCTTGTACATCTCCATCATTTCCTGTTGCAGCTTGGCCTTGTCGTCACCGTACTGCTCTTTCATGCGCTGCAGGCGCGGGCCCAGTGTGCGCATCTTGGCCATCGACTTGTAGCTGGCCGCGGACAGCGGGAAGAACGCACCCTTGATCAGGACCGTGACCAGGATGATGGCCCAGCCCCAGTTGCCGGTCAGCTTGTGCAGCGAGCCCAGCAGCCAGAACAACGGCGACGCGATGACGGTCAGCCAGCCGTAGTCCACCACCAGGTTCAGCCCCGGCGCGATGTTCTTCAGCTTGTCCTGCTCCTGCGGGCCCGAATACATCGGCATCTCGATCGCACCGCTGGCGCCGTCGGCGATCGTGCCGACCGGTACGATCACGCCGGCCGAAAACAGGTCGTTGCCGACCTTGCGCGCGATGAACTCGCGCTCGGCATTGCCCTGCGGCAGCCAGGCGCTGACGAAGTAGTGCTGCACCATCGCGATCCAGCCGTCGCTGGCCTTGCGGTTGAACTTGGCGCTGCCGTCGGCGATGTCCTCGAATTGGATCTTCTGGTACTTCTCGGCCTCGGTATAGACCGCCGGCCCAGTGAAGGTGCTGACGCCGACCGCCTTGACGCTCTCGGCCGGCTGGCCGTCGCGGGTGAACTGGAAGTAGGCGAACGGCGACACCGGTGCGCCGGAGGCGTTGGCGATCTCGTAGCCGGTCTCGATCTCGTAGCTGCCGCGCTTGAAGCTCAGCAGCTTGGTCACGGTCAGGCCAGCCGGCGCCTGCTCGGCCTGCAGACGGATTGTCAGCGTGTCCTGACCGTCGGCCAGAACGGCGTTCTCCGCCGGCAGCACGAACAGCGTCTTGTGGTTCGGCATGCCGTCGCCGAGCAGGCCGCTCTGGGCGACATAGATGTGCGGCTGGCTGCGGTCGAGCAGCACCAGGTTGCTCTCGCTGCTGCCGCGTTCCTTGTGCTTCTTCAGCTCCAGGTGCACGATCGAGCCGCCCTCGGCGGAGATCTCGGCGACCACCAGGTCGGTCTCGACGCGCATCGTCGGACCGCTGCCGACCACGGCGGCGCTGGTCGGCGCGGCCGGTGCGCCGCTCAGAGTCGTGCTCGGCGCGTCGGCCTGGGCGGCAGCGCCACCGGCTGGGGCGCTGGCGGTGCTGCCGGTCGGGCCCGCGACGGGCTGGGGCGCGTTCTGTTTCATCCAGCCGTTCCACAACATGAACAGCGAGAAACTGAAGATCAGGGTAAGGATCAGGCGACGATTGTCCATCGGGTCGATCGCTCGGAATCAGGTGGTTGGGGCATCAAGGCACGGGGTCGTAACCACCGTGCGAGAAGGGGTGGCAACGGCCGACCCGTTTGATCGCCAGCCAGCCGCCGCGGAAGACTCCGTGGCGCCGGACGGCCTCGATGGCGTATTCGGAACAGCTGGGATGATAGCGGCAGTTGCGGCCCAGCATCGGGCTGATCGCATAGCGGTAGGCCTTCAGCAGACCGATCAGCAACGTTCTCATCCGCGCAGTCTGCCCATCAATTGTTCCAGGTCTTCGCGCAGAGCCTGGCGCGTGGCATCCTTTGGCGCCGCGGTCAGCCGGACGATCAGGTCCTGCCGCGGCAGCGCGGCACGGCGCAGCCGGAAGGTCTCGCGCGCCAGCCGCTTCACCAGGTTTCGCAGCACCGCGCGGCGAGCCAGCTTCTTCGCCACCACCATGCCGAGCCTGGCGCTGGCGCCCTCGTTGGGGCGGTAGTGCAGCGTGAAGTAGCGGCCGCGATGCGCTCGCCGAAAAGCAAAAACGGATGAATACTCATCCGTTTTGCGTAAGCGGAATTCGGCGGAAAACCGGTTCCGCCCGGCGTCGTCGGACCGCGCCGGCTCGGGCACCTTAGACCGACAGGCGATGCCGGCCCTTGGCGCGACGGGCGGCGAGCACCTTGCGCCCGCCGCGGGTGCGGGAGCGGACCAGGAAGCCGTGGGTACGCTTGCGACGCACGACGGAGGGCTGATAAGTACGTTTCATGATTGCACGCGGCGGGTGGAGTACAGAACCCGCGATTAGATTCGATAATGCCCTGTTTGTCAATCATTTTTTAACGACTGGCTTGTGGATAACTTGTCGTCGGAGGGGTACAATCCCCCTTTCGTTCCGGTTGGCTGCAAGGCCTGCCACCTCCGCCGGAACAAAAATACCTATGAAGGAGACTCCCGCAACGCCACGGTCAAGTGGTCGCCCGGGCATTCTCCCGCATTGCATCCCCTCTGCGCCATTGACGAGCCTGTGAGCCAAGATTTCTGGTCCTTTTGTCTGGTGAAGCTTGAGCAGGAACTGCCGGCCCAGCAGTTCAAGACCTGGATCAAGCCGATGCTGGCCGAAGCTGGTGAGGACGAAGCCACCGCATTGCGCCTGGTGGTGCCGAACCAGTTCTTCCTCAACTTCGTGCGCGACCGCTACCTGCGTCGCATCTCGGAACTCGGCACCGAGTTCTTCGGCGACGAGCGGCACTTCGAGCTGCTGGCCCGCCCCGGTGCCGCCCGCGCCGCCGCGCTGCCGCCGCTGGCACCCCCCGCGCGGCTGAACGGAGGCGCAGCGGCTGCCGACTCGCGCGCGGTGCCGATCGAAGAAGACCTCGGCGAGCCGCCACCCAAGCCGGTGCGTCGGCCGTCGGCCAAGGCCGCCGCCTCCGGCACCGCCTACGACAAGACCCGGCTGAACGCCGACTTCACGTTCGACAACCTGGTCACCGGCCGCGCCAACGACCTGGCCCGCGCCGCCGCCATCCAGGTGGCGCAGAACCCGGGCGCCTCCTACAATCCGCTGTTCGTCTATGGCGGCGTCGGCCTCGGCAAGACCCACCTGATCCACGCCCTGGGCAACGAGATCCACCGCCAGAACCCGCGCGCGGTCATCCGCTACGTGCATGCCGAGGATTACTACGCCGACGTGGTGCGCGCCTATCAGCAGAAGAGCTTCGACGTCTTCAAGCGCTACTACCGCTCGCTCGACATGCTGCTGATCGACGACATCCAGTTCTTCAACAACAAGAACCGCACCCAGGAGGAGTTCTTCCACGCCTTCAACGCGCTGACCGAGGCCAAGAAGCAGGTGGTGATCACCTGCGACACCTATCCGAAGGACATCCAGGGCCTGGAGGACCGGCTGATCTCGCGCCTCGACTGGGGCTTGACGGTGCAGATCGAGCCGCCCGAGCTCGAGATGCGGGTCGCGATCCTGAAGAAAAAGGCCGAGGCCGACCGCATCGAGCTGTGCGACGACGTGGCCTTCCTGATCGCCAAGAACCTGCGCTCCAACGTGCGCGAACTCGAAGGTGCGCTCAAGAAGGTGCTGGCCTTCGCCCGCTTCCACGGCAAGGACATCACGCTGGAGCTCGCCAAGGAGGCGCTGAAGGACCTGCTCAACGCCCACAACCGGCAGCTGACGATCGAGCAAATCCAGAAGACGGTGGCCGACTACTACAAGATCAAGGTCGCCGACATGCACTCCAAGAAGCGCACCCGGGCCATCGCCCGGCCGCGCCAGGTGGCGATGGCGCTGGCCAAGGACATCACGCCGCTGAGCCTGCCGGCGATCGGCGAGGCCTTCGGCGGGCGCGACCACACCACCGTGCTGCACGCCTGCCGCACGATCGCCGACCTGCGCCTGAACGATCCCCAGCTCAACCACGACCTGCACGTGCTGACCCAGGTCCTGCGTGGCTGAACGAACAACAACACAACTTAGATAGACGGAGAACGTCCCCGATGCTTCTTCTGAACACCACTCGCGACGCACTGCTCGGACCGCTGCAATCGGTCGCCGGCATCGTCGAGAAGCGCCACACGCTGCCGATCCTGTCCAACGTGCTGATCGAGAAGCAGGGCGATGCGCTGACCATGCTGGCCACCGACATCGAGATCCAGATCAAGACCACCACCGCCGGCGCGGGCAGTGGCGAGGACGTGTCGATCACGGTCGGCGCGCGCAAGCTGCAGGACATCCTGCGTGCGCTGCCCGACAGCGCCGAAATCGCGGTGAACCTCGACGACAAGCGCCTGACCGTCAAGGCCGGTCGCAGCCGCTTCCAGTTGCAGACCCTGCCGGCCGCCGACTACCCGCGCCTGAGCCCGCCCACCGACGACGCGGTCAGCTTCCAGGTGCCGCAGAAGATCTTCAAGCGTCAGCTCGCCCAGGTCAGCTACGCGATGGCGCAGCAGGACATCCGCTACTACCTGAACGGCCTGCTGATGCTGGTCAATGGCTCGATGCTGCGCATGGTCACCACCGACGGCCACCGGCTGGCCTTTGCCGAGACCGCCATCGAGGGCGAGTTCCCGACCGCCGAAGTGATCCTGCCGCGCAAGACCGTGCTCGAGCTGGCCCGCCAGCTGGAGGATTCCGACGACCCGCTGGAGATCACGCTGGCCGGCAACCAGGCGGTGTTCCGCTTCGGCCCGATCGAGCTGATCTCGAAGCTGATCGACGGCAAGTTCCCCGACTACGAGCGGGTCATCCCGCAGCACCACCCCAAGCAGCTGGCCTTCGCCCGCGTGCCGCTGCAGGCCGCGCTGTCGCGCGCCGCGATCCTGACCAACGACAAGTTCCGCGGCGTGCGGCTGGTGCTGGCGTCCGGCAGCCTGAAGATCATCTCCTCCAACGCCGAGCAGGAAGAGGCACAGGAAGAACTCGAGATCGACTACCAGGGCGAAGGCCTCGACATCGGCTTCAACGTCACCTACCTGCTCGACGTGCTGGCAAACGTCAGTGCCGACGAAGTGGTCGTACACCTGAACGACTCCAACTCCTCGGCGCTGATCACCGTCGCCGAGATGCCCGGCTTCAAGTACGTGGTCATGCCGATGCGCATCTGATCCGACGCCGCAGCACCCCGCGCCGCGGCAGCGCCCGCCCGGGCCCTGCCGCGGCGCCCATGCTCCTTGACCGATTCCGGAGCCGGCCCGGCTCCACAGCACGAGATTCACGATGTCCGAACAATCCAAGCAGCAAGCCATTTACGACGAAACCAGCATCCAGCAGCTCGAAGGCCTGGAGGCCGTGCGCAAGCGCCCCGGCATGTACATCGGCGACACTTCCGACGGCACCGGCCTGCACCACATGGTGTTCGAGGTGGTGGACAACGCCATCGACGAGGCGCTGGCCGGCCATTGCGACGACATCGTGGTGACGATCCACACCGACAACTCGATCTCGGTGTCCGACAACGGCCGCGGC
>JBNLET010000152.1:0-5535 GCA_050305135.1 Rhodocyclaceae bacterium | reverse complement strand
GTCGTCCGGCCGCAGCCGACCGGCCTCGGCGGCAGCGACGAAGCGCGGCCGGTCGATGGCCGGGATGCCGTCGCGCGGCGGCCCGCCGGCCAGGATCTGCTCGACCGGAATCGCGCTGCCGGCGAGATCGAAGCCGTTCTTCACCGGCCCGGCCCACGCCGCTCCGGCCGTCGCCAGCAAAGCGGCGAGACAAAGGCTCGACAGCCGCCTGCCGGCGCTGCCGCATCGGATGGCCCGCCCGAGGCGGGTGACGAAGTGCTTTTCCATGCTCTCTCCTGGCCGGCGGCCCGCCGGGCCCGAACGCGCGCTCGTCCGGTGAACTTCGGTCGGCGGGGAGGGGTCCGAACTTACGCCGGCCGATGCGACGGCAGCCGACGGGCGCTGCACCAGATTCGTTCCGCTGCCGCAGCGCTGCACCACGAGGAGGCGGCACCGGATGCCTGCCACTGCGCCACGGGGCGGTTTGCGGCCCGCCGCCGATGGTCCGCTCCTTGCTGCAGCGCCCTGTCCGCGTTCGACTGCGACGAAGCAGTCGGCCAGCTCCCTGTCGGCGCAGCGTGGCGCCCGCGGTACGTCCTTTCATCGAAACAGGAGAAGACCATGAACCGCGACGAAGTCACCCGGCTCGTCCTCGCCGCCAAGCGCCGCAACAAGCTCAGCTGGAGCCAGCTCGCCGAGGCGATCGGCCTGAGCAAGGAATGGACGACCGCCGCCCTGCTCGGACAGATGACGCTGAGCGAGAGCCAGGCCGGCCAACTCGGCGGCATGCTCGAACTGCCGGCCGAGGCGGTCGAACTGCTGCAGGTGGTGCCGTACAAGGGCTCGCTCCCCACCGCGCTGCCGACCGACCCGCTGATCTACCGCTTCTACGAGCTGATCAACGTCTATGGCTCGACGATCAAGGAGCTGGTGCACGAGGAGTTCGGCGACGGCATCATGAGCGCGATCGATTTCTCGATGAACGTCGAGCGCGAGCCCGATCCGAAGGGCGACCGCGTGCGCATCGTGCTGAGCGGCAAGTTCCTGCCCTACAAGACCTACTGAGCGGCGCGCCGGCGGCGCCGCCCGTGCTCATCCGGCGACCAGGGCCCGCAGCAGCAGCTGGAATCGCCCGGCGATGCCGGCGGCGTCCAGGCCGGGGTTGCGCGCGGCGCGGATCGCCAGGCCGTCGAACATCGCGGCCAACGTCTCGACGGCCAGGTCGAGCGCCTGCTCGTCCTCCGCCAGGCGGCCGTCGCGGCATGCCAGCCGCAGCGTCTGCTTGAGGCTTTCCCGGCTGCAGGCGTCCGCCTCGCGGACGATGCCGGCGATGGCCTCGTTGCGGGAAGCCTCGGCAGCGATCTCGAGCCGCAGCCGGGCGGCGCGCGGCTCGAGCTTCTCGGCGACGCCCTCCGGCACCCGCGCGATCATCGCCGCCAGCACGTCGTCGGAAGCGCGCATCCCCTCGGTCATTTCGAGCAGCCGGTCGAGGTCGCGGCGGACGATGGCCGCGATGATCGCTTCCTTGTTGTCGAAGTAGTGGTAGACGTGGCCGGGGCTCATGCCGGCGGCGCGGCAGATCATCGAGACGCTGGCGCGGTGGAAGCCATGCTCCACGAAGCACTGCTCGGCGGCGGCCAGGATCTGCGCCCGGCGCATGTCGGCCTTCGATTCCGGCAGATCCTGCTGTGCGGCGCTCATCCCACGTCTCCTTTTCCCAACTTTACATGCGGGCGCTGCTTCGACCGCTTGAGTCGGGCCAGAGCCTAACATAGAATGAGCGCTCAAACTAGAACAAACGCTCTAGACATTCGAACATCCATCGATGACCCGAGCGACGCCCAACCGGCGTCCATCCCAGTGAGGCTTACCATGCGCTCCCCGCTTCTGACAACGACCGTCCTGGCCGTGCTCTCGGCCCTGGCCGTGACCGCCTGCGACACCCCCTCCGCCGCGGCCCAGGCCAAGACCGCAGCGCCCAGACCCGCGGTCGGCACCGTCACCACCGCCGTCACGGCCGTGCCGCTGGTGGTCGAACTGCCCGGCCGCACGACGCCCCACCTGATGGCCGAACTGCGCCCGCAGGTCACCGGCATCGTGCAGAAGCGGCTGTTCCGCGAGGGCAGTACGGTCGAAGCCGGCCAGACCCTGTACCGGATCGATCCGGCCAGCTACCGGGCCGCCGTCGACAGCGCCCAGGCCGGCCTGGCGCGCGCCGAGGCGACGCTGGCGAGCGAGCGGCTGAAAGCCGCCCGCTACGCCGAACTGGTCAAGCTCGAAGCGGTCAGCCGGCAGGCCAACGACGAGGCCCAGGCAGCGCTGATGCAGGCCGAGGCCGACGTCACCAGCGCCCGCGCGGCGCTCGCCAAGGCGCGCATCGACCTCGGCTTCACGCGGCTGGCGAGCCCGATCTCGGGCCGCATCGGGCGCTCGACGGTGACCGCCGGCGCGCTGGTCACCGCCAACCAGGCCGAGGCGCTGGCCACCGTGCAGCAGCTCGATCCGATCTACGTGGACCTGACGCAGTCGAGCAGCCAGATGCTCGAGCTGCGGCGCCGCATCGCCAGCGGCGAGGTCAGGCGCGACGGCGACACGCTGCCGGTGACGCTGACGCTGGAGGACGGCAGCCGCTATGCCCACGCGGGCCGGCTGGCGTTCTCCGAGGTGAGCGTGGACGAATCCACCGGCAGCGTGACGCTGCGCGCCGAGTTCCCGAATCCGGACGGCCTGCTGCTGCCGGGCATGTTCGTGCGCGCCCAGGTCACCCAGGGCCAGACCGCCGCCGCGATCCTGCTGCCGCACGCGGCGGTCGCCTACGATGCGCGCGGCCAGGCGGTCGCGATGGTGGTCGGGCCGGACGGCACGGTCGAAGCCCGCACGCTGACGCTGGCCGGCTCGCGCGACGGCCAGTGGATCGTCACCGCCGGCCTGGCGGCCGGCGGGCAGGTGATCGTCGAGGGCTTGCAGAAGGTGCGCGTTGGATCGCCGGTGACGGCCGAGCCGCTGCAGGCCGCCGACCCGGCCAAGCTGGCCGCGCGCTGAGGAGACGGAGATGGCCCGCTTCTTCATCGACCGCCCGATCTTCGCCTGGGTCATCGCGATCGTCATCATGCTGGCCGGCGCGCTGGCGATCCGCCAGCTGCCGGTGGCCCAGTACCCGTCCATCGCACCGCCGGCGATCGCCATCAACACCAGCTATCCCGGCGCCTCGGCCAAGACCGCCGAGGACTCCGTCACCCAGGTCATCGAACAGCGCCTGACCGGCATCGACGGCCTGCTCTACATCAACTCGAATACCGACTCGTTCGGCAACGTCAGCATCACGCTGACCTTCGATGCCGACACCGACCCGGACATCGCCCAGGTGCAGACCCAGAACAAGGTCCAGCAGGCCTTGCCGCTGCTGCCGCAGGCGGTGCAGAACCAGGGCGTGACGGTGGCCAAGTCGGCACGCAACTTCCTGATGGTGGTCGGCTTCGTCTCCAGCGACGGTCGCCAGTCCGGCGTGGATCTGGCCGACTTCCTGGTGTCCACGGTGCAGGACCCGATCTCGCGCGTCGACGGCGTCGGCGAGGTGACGGTGTTCGGCTCCCAGTACGCGATGCGGATCTGGCTCGACCCGGACAAGCTGAACCGCTTCAAGCTGACCGCGGCCGATGTCACCAGTGCCGTGCAGGCCCAGAACACCCAGGTCTCGGCCGGCCAGCTGGGCGGCGCGCCGGCCGTGCCCGGCCAGGGCTTCAGCGCCACGATCACCGCCCAGAGCCGCCTGCAGACGGTCGGCCAGTTCCAGAACATCCTGCTGCGCAGCGCCCAGGACGGCGGCGAGGTCCGCCTGCGCGACGTGGCGCGGGTCGAGGTCGGCGCCCAAAGCTACGACACCGTGGCCCGCTTCAACGGCCAGCCGGCCGCCGGCATGGGCATCCGGCTGGCCGCCGGCGCCAACGCACTCGAGACGGCCGATCGCATCCGCGCCAAGCTCGACGAGCTGCAGCCCTACTTCCCGGCCGGCGTGCAGTACGCGGTGCCCTACGACACCACGCCCTTCGTCAAGATCTCGATCGAGGAAGTGGTCAAGACGCTGGCCGAAGCGGTTCTGCTGGTGTTCCTGGTGATGTACCTGTTCCTGCAGAACTTCCGCGCCACGCTGATCCCGACCATCGCGGTGCCGGTAGTGCTGCTCGGCACCTTCGCGGTGATGGCGGCATTCGGCTTCTCGATCAACACGCTGACGATGTTCGGCATGGTGCTGGCGATCGGCCTGCTGGTGGACGACGCGATCGTGGTGGTCGAGAACGTCGAGCGGGTCATGAGCGAGGAGGGCCTGCCGCCGAAGGAAGCGACCCGCCGCTCGATGGGACAGATCACCGGCGCGCTGGTCGGCATCGGCCTGGTGTTGTCGGCGGTGTTCGTGCCGATGGCCTTCTTCGGCGGCTCCACCGGCGTCATCTACCGCCAGTTCTCGATCACCATCGTCGCCGCGATGGCGCTGTCGGTGCTGGTCGCGATCGTGTTCACGCCGGCGCTGTGCGCGACGCTGCTGAAGCCGGTGCCGCAGGGCCACAACCTGTCGCGCAGCGGCTTCTTCGGCTGGTTCAATCGCGCCTTCGAACGCGGCACGCGCCGCTACGAGGGCCTGGTCGGCGGCATGCTGCGACGCTCGCTGCGCTTCATGCTCGTGTTCGCCGCCATCGTCGGCCTGCTGGCATTCCTGTTCACCCGCCTGCCGACCTCCTTTCTGCCGGAGGAGGACCAGGGCGTGATGTTCACCCAGGTCGTGCTGCCCTCCGGCGCGACGCAGGAGCGCACGCTGGAGACGCTGCGCACGGTCGAGCACCAGTTCCTGGTGCAAGAGAAGGACACCGTGCAGGCGCTGTTTACGGTGGCCGGCTTCAGCTTCGCCGGCCGCGGCCAGAACATGGGCATCGGCTTCGTGAACCTGAAGCCCTGGGACCAGCGCCAGGCGCCCGGCCAGGACGTCAAGTCGCTGCAGCGGCGCGCGATGGCGGCCTTCTCGCAGATCCGCGAAGCGCTGGTGTTCGCCTTCGTGCCGCCGGCGGTGATCGAGCTCGGCACCTCGGGCGGCTTCAACATGCAGTTGCAGGACCGCTCCGGCCTCGGTCACGAGGCCTTGCTGGCGGCGCGCAACCAGTTGCTCGGCCTGGCGGCGCAGGATCCCCGGCTGGCCGGCGTGCGGCCCAACGGGCAGGAGGACACCGCCCAGCTCAAGCTCGACATCGACCTGCAGCAGGCCGGCGCGCTCGGCGTCTCGGCGGCCGACATCAACAGCACGCTGGCCACCGCCTGGGGCGGCACCTATGTGAACGACTTCGTCGACCGCGGCCGCATCAAGCGCGTCTATGTGCAGGGCGACGCGCCGGCGCGCATGGCGCCGGAGGACGTCGGCAAGTGGTACGTGCGCAACAGCGCCGGCAAGATGGTGCCGTTCTCGGCCTTCACCAAGTCGCGCTGGGCGTTCGGTCCGCAGCGGCTGGAACGCTTCAACGGCCAGCCGTCGATGGAGATCCAGGGCCAGGCGGCGCCGGGCTACTCGTC
>JBNLET010000151.1:0-4344 GCA_050305135.1 Rhodocyclaceae bacterium | reverse complement strand
GCGATCGCCGCGGCCTTCCTGGCGGTGTCCGACAACCCGGCCGTGATCGTCGCGCTGATCCTGGCGCTGCTGCTGACGATCGGCATGTTCATGGACATCAACGCGCTGCTGATCATCCTGGCACCGGTGCTGGCACCGCTGACCGTGACCATCGGCATGGATCCGATCCATGCCGGCATCATGATCGTGCTGGCGCTCAACATCTCGCTGATGACGCCGCCGGTGGGAGCCTGCCTGTTCGTGCTGGCCTCGGTCACCGGCGAGAAGATCGAGCGCATCGCGCGCTCGCTGTGGCCGTTCCTGCTGGCCGAACTGGCGGTGCTGTTCCTGGTCGCCTACTGGCCCTCGCTGACGCTGGTGATCCCGCGCCTGCTCGGCCTGGCAGGGGATTGAGGCGATGACCGCCGCGCGCTTCTTCCGCTTCCTGCAGCCGCGCGTTCGCCGACGCGCAAACCATCGTTCCCTAGTCGTGGAGATACCCAACATGAGCATGTTCAAGAAACTCGTCGTCACCGCCCTCGCCGGCGCCAGCCTGCTGGCCGGCCCGGCCATGGCCGGCAAGACCATCCGCCTGGCCCACCTGAATCCGGACAGTCCGTTCGACAGCCACTCGGGCGCGATGGCAGCGGTGTTCAAGAGCCTGGTCGAGACCGGCACCAACGGCGAGATCACCGTGCAGGTGTTCCCGAACGGCCAGCTGGGCAAGGACGCCGAGGTGATCCAGCAGGTGCGCGACGGCCTGGTCGAATCGACGATCTCGTCGGCCGGCGGCATCGCCGCCCACTACAAGCCGGTCGGCGTGTTCGACATGCCGTTCGCGTTCCCGAACATCGGCGTGGCCCACAAGGTGATCGACATCCACAGCGACTTCGGCAAGAAGTTCTCCGCCGACCTGTCCGCCAAGACCGGCCTGAAGGTGCTCGGCCTGCTCGACAGCGGTGGCTTCTTCGCGATCAGCAACTCGAAGCGGCCGATCAAGACCCTGGCCGACATGGACGGCCTGCGCATCCGCACGATGACGCTGCCGACCCACGAGGCGACCATCAAGTCGCTCGGCGGCCAGCCGACGCCGCTGCCGTGGGCCGAGGTCTACACCGCGCTGCAGACCGGTGTCGCCGACGGCGAGATGAACCCGATCCCGATCATTGCGTTCGCCAAGTTCGACGAGGTGCAGAAATACCTGTCGATCACCAACCACGTCATCACGCCCTACATCTGGACGATGAACCAGGGCTTCTACGACAGCCTGACGGCGGAGGAGAAGAAGGTCGTGGACATGGCGGCCGAGGTGGCGGTGGATGCCGGCCGCGGCATCTCGCGCATCATCGAGGCCTCGAGCGAGAAGGGCTTGCCGAAGCTGGGCAAGAAGATGGCGATCAACGCGATCCCGCCGGCGGAGCTGAAGAAATTCGCCGCCACCGCCCAGCCGGCGGTGCGCAAGGTGATCGAGGAGCAGCTCGGCGCCGACGGCATCGCGATGCTGGACGCGATGCTGGCCAACATCGAGGCGGTGAGCAAGTAGGCCGGTCGGCCGCGAACGGCCTGCCCCGCTTGCCGGGGCAGGTTCGCTGCCGCGATCCGGCAGAGGAACGCACCGGCCCTGGTGCCGGTAGCGGAAGGTGAGAGAGGATGACGACGATTTCGACGGCCGAGGGCGTCTCGGTCTACAGCAATCCGCGCGCCGCGGCGCCGGGCGAAGCCTACGGCGAGGAACGCGCCCGGATCCTCTGCGCGGACGGCTTCGACCGCGCCGAGGCGGCGATCCGGGCCTGGCCCGGTTACGCCGAGACGCCGCTGCACGCGCTGCCGGCGCTGGCTGGCCGGCTCGGGCTCGGCGCGCTGTACTACAAGGACGAGAGCGGACGCTTCGGCCTCGGCAGCTTCAAGGCGCTGGGCGGCGCCTACGCGGTGTACCGGCTGATCGCCAAGGCCATAGCCGAGCGTCACGGCGGCCATCGCGCCGAACCGGGCGAAATCCTGGCCGGCGCCTTCCGCGACGTGGTGGACGGCATCACGGTCACTTGCGCCACCGATGGCAACCACGGCCGCTCGGTGGCCTGGGGCGCGCAGCTGTTTGGCTGCCGCTGCGTGATCTACATCCATGCCACGGTCAGCGAGGGGCGGCGTGCGGCGATCGCCCGCTACGGCGCCGAGGTGGTCAGGGTGGCCGGCAACTACGACGACTCGGTGCGCCACGCGGCCGCCGAGGCGGACAAGAACGGCTGGACGGTGGTCTCCGACACCACCTACGAGGGCTACCGCGAGATCCCGATCGACGTGATGCACGGCTACGGCGTGATGTCGCGTGAGATGCTGCGGCAGATCGCCGAGCCGCCCAGCCACGTGCTGGTGCAGGCCGGCGTCGGCGCGCTGGCGGCCTCGGTCTGCGCGGCGTTCTGGCAGGCCTGGGGCGAGCGCCGGCCGCGCTTCGTGGTGGTCGAGCCGGTCAATGCGGCCTGCCTCTACCAGAGCGGCCTGGCCGGCCATCCGGTGGCGGTGCAGGGGGAGCTGGAGACCGTCATGGCCGGACTGGCCTGCGGCGAGGTGTCGCCGGTGGCGTGGCAGATCCTGTCGGCCGGCGCGAACGGGTTTGCCACCGTGGCGGACGAATTCGCCCTCGAAGGCATGCGCGTCTTCGCCCGGCCCGAAGGCCGGGATCCGCCGATCGTGTCGGGCGAGACCGGCGCCTCGGGCCTCGCGCTGCTGCTCGCCGCCGGGCGCTGCGACGAAATCCGCGAGGCGCTCCGGCTCGATGCAGACAGCCGCGTGCTGCTGATCGGCAGCGAGGGCGATACCGATCCGGAGATCTATCGCCGCGTGGTCGGCATCGATGTGTGCGAGGTGCGGCGATGACCCCGTCCATCGACCGCGAGCGGCTGCTCGGCCGCCTGCAGGCGCTGGCGGAGATCGGTCGCAGCGAGGCCGGCGCCTGCTGCCGGCTGGCGCTCAGCGACGAGGACAAGGCCGGCCGCGACCAGGTGGTGGCCTGGATGCGCGAGCTGGGCCTGACGGTGTCGATCGATCCGATCGGCAACGTCTTCGGCCTGCGCGCCGGGCGCCGGCCGGAGTTGGCGCCGGTGATGACCGGTTCGCACATCGACACGGTGCGAACCGGCGGTCCCTATGACGGCAACCTCGGCGTGCTGGCCGGGCTCGAGGTGGTGGCGGCGCTGAACGAGGCCGCCGTCGACACCGAGCGCGGCCTGGTGGTGGCGTTCTTCAGCGACGAGGAAGGGGCCCGCTTCGCGCCCGACATGCTGGGTTCGCTGGTCTTCGTCGGCGGCTTGCCGCTGGCCGAGGCGCTGGCGATCCGCGCCATCGACGGCGCGGTGCTGGGCGAGGAACTGGCGCGCATCGGCTACGCCGGCAGCGCGCCGCTCGGCGAGCCGAAGCCGGCGGCCTACGTCGAGCTGCACGTCGAACAGGGCCCGGTGCTGGATGCCGAAGGGCTGCAGATCGGCGCGGTCGAGAACCTGCAGGGCATCTCGTGGCAGCAGCTGACGATTGCCGGCCAGTCCAACCACGCCGGCACGACGCCGATGCGGCTGCGCCACGACGCCGGCTACGCCGCCGCCGCGGTGGCCTGCTTCGTGCGCGGGCTGGCGCGCGAGATGGGCGGCAGCCAGGTGGCCACGGTCGGCAAGCTGGACCTGGTGCCGAACCTGGTGAACGTCATCGCCTCGCGCGCGACGCTGACCGTGGACCTGCGCAACACCGACGAAACCCTGCTGCGGCAGGCCGAGGCGCGGCTGGCGGCCTGCCTGGACGATCTCGCGGCAGCCGAAGGGGTGTCGATCGAGCGCCGGGTGCTGGCGCGCTTCGAGCCGGTCGACTTCGATCAGGCCGTCGTCGGCCGCATCGAGGCGGTCGCCGACCGGCTCGGCCTGCGGCAGCGCCGGATGACCTCCGGCGCCGGCCACGACGCCCAGATGCTGTCGCGCATCTGCCCGACCGCGATGATCTTCGTGCCCAGCGTCGGCGGCATCAGCCACAACCCGGCCGAGCACACCGAGCCGGGCGACCTCGCCGCCGGCGCCCCGGTATTGCTGCACACGCTGCTGGAACTCTGCGAGCAGGGAGACTGAATCATGCCCCGCATTCTTACCGTCGGCGCCGCCCAGCTCGGGCCGATCGCCCGTGACGAGCCGCGCAGCCGGGTGGTCGGCCGGCTGACCGCGCTGATGGGCGAGGCCGCCCGCCACGGCTGCGACCTGGTGGTCTTTCCGGAGCTGGCGCTGACCACCTTCTTTCCGCGCTGGTACATCGAAGACGCCGACGAGCTGGACCGCTACTACGAGCGCGAGATGCCGGGGCCGGACACGCTGCCGCTGTTCGAGGCGGCCC
>JBNLET010000150.1:0-25764 GCA_050305135.1 Rhodocyclaceae bacterium | reverse complement strand
ATCGGCAAGCTGCTGGTGATATGGCGCGAACGCCCGGCCGAGGAGGCCGCCACGCCGGCTCCGCGCAGGCCGCGCAAGCCGGTGGCGCTGACCAAGCGCGCCGCCCAGACGCTGGCCGAAGGCGGTGGCGCACCGAAGGCCGTCAAGGCGCGCAAGCCGGCGCGCAGCGCTGCGGCCCCGGCCGCCAAGGCCCGCGGCCGGCGCTAGCATCCGGTCCGGCGCGGCGCGGCCAGCACCGGCCCCGCCGCCAGCAGCGACTGCAGCAGGTAGAGGGCGCTGGAGACGCCGTGCCAGAGTCCGAAGCTCTGCCCGCCGGCGAGCTTGATCGCGTGCATGGTCGGCTGCAGGTAGAACAGCTGCAGTGCGGACAGCGCCGACAGCGCCAGCACCACCGGCAGCAGCCAACGCGGCAGCACGGCGCGCGCCCGCAGCAGCACGATGGCCGCCAGCATCGGCGCGGCACAGGCCAGACCGAGCCAAGCGACCCGCTCGAACATCCAGCCGGCGATCTCGCCGGCCAGCTGGCGGTCGTCCAGCAGCGCGAACAGCGTCGGCGCCACCAGGTAGCCGATCACCCACAGGCCGCCGGCCCACAGGCTGGCTGCGAGCCGGAGCACGGCCGACGGCCAGCGCACGCGGTATCCCTCAGACGTAGCGGACGTCGATCACCTCGTATTCGCGGATGCCGCCCGGCGCCTGCACCTCGGCCACGTCGCCGGCGTACTTGCCGATCAGCGCGCGCGCGATCGGCGAACTGATTGAGATCTTGCCCTGCTTCAGGTCGGCTTCGTCGTCGCCGACGATCTGGTAGGTGACGGCCCGGCCGCTGTCCAGATCCTCCAGGTCCACGGTGGCACCGAAGACGCATTTGCCGTCGGCGTCGAGCAGCTTCGGATCGATGATCTGCGCGGTCGCCAGCTTGCCCTCGAGTTCCTTGATACGGCCTTCGATGAAGCCCTGCCGCTCCTTGGCGGCATCGTATTCGGCGTTCTCGGACAGGTCGCCGTGGGAGCGCGCCTCGGCGATCGCGGCGATCACTTCGGGACGATCGACGGTCTTCATGCGGTGCAGCTCCTGCCGCAGCATCTCCGCACCGGTAACGGTCAGGGGAGTCTTGATCATTGTTCAGCCCAGTTCCGCGTGCAGCGACTGCACGGAGTACACCTCGAGGCCGGCCAGGTGGCGCATGCCCATGCATGCCGCCCGGGCGCCCTCGATGGTCGTGAAGATGGTGAGTTTTGAGGCCAGCGCACTGGTCCGGATCGAACGCGAATCGGCAATTGCCTGACGCTTTTCCTCGACCGTGTTGATCACCATGCACACTTCGTTGTTCTTGATCACGTCGACGATGTTCGGTCGTCCCTCGGTGACCTTGTTGATCACGCCGACCGGCAGTCCGGCGGCCTCGATGGCAGCGGCGGTACCGCGCGTGCCGAGCAGCGTGAAGCCCAGCTCGTGCAGTTCGCATGCCACCTCGACGGCCCCCTTGCGATCGGTCGGCTTGACGCTGATGAAGACCTGCCCCGATCGCGGCAGATGGCTGCCGGCTGCCAGCTGCGACTTGACGAAGGCTTCGGCGAAGCTGCGGCCGACCCCCATCACCTCGCCGGTGGATTTCATTTCCGGCCCCAGGATCGTATCGACGCCGGGGAACTTGACGAACGGGAAGACCGCCTCCTTGACCGAGTAGTACGGCGGCACGATCTCGGCGGTCACGCCCTGCTCGGCCAGCGAGATGCCGGCCATGCAGCGCGCCGCGATCTTGGCCAACGGCAGCGAGCAGGCCTTCGAGACGAAGGGCACGGTGCGGGACGCGCGCGGGTTCACCTCGAGCACGTACACCACTGCGTCGTCGCCTTCGCCCTGGATCGCGAACTGTACGTTCATCAGGCCGCACACGTTCAGCGCCCGCGCCATCGCCTCGGTCTGCCGGCGCAGCTCGTCCTGCAGCCTGGCGGTCAGCGTGTAGGGTGGCAGCGAGCAGGCCGAATCGCCCGAATGGACGCCGGCCTGTTCGATGTGCTCCATGATGCCGCCGATCATGACCTGCTTGCCGTCCGACAGCGCATCGACGTCCACCTCGGTGGCGTCGTTCAGGAAGCGGTCCAGCAGCACCGGCGACTCGTTCGAGACCTTGACCGCCTCGCGCATGTAGCGCTCCAGGTCCTTCTGCTCGTGCACGATCTCCATCGCCCTGCCGCCGAGCACGTAGGACGGACGCACCACCAGCGGATAGCCGATCTCGGCCGCCAGGCGCACCGCCTCGTCCGGCGTGCGGGCGGTACGGTTGGGCGGCTGCTTGAGGCCGAGGTCGGTCAGCAGCTTCTGGAAGCGTTCGCGGTCCTCGGCGGCATCGATCATGTCGGGCGAAGTGCCGATGATCGGCACGCCGTTGGCTTCCAGCGCGCGCGCCCGCTTCAGCGGCGTCTGGCCGCCGAACTGCACGATCACGCCGACCGGCTTCTCGATCGCGACGATCTCGAGGATGTCCTCCAGCGTGATCGGCTCGAAATACAGCCGGTCCGAGGTGTCGTAGTCGGTCGACACGGTCTCCGGGTTGCAGTTGACCATGATGGTCTCGAAGCCGTTCTCGCGCAGCGCCAGCGCGGCGTGCACGCAGCAGTAGTCGAACTCGATGCCCTGGCCGATACGGTTCGGTCCGCCGCCCAGCACCATGATCTTCTTGCGGTCGCTGGGCCGGGCCTCGCACTCCTCCTCGTAGCTGGAATACATGTAGGCGGTCGAGGTGGCGAACTCGGCGGCGCAGGTGTCGACCCGCTTGAACACCGGCCGCACGCCCGAGGCATGGCGGTGCAGGCGCACCGCGGTCTCGTCGCTGTTCAACAGGCGGGCCAGCCGGCGGTCCGAGAAGCCCTTGCGCTTCAGCTCGCGCAGTTCGGCCGCGCCGAGGTTCTTCAGCGAGCGGCCGGCGAGCGACTTCTCGGTCGCGACGATGTCCTGGATCTGGGCCAGGAACCACGGATCGATGCGGGTCACCGCGTGTACGCGCTCGAGGCTCATGCCCTCGCGGAAGACCTGGCCGACGTACCAGATCCGTTGCGGCCCGGGGTTGCCCAACTCGTGATCCAGGTCCTCCTCGGCGGCATCGACCTCGTCCAACCCGTAGGCCCCCACTTCCAGCCCGCGCAGCGCCTTCTGGAACGATTCCTGGAAGTTGCGCCCCATCGCCATCACTTCGCCGACCGACTTCATCTGGGTCGTCAGCCGGTCGTTGGCCTGCGGGAACTTCTCGAACGCGAAGCGCGGGATCTTGGTCACGACGTAGTCGATCGAAGGCTCGAACGAGGCCGGCGTGGCGCCGCCGGTGATGTCGTTCTGCAGTTCGTCGAGCGTGAAGCCGACCGCCAGCTTGGCCGCCACCTTGGCGATCGGGAAACCGGTCGCCTTCGAGGCCAGCGCCGAGGAGCGCGACACGCGCGGATTCATCTCGATCACGATCATGCGGCCGTCGGCCGGGTTGATCGCGAACTGCACGTTCGAGCCACCGGTGTCCACCCCGATCTCGCGCAGCACCGCGATCGAGGCGTTGCGCATGATCTGGTATTCCTTGTCGGTCAGCGTCTGGGCCGGCGCGACGGTGATCGAGTCGCCGGTATGCACGCCCATCGGATCCAGGTTCTCGATCGAGCAGATGATGATGCAGTTGTCCTTGCTGTCGCGCACCACCTCCATCTCGAATTCCTTCCAGCCGATCAGCGACTCCTCGATCAGGAGTTCGTTGGTCGGGCTGGCCTCGATGCCGCGCTTGCAGATATCGAGGAACTCTTCCATGTTGTAGGCGATGCCGCCGCCGGTGCCGCCGAGCGTGAAGGACGGCCGGATGATGACCGGGAAGCCGAGTCCGCCCTGCACCTGCAGCGCTTCCTCGAGGCTGTGGGCGATGCCCGAGCGGGCCGAGCCGAGGCCGATCTTGGTCATCGCTTCCTTGAAGCGCTCGCGGTCCTCGGCCTTGTCGATCGCCTCCTGCGACGCGCCGATCAGTTCGACGCCGTACTTTTCAAGCACGCCGTGGCTGGCCAGATCGAGCGCGCAGTTGAGCGCGGTCTGGCCGCCCATCGTCGGCAGCAGCGCGTCGGGCCGCTCCTTCTCGATGATGCGCTCGACGACCTGCCAGGTGATCGGCTCGATGTAGGTGACGTCGGCCGTACCGGGGTCGGTCATGATCGTGGCCGGGTTGGAGTTCACCAGGACGACCCGGTAGCCCTCTTCGCGCAAGGCCTTGCAGGCCTGGGCACCCGAGTAGTCGAACTCGCAGGCCTGGCCGATGATGATCGGGCCGGCGCCGATGATCAGGATGGATTGGATGTCGGTGCGCTTGGGCATGTCGGTTGTGCTCTATCGGTCTTCAGCGTCTGGGCGGGCAAGTCGTTGGCAGCCGGGGCCTCCCCGGCGGCAGGCGTCAGCCGCGGCGCTCCTGCAGCAGTTTGATGAATCGGTCGAACAGGTAGGCCACGTCGTGTGGACCCGGGCTCGCCTCCGGGTGCCCCTGGAAGCTGAACGCCGGCACGTCGGTGCGGGCCATGCCCTGCAGGCTGCCGTCGAACAGCGAGACGTGGGTGGCGCGCAGCCGCTCCGGCAGCGCCTCGCCGTCCACCGCGAAGCCGTGGTTCTGCGAGGTGATCATGACCCGGCCGGAATCGAGATCCTTGACCGGATGGTTGGCGCCGTGGTGGCCGAACTTCATCTTGACGGTGCGGCCGCCCGAGGCCAGCGCCAGCAACTGGTGGCCGAGGCAGATGCCGAAGGTCGGGATGCCCTGGGCGAGGATCTCGCGGATCGCCTCGATGGCGTAGTCGCAGGGCTCGGGATCGCCCGGCCCGTTGGACAGGAAGACCCCGTCCGGCGCCATCGCCAACACCTCGCGGGCCGGCGTCTGCGCCGGTACCACGGTCAGCCGGCAGCCGCGTTCGGCCAGCATGCGCAGGATGTTGCGCTTGACGCCGTAGTCGTAGGCGACGACATGGAAGCGCGGCTGGGCGGCGCTGGCGTAGCCGCTCTCGAGTCGCCATTCGGCGCCCGACCAGTCGTATTGGGTGGCGGTGGACACCTCCTTCGCCAGGTCCATGCCGGCCAGGCCGGGGAATGCCCGCGCCAGCGCGACGGCCTCCTCGGCATTCGGCGTCTGCCCGGCCGCGGCGGTCATCAGGCAGCCGGCCTGGGCTCCCTTCTCGCGCAGCAGGCGGGTCAGGCGGCGGGTGTCGATGCCGGCGATCGCCACCACGCCCTCGGCGACCAGGTATTCCGACAGGCTGCGCTGCATGCGCCAGTTGCTCGGCAGGATCGGCAGGTCGCGGATCACCAGGCCGGCCGCGTGGATGCACGCAGCTTCACAGTCTTCGTCGTTCACGCCGGTGTTGCCGATGTGCGGATAGGTCAGCGTGACCAGTTGCCGGCAATAGCTGGGATCGGTCAGAATTTCCTGGTAGCCGCTCATCGAGGTGTTGAACACCACCTCGCCGACCGAGTACCCTTGCGCGCCGATCCCCTTGCCGTGGAATACCGTCCCGTCTGCGAGGGCGAGAATGGCCGAAGGAAAAGCTGTCACGAGGAGACTCCTGGTCGAGGCTGCTGGGCGGATCGCGTCCGGGGCACAAAAAACGGGAGAGGCGCGTACGCCCTTCCCGTGAATCCTTGGAGTATAGCAACGCGTCCGCCGTGCGGCAACGCGGCAAGCGCCGCCGGCCGGTGCGCCCGGCCCGTACAGCCCGTACCCCGCCCTCCGGCTAGGTCTTGACCGAGGCGCGCAACGCGGAAGCGACCCTGTTCAGTTCGGCCAGCAACGGCGACAGCCAGCGTACCGCCATGCCGGCATCCCCCTCCCGCGCGCTGTGTTCGACCCGCTGCGCGGCCGCGGTGGCCCGCGCCGCGCCGAACACCCCCAGCGAGCCCTTCAGCGCATGGCTGATCAAAGCCAACTGGTCGAGATTGCGCTCCGCGCCGGCCCGCTGCAGGCCCTGCAGGTTGCGCCCGAAATCGGCGAAGAAGACCTTCACCAACTGGGTCACGGCGAACTCGTCGCCGTCGAGCAGATCCCTCGTGTGGGACAGGTCGATGACGTCGCCGTCGGCGGCCTCGTCGAGCAGCGTCCGGTCGCCGCCGTCCTGGTCGACATCGGAGATCGTGCCGCAGGCGCGCTCGATCGCCGCGAACAGTTCCGCCGGCTTGATCGGCTTGGCCACGTAGTCGTCCATGCCGGCGTCGAGGCAGCGCTCGCGGTCGCCCTGCATGGCGTGGGCCGTCATCGCGACGATCGGCAACGGCCGCCAGTTGCCCTCGGCTGCCCAGCTGCGCCGGGCCTCGCGCGCCCGGATCGCCTGCGCCGCCTCCAGCCCGCCCATGATCGGCATCTGCACGTCCATCAGGATCAGGTCGAATTCGCGCGCATCGTACTGCTCCAGCGCCTCCTTGCCGTTGGCGGCGATGCTTACGTGGTGGCCGGCCTTCTGCAGCATCTTGCTCGCCACGGTCTGGTTGACCGGATTGTCCTCGACCAGCAGGATCTCCAGCCCGCTCGGCCGATCGTCCTGCAGCGTCATTATCTCGGTTATCGTCAGGCCGGGATTGAACTCTTCCAGCACCTGTTCGTCTTCGCCGCCACCGCTCAAAGCCAGTTGCAGTGCGTCGGCGAGATCGCGCTCGGACAGCGGCTGGATCAGGCGTCCCTTCAAGCCGAGGCCGCCGCATCGCTCGGTCGCCGGGCGCTGGTTGTCGGTGTCGAGCAGCATCAGCATGCGGTCGAGCCAGGGCGTGTTGGCGGCGAATTTCTGCGCCAGTTCGAAGGCCGCGTCGTCCGGCATGCGCGCGTCGAGAATCAGGAAATCGAACGGCCGCTCCTGCTGGGCCGCGCGCAGCAACGCCCCGCGCGCGTCGTCCGCACCGGCCACCGCCAGCGCATCGAGCCCCAGCGCGACGAGTTGCCTGTGCAGATGGGCGCGCAAACCACCGTTGGAGACCGCCAGCAGGACGCTTCGCCCGGCCAGGCCCTCGATCGCGGGCGCCTGCGCGTCGCGCACCGGCGCGACGTCGATCGTGAATTCGAAGCTGCTGCCCTGGCCGGTCCGACTCTGCAGGTCGATGCGGCCGCCCATCATTTCGACCAGCCGGCGGCAGATCGCCAGTCCCAGGCCGGTGCCGCCGAACTTGCGCGTGGTGGACGAATCCGCCTGGGCGAACGCACCGAAGATGTGGGATTGCTGCTCGGGCGGCACGCCGATGCCGGTATCCTGCACCGCGAACGCCAACTGGCAGCGGCCGCCGGCACGGCCGGCCACCCCGAGCGTGATCGACACGTGGCCGGCTTCCGTAAACTTGGCGGCGTTGCCGACCAGGTTCAGCAGCACCTGGCGCACGCGACCGGGATCGCCGATGCAGACCTCAGGCACGTCCGGCGCGAGTTCGAAGAACAGCGCCACGCCGCGCTGGTGCAGCCGCAGCGCCATCGCCTTGATGACTTCCGACACCACCGAGCGGGGCGAGAACTCGATCTGCTCGAGTTCCAGCTTGCCGGCCTCGATCTTGGAGAAATCGAGGATGTCGTTCAGGATCACCAGCAGCGCGTCGGCCGACGATCGGACCGTGCTCAGGTAGTCGCGCTGCTCCTGGTCGAGCGCCGTGTCGAGCAGCAGTTCGGTCATGCCGATGATGCCGTTCATCGGCGTGCGGATCTCGTGGCTCATGTTGGCCAGGAAGTCGCTCTTGGCGCGATTGGCGTCCTCGGCAGCCTCCTTGGCCCGCATCAGCTCGAGCTCCCAGTCCTTGCGGTCGGTGATCTCGCGGTAGATGCCCCGCAGGTAGCGCCAGCGCCCGTCGGCGCCGCGCTCGCAGGCCTGGCCGCGCAACTGCAGCCAGCGCCAGCTGCCGTCCTGGTGGCGCATGCGCACTTCGCACAGGAAGATCGGC
Source organism: Rhodocyclaceae bacterium (assembly GCA_050305135.1). Lineage (GTDB taxonomy): Bacteria > Pseudomonadota > Gammaproteobacteria > Burkholderiales > Rhodocyclaceae > Cognatazoarcus. Next base: position 17,844 of record JBNLET010000150.1, on the reverse strand, counting down.
TCCACCCCACGCAGGTGATCCTGGACCTTGCGCGCGAAGTTTTCCCGATCGTCCTGATGGGTCAGCGGAACCCAGGATTCGAAGCTCGAACGGATCGCCTGCTGCGGCGCAATGCCCAGCATGTCGCGCCATTGGTGGTCGATCGACACGCGCTCGCTGGCGAGATCCCATTTCCAGTAGCCCGAGGCGGCGGCGTGCAGGGCCGCCACCGCCTCGTCTTCCTCTTCGGCGGCGGAGGCCGGCCAGTCCTCGTCGGCGCCGGACTCGAGCCCTTCCAGCACGGCCAGCAGCCGGGTAGCCACGTCCGACGGCGGGCCCTGCAGTTGCTCCCTGAGCTGTGCGACGGTTTCGACGCCGAACTGCGCGCGCACCAACCGTGCCAGATTATCGGAATTCAATATCCTTCACCCGTCATGGACCGCAGGCCTCCCCCGCGCCGCCGGCGCGCCCGGCGCGCCGCGACCGCGAAACAGGCCCGGCCGACCCTTCCATTATCGGGTCACGGATGGCCGTCTTGAGCGCAGCACGTCACGCAATTTGACGGATGAACGGGCCGCACCGGCGCCGGGCACGGCTGCCGGCACGCCCTCAACGCAGACCGAGCACGTCCTGCATGTCGAACAGTCCTTTCGGACGCCCGCGCAGGAAGGCCGCCGCGCGCAGCGCGCCGATCGCGTAGGGCATGCGCCCGCCGGAACGGTGCGTGATCTCGATGCGCTCGCCGGTGCCGGCGAACAGCATGGTGTGGTCGCCGACGATGTCGCCGCCGCGGATCGTCGAGAACGCGATCGTCTCGTCGGCGCGCTCGCCGGTACGGCCCTGGCGGCCGTAGATCGCGCACTCGGCCAGATCGCGGCCCAGTTCGGCGGCCACCACCTCGCCCATGCGCAGCGCGGTACCGGACGGCGCATCCACCTTGTGCCGATGATGGGCCTCGATCACTTCCACGTCGTAGCCGGCGTTCAGGATCCGCGCCGCCGTTTCCAGCAGCTTGAATACCGCGTTGACGCCGACCGCCATGTTCGGTGCGAAGACCACCGGGATGCGCTCGGCCGCCTCGGCGATGCGGGCCTTTTGCGCCGCGTCGAAGCCGGTCGTGCCGATCACCATCGCGACACCACGTTCGACCGCCAGTTTGAGATGTTCCAGCGTGCCGTCCGGCAGCGTGAAGTCGATCAGGCAGTCGGCGGCATCGATGGCGGCGGCGGCATCGTCGCCGATCGTGACGCCGCAGGCACTGCCGAGCATCTCGCCGACATCGCGTCCCACCAATGCCTTGCCCGGCCGCTCGAACGCGGCCGACAGTTCGAAGGCGTCATTCGCCAGCGTGGCCTCGATCAGCGTGCGGCCCATGCGTCCGGTACAGCCGGCGATCGCGATTCTCTGCTTTTGCATGCTCGTCTCCGAGAGCGGCCAGTGCCGCTATTGTTCCTTTCGCGCGCCGATTTCGATGACCCGCGTCGGCGGTTTGACCTGATCGGCCGGCGCGGCTTCGATGTCGCCCTCCAGCCCGGCCAGCACGCTGTCCTTGAACAGCACCGTCAGGCGCCGCTCCGAGACCTCGCCGCGGCCCGGCTTGAAGCGATAGACGTAGTCCCAGCGATCACGGTGGAAAGGGTCGACGATCAGCGGCGTGCCCAACACGAAGCGAACCTGCTCCGGCCGCATGCCGGTCTTGAGCTGCGCGACCATTTCCGGTGTCACGTAATTGCCCTGCCGCACGTCGATGCGGTAGGGACTGACCCAGTCGGCGATCGAGCAGCCGCCGAGCGCGACGGCCGAAGCCAGAACGGCCACGGGCAATGACGGAAGACGCATTTGATGGATATTCCTCTGGATTGGGCACTGACGGCCCGGCTCGAACCGTCGTTCTCAGACCGGGTCGAAAAATATATCATAGCGTCACGCGGCGGGCCTGCGCCCGGCTGCGGGCCCGATCATCCCTGCACAGAGAGCAGTTTCGGACCTGACATGCCTTCCAATTCGCAGAACCTGAAAAACATCGGTCTGAAGGCCACCTTTCCCCGACTCAAGATCCTGGATCTCTTCCAGCACGCGGAACAGCGCCACCTGACGGCGGAGGACGTCTATCGCCTGCTGATGCAGGAGGGCATGGACATCGGGCTGGCGACCGTTTACCGGGTGCTGACCCAGTTCGAGCAGGCCGGCCTGCCCGAACGTCATTTCTTCGAATCAGGCAAGGCAGTCTTCGAGTTGAACGAAGGCAAGCACCACGATCACTTGGTGTGCGTGCAGTGCGGCCGGGTGGAGGAATTCTACGACCCGGAAATCGAGCGCCGCCAGACGCTGGTGGCCAGCGAGCGCGGTTTCCAGGTCAAGGAACACGCGCTCTACCTGTACGCGGACTGCCTGAAGGAAGACTGCCCGCATCGCAACACGCCGCACGAGCACGCGGACCACGACCACGAGCACGAGTAGCGCGGGCGCGTCAGGCCCGCTGAGCAAGCATTTCGCTGGCGTGTTCGCGCGTCGTGCGGGTGATCTCGACGCCGCCGAGCATGCGCGCGATCTCTTCCACGCGGGCCGCTTCGTCCAGCAGCCGGACCCGGCTCAGGGTCTCCCCGTTGCACTCCTCCTTGCTGATCGACCACTGCCAGTCGGCGCGCGCGGCCACCTGCGGCAGATGGGTCACGCACAGCACCTGGCGCTCGCGTCCGAGCCGATGCAGCATCTGGCCGACGATCTCGGCCACCCGCCCGCCGACGCCGACGTCCACCTCGTCGAAGATCAGGGTCGGCGTTCCGCCGTCGCGACTGGCGATGACCTGGATCGCCAGTCCGATGCGTGACAGCTCGCCGCCCGAAGCCACCTTGCCGAGCGGCCGCAAGGGCTGCCCGCGGCTGGCGGCGACCTGAAATTCGACCCGTTCGAGGCCGTGGGCATAGCCCTCGGGCTGCGGCAACAGTGCCACCTCGAAACGGCCCCCGGCCATCGACAGCGACTGCATCGCCTCGCTGACCTCCCCTGCCAGCTTGTGCGCCGCCTCGGCGCGGAGCTCCGACAAGGCCCGCGCACGGGCCGCAAAGGCCTCTCCCAGACGTCGTTCCTCGGCCTCCAGGAAGGCCGGATCCGCCGCTTCGCGCAGGCGCTCGGCATCGGCCCGGCAGCGCGCCAGCAGCTCCGGCAGCTCTTCGGGCGCGACGCGGTACTTGCGCGCCACGTCGGTGATGCAGGCGATACGCGCGTCGAGCGCCTGCAGCCGCTCCGGATCCAGCTCGAGCCGCTCGCAGTAGCGTCCCAGGCCGTGCGCGGCTTCGCCGGCCTGGATCGCGGCCGACTGCAGCAGCTCGGCGAACTCGGTCAGTTCCGCGTCGTATTCGGCCAGCGCCGCCAGCCTTGCCGCCAGACGTTCCAGCTCGGCGACGATGGCCGGATCGGCCTCGGTGAGCGCGCCGCGCGCCTGCTGGGCGCCCTCGAGCAGGTTCGACGCGTGGGCCAGGCGCCCCTGCTCCTGGTTCACCGCCTCCCAGTCCCCGGCATCGAAGGCCAGTTCCGTCAGTTCCTCGAGTTGCCAGGCGAGCATCTCGCGCTCGCGGCCGAGACGCTCGGCATCCTGCTCGGCGCGTCGACGCGCCTCGACCGCGGCCTGCCAGCGGCGCCAGGCTTCGGCCACTTCGCCAGCCAGCGCGCCGCCTCCGCCCAACTCGTCCACCATGCGGCGCTGCGCGTCGGACTTCAGCAAGGCATGGTGCGCGTGCTGGCCGTGGATGTCGGCGAGCCCGTCGCCGATCTCGCGCAACTGGGCCAGCGTCGCCGGCACGCCGTTGATCCAGGCGCGCGAGCGGCCGCTCGATTCGATCACCCGCCTGAGCAGCAGGCCGCCGTCCTCGCAATCGATGCCTTGCTCGTCGAGCCAGGCGCGCAGCTCGGCATCCGGCGGTAGGTCGAAATCGGCACAGATCTCGGCCCGTTCCCGCCCGGCCCGCACCGCGCCGGCGTCGCCGCGGCTGCCCAGCGCCAGCGACAGCGCGTCGAGCAGGATCGACTTGCCGGCGCCGGTCTCGCCGGTCAGCGTGCCGAAGCCTCGCTCGAAATCGAGTTCGAGCCGGTCGACGATGACGAAATCGGTGATCTGGAGGGTGCGCAGCATGGGTGGTCGACGCGTCAGAACTGGCGCGGCGTCGAACTCCAGTGCAGCTTCTCGCGCAGCATCGCGAAATAGCTGTAGCTCTTCGGGTGCAGCAGGCGGATCGAGTGGGCCGAGCGGCTGACCCGCACCAGGTCGCCGGCGCGCGCGTCGAAACGGGCCTGGCCGTCGAAGTGCACCCGCGCGTCGTGCGGCGGCTTCAGCACCATGTCGATGACGCAGTCGTTGGGCAGCGTGATCGGACGCGCCGTCAAGGTGTGGGGACACATCGGCACCAGCGCGATGCCGCTCACCATCGGGTGCAGGATCGGACCGTTGGACGACAGCGCGTAGGCGGTCGAGCCGGTCGGGGTGGACACGATCATGCCGTCGGAGCGCTGGGTATAGACGAATTCGCCGTTGATCATGACGTCGAATTCGATCATCCGTCCGAGTTCGCCCTTGTTGACGACCACGTCGTTCAGCGCCAGCGTATGGAACACCCGCTGCTCGCCCCGCAACACCTCGGAATCCAGCATCGCACGGGATTCGGCGACGAACTTGCCGGCCAGGATCTCGTCGATGCGGTCGAGCGCCTCGTCGCGCCCGACGTCGGTCAGGAAGCCGAGGCGGCCCTGGTTGATGCCCACCATCGGCACCGTGTATTCCGCCAGCCGGCGGGCCGAATTGAGCATCGTGCCGTCGCCGCCGAGCACGATCGCCAGGTCCGCGCCGGCGCCGATCTCGTCGTAGGTGCTGACCGGATAGGCCGCCCCCAGGCCGGTGGAACTGGCGGTGCCCTGTTCGATCCAGACCATGCGTTCCCGCTCGCGCAGAAACTGCGCCAGATGCAGCACCGCTTCCGACACGTCCGGGCTCTGGTACTTGCCGATCAGGGCGATGGTCTTGAATTCCCTCTCCATGACCCGAATTAGATCACAAACGCCCACGCGCGCGTGGCGCCCCTCCGAGCGCGGCTTTGCACCGCATCGGGAGTTTCTTAGAATCGGTGTCACGAATGCGGCCCGCAGCCATGGAAACGATAGACACCCGTTCGCAGATTCTGCTGAAATCGCTGATAGAGCGCTACATCGCCGACGGGCAGCCGGTCGGCTCGCGCGCCTTGTCACGCGCCTCGGGGCTGGACTTGTCGCCGGCCACGATACGCAACGTGATGTCCGACCTGGAGGAGGCCGGCTTCATCGCCAGCCCCCACACCTCGGCCGGCCGCATCCCGACCGCGCGCGGCTACCGCTTCTTCGTCGACAGCCTGCTGACGGTCACGCCGCTGGCGCAGACCCGGGTGCTGCAGCTGGAAGGCCAGTTGCAGCACGACCAGCCGCAGCGGGTGATCAACAACGCCTCGCATCTGCTGTCGGACCTGACCAGCTTCGCCGGCGTGGTGCTGGCGCCGCGCAAGCAGAGCGCACGCATCCGCCAGATCGAATTCATCAGCCTGTCCGAGCGCCGCATCCTGCTGATCATCGTCACCACCGGCGGCGACGTGCAGAACCGCATCCTGAACACCCAGCGGCCATACTCGGCGGCGGAACTGGTGGAAGCGGCCAACTTCCTCAATCAGCACTACGCAGGGCGGGACTTCCCGCAGATCCGCGAGTTGCTGCGGGCCGAGCTGCGGCAGTTGCGCAGCGACGTCGGCGAGCTGATGACCGCCGCGATGGCGGCCGGCAGCGAGGCCTTCGAGCTGAATTCCGAGGATTGCGTGCTGTCGGGCGAGAACAATCTGCTCGACTCGGAGGACTTGTCGTCCAACATCGCGCGGCTGCGCGAGCTGTTCCGCCTGTTCGAGCAGAAGACCAGCCTGATGCAATTGCTCGAGATCTCCCACAAGGCCGAGGGCGTGCAGATCTTCATCGGCGGCGAATCGGGTTTCGAGCCGCTCGACGGCTGCAGCGTGATCACCGCCCCCTACGAGGTGGACGGCCAGGTGGTGGGCTCGGTCGGCGTCATCGGGCCGACGCGCATGGCCTACGAGCGAGTCATTCCGATTGTGGACATCACGGCGCGGCTGTTGTCGAGCGCGCTTTCAAGTCAAGACTGAGCGCCGCGCCGGCGCCCCGCAGCCCGTTCAGAAGGAAGCCAGCCGATGGCCCGTTACCGGCCCGAACCCGCCTACCGCCACGGAACGCCGCCCCGCACCGCCGTCGTGCTGGCCAACCTGGGCACGCCCACGGCACCCACCGCCGCAGCCTTGCGCCCCTATCTGCGGGAATTCCTGTGGGACCCGCGGGTGGTCGAGATCCCCCGCCCGCTGTGGTGGCTGATCCTGAACGGCATCATCCTGAACACGCGGCCGAAGAAGTCGGCCGAGAAGTACGCCGCGGTGTGGACCGACGAAGGCTCGCCGCTGCAACTACACACCGAGAAACAGGCCAAGCTGCTGGCCGGCTATCTCGGTGCCGCCGGCCACCAGGGCGTGCTGGTGGTCTATGCGATGCGCTACGGCAGGCCGTCGATTCCCTCGGTGCTGGAAACGCTGAGGGAAAGCGGCTGCCAGCGCATCCTGCTGGTGCCGATGTATCCGCAATATGCCGCCAGCACGACCGCCTCGGTCAGCGACGAGGCGGCGCGCTGCATGCTCTCTTGGCGCAACCTGCCGGAGATGCGTTTCGTGCGCAGCTTCTGCGACCAACCGGGCTACATCGGCGCGCTCGCCGCCAGCGTGCGCGAGCACTGGATGCGCAACGGCGAGGCGGAAAAGCTGGTGATGAGCTTTCACGGCGTACCGCGCTTCACGCTCGACAAGGGCGATCCCTACCACTGCGAATGCCGCAAGACCGGCCGCTTGCTGGCCGAAGCGCTGGAACTGGCGCCGGAGCGGGTCGCAGTGACCTTCCAGTCGCGCTTCGGCAAGGCCGAATGGCTGCAGCCCTACACCCAGCCGACGCTGGAACGGATGGCGCGCGACGGCGTGCGCAAGGTGGACGTGATCTGCCCGGGTTTCGTCGCCGACTGCCTCGAGACCATCGAGGAGATCGGCATCGAATGCCGCGATGCCTTCCTCGCCCACGGCGGCCGCGACTACGCGCTGATCCCCTGCCTGAACGAACGCGACGACTGGATCGCGGCACTGCGCGACCTGGTCGTCGCCCACCTCGGCAACTGGCTCGACGAAGCCGGGCCCACGCCGCGCGAACTCGAGCTGGCCACGCTCCGCGCCCGAGCCCTGGGCGCCGAACGATAGCCTCGCCATGAGTACGGCATCCTGACCACGCTGGTGAATGCCGCGCTCGACGACGGCGCCGCGCGCGGGCGCCGGTGAGCGCCGCAACAGATCCGCCGCTCAGACGCCCGCAGCGATGGCCCGCGCGGCGCTGCCGTTGGCGCTCCTGCGGCGCCCGCGGCGCCTGACGGCACCCGGATCGAAGCTGCCGTTGAGCTTCTCGATGGCTTCGTTGCGCGCGGCCAGGGCGCGCTGGAAGGCGCCGTCGTCGCCGTACTTCTTGACCGAGAACTTGACCCGCTTGCGTTTGCCGTCCGGCAGCGGCCAGGACGCGACCCAGAACCAGCGCTGCTTGTCCTCGGGCAGATCGCGCGTCTCCGAGGCGCAATAGCGGCACACGCCGACGACACCGGAGCGGTTGTTCTTCTTGACGATGCTCGAGTATTCCTGCATCGAGAGCGGCGGATGCTTGGCCATCACTTCGTCGCGGTACTCGCGGGCGGCCGCGAACGCCTTGCGCTTGCCGCCCAGCGTGCCGTCGGAGAAGTGCTTGCGATAGATGACGCCGCGACGCTGGATGGTCACCAGCCAGCCATGGGTGCGGCTGGCGTCGTTGTCAACGCGACTGATCCCGTAGACGCTTCCTCGACTCACATTCGAACTCCCGACTGGTGCGCGCAGCGAACAAGGGAGTTCTTCGGCCCTGCGAAAACAAACTTTAGCGGGCCATCGGATGGAACGCCGAAGGCCCCGATGCGGGGGATGGACGGTCAGTCGTCCACCAGGTTGAGTTCGAAACCGGAGGCCAGCGCCGTGCCCTTGCGGGCCTTGGCGCCACTCTTGGAAAGCTGCTTCTGCGCCGCCGCCAGGCGCTTGGCCACCACGGTCACCAACTGGCGCCTGAACTGTTCGAGACATTCGTCGGTCGCCAGCGCCAGCGCCGAGGGATTGAACTCGATGTAGGCGGTTTCGCTGGCGGCCACCACGGTACAGGCCTGCTTGTGGTCGATGGCGTCGAGGTAGGCGATCTCGCCGAACACTTCGCCCGGGCCGAGCTCGGCCACCTTCCTGCCATCCACCGAGGTTTCGACCGCGCCGTCCAGCACCAGGCCGAAGCGGCGATCGGTGTCGCCCTCGCGCAGCAGCGTGGCGTCCGCCTCGACCTTGCGCCAGGCCGACAGGCGCAGCACCTCCCACAGCTCCAGGTCGTCGAACTCGGTGAAGAAGGCCACCTTGCGCAGGATCGAGAAGCGATGCGTGTCCGGCGGCACGTACTTGTCGTCGACGATCTTGTAGCGCACCGCGGACAAGTCCTGGGCGAACTCGGCGCCGTTCTTGTAGCGGGAGTAGAGATCCTTTTCGAGCGCCTTGCGGATCACCAGGTCCATCTGTTCCGGCACGTCCGGATTGAGCTGGCTGACCGAGGGCGAATCGGCGTTGATGATCTTGTAGATCAGCTGGGCCGGATTCTTGGCGCGGAACGGCAGCCGGCCGGCCAGCATGTGGAACAGCACGACGCCGAGCGAGAACAGGTCGGTCTTCTGGTTCAGCGGGTAGTTCTTGATCTGCTCCGGCGACATGTAGGCCGGCGAGCCGACACCCATGATGAAGGTCGAATCGGTGTCGCTCTTCTTCGACACGTTCAGCGCCAGACCGAAGTCGGTGATCTTGACGTTGTCCTTGTCGTCCACCAGGATGTTGGCCGGCTTGATGTCGCGGTGCACGATACCCTGCCGGTAGGCGTAGTCGAGCGCCATGCAGCACTTGAAGACGATGCCGATCGTGCGTGGCACCGGCAGCAACTTCTCGAACGAGCAATAGCGCTCGAGGGACTCGCCCGGGAAGTACTCCATCACGACGTAGGCCTGATCGTTCTCGATCACGGCCTCGAAGATCTTGATGATGTTGGGGTGGTCGAGCCGCGTCGAGACTGCCCGCTCGGCCTTCAGCAGCTTGATCAGGCGGCGGTTCCAGCGTGCCTCGTCGCGCGACTTGTCGCCGAAACGGATGTGCTTCAACGCGACGGGCTGTGGATAGTGCGGATTCTCGGCCAGATACACGGTCGCCGTCGCCCCCTTGCCGATTTCGCGCAAGAGCTTGTACTTGCCAATCTTCTCAGGCATCTGCGACATCCATCCCCGTCGGCGCCGGTGTCACCGTTGGCGAAATTGAATAGTCGGATTGTGGCACGACTGCCCGGACTTTGCCCGACCCGGCCCGAACGCCACATTTTTTCCCGCCCTGGACTTGAAACCCGCCGACTTGCCCCCACCACGCAAGGGGTCAAGAAAAGGAGCCACCCGATGCAACAGGAAAAACCCGTCCCGGAATCCCTGCCGATCAGTGAAGAGATGCCGGAGCAGAACGGCGATCAGGCGGTGTCCGGCGGTGCCGACGAAGTCGTCGGCGGGGGCGACGGTCCGGACACCATGCCCGACCTGAACGAGGCCTTGCGACGCGCCGAACTGAAGGCCGAGGAACTGCACGATGCCTGGCTGCGCGCCAAGGCCGAGACCGAGAACCTGCGCCGGCGGGCCGAAGAGGACGTGGCCAAGGCCCACAAGTACGCGGGCGAGAAATTCGCCCAGGCCATGCTGCCGGTGAAGGACAGCCTCGAGGCGGCGCTGGCGACCGACAAGGCCTCCCTCGAAAGCCTGCGCGAAGGCGTCGAGCTGACGCTCAAGCAGCTCGAGTCGGCCTTCTCCACCGCCTCGATCGCCGAGGAGAATCCGCTCGACCAGCGTTTCGATCCGAACCGCCACCAGGCCATCAGCGCGATCGAATCGGACGCCGAACCGAATACCGTGATCAACGTGCTGCAGAAAGGCTACCGGATGAGCGAACGCGTCATCCGGCCCGCGCTGGTCGTGGTGTCGAAGGCCAAGAGCGCTTGAAATCGACGAGCGCGACCACCAACTGAGGATCAAGCCAAACTGCCGCGGAGGTCGCCAGGGCAACGGGCCCGGCGGGCGATCCGGCAAACGACAAGGAATGTGAGAGATGGGAAAAATCATCGGTATCGACCTGGGTACGACCAATAGCTGCGTCGCGGTGATGGAAGGCGGCAAGCCCAAGGTCATCGAGAACGCCGAAGGTGCGCGGACCACGCCGTCGGTCGTGGCCTACACCGACGACAGCGAGATCCTGGTCGGCGCGCCGGCCAAGCGGCAGGCGGTCACCAACGCCCGCAACACGCTGTTCGCGGTCAAGCGCCTGATCGGCCGCCGCTTCGAGGAAAAAGAAGTGCAGAAGGACATCGATCTGATGCCCTTCGGGATCGTCAAGGCCGACAACGGCGACGCCTGGGTCGAGGTGCGCGGCAAGAAGATCGCGCCGCCGCAGGTCTCCGCCGAAGTGCTGCGCAAGATGAAGAAGACGGCCGAGGACTACCTCGGCGAGGAAGTGACCGAAGCGGTCATCACGGTGCCGGCCTACTTCAACGACAGCCAGCGCCAGGCCACCAAGGATGCCGGCAAGATCGCCGGACTCGAGGTCAAGCGCATCATCAACGAGCCGACCGCCGCGGCGCTCGCTTTCGGCATGGACAAGAAGCCGGGCGATTCGAAGGTGGCGGTGTATGACCTGGGCGGCGGCACGTTCGACATCTCGATCATCGAGATCGCCGACGTGGACGGCGAACACCAGTTCGAGGTGCTGGCCACCAACGGCGACACCTTCCTCGGCGGCGAGGACTTCGACCAGCGCATCATCGACTACATCGTCAGCGAGTTCAAAAAGGAACAGGGCGTCGATCTGAAGAACGACGTGCTGGCGCTGCAACGCCTGAAGGAAGCCGCCGAGAAGGCCAAGATCGAGCTTTCCTCGAGCCAGCAGACCGAGATCAACCTGCCCTACATCACCGCCGACGCCTCCGGTCCGAAGCACCTGGCACTGAAGATCACCCGCGCCAAGTTCGAATCGCTGGTCGAGGAACTGGTCGAGCGCACCATCGAGCCGTGCCGCATCGCGCTGAAGGACGCCGGCGTCAAGGTCGCCGACATCGACGACGTGATCCTGGTCGGTGGCCAGACGCGCATGCCGAAGGTGATCGAGAAGGTCAAGGAGTTCTTCGGCAAGGACCCGCGCCGCGACGTGAACCCGGACGAAGCCGTGGCCGTCGGCGCCTCGATCCAGGGCGGCGTGCTGCAGGGCGAAGTCAAGGACGTGCTGCTGCTCGACGTCACCCCGCTGTCGCTCGGCATCGAGACGCTGGGCGGCGTGATGACCAAGCTGATCCAGAAGAACACCACGATCCCGACCAAGGCCAGCCAGGTCTTCTCGACTGCCGACGACAACCAGTCGGCGGTGACGATCCACGTGCTGCAGGGCGAGCGCGAGATGTCCGCCGGCAACAAGAGTCTCGGCCAGTTCAACCTGACCGACATCCCGCCGGCGCCGCGCGGCATGCCGCAGATCGAGGTGACCTTCGACATCGACGCCAACGGCATCCTGCACGTGTCGGCCAAGGACAAGGCCACCGGCAAGGAGAACAAGATCACCATCAAGGCCAACTCCGGCCTGTCGGACGACGAGATCGAGAGCATGGTGAAGGACGCCGAGGCGCACGCCGAGGAAGACAAGAAGGCCCACGAACTGGTCGATGCCCGCAACCAGCTCGACACGCTGGTGCATTCGGTCAAGAAGGCCTTGACCGAACATGGCGACAAGCTCGACGCCGAAGAGAAGGGCAAGATCGAGGCGGCCGTCAAGGAGGCCGAGGAGGCCATCAAGTCCGGCGACAAGGCGACGCTCGATGCCAAGAGCGAGGCGCTGGCCAAGGCCAGCCAGTCGCTCGGCGAAAAAGTCTATGCCCAGGCCCAGGCCGAAGCCGAGACGCAGGGCAGCGGTACCTCGTCGGGCAGCAGCAAGACCGACGATGCCGACGTGGTGGACGCCGAGTTCACCGAGGTCAAGGACCAGAAGTAAGGCCCACGGAGCGCCGCCCGCCGGCGGCGTTCCGCTAACCCGGCCGAGCCGGGCCGGCGCGCCAGCGCCGCCCGGCTCGGCCTTTGCGCAGGCGAGCCAGAGAGACGATGGCAAACAGGGATTACTACGAGGTCCTGGGTCTGAACCGGGACGCGAGCGACGACCAGATCAAGAAGGCCTACAAGAAGGCCGCGATGAAGTTCCATCCGGATCGCAACCCCGGCAACAAGGAGGCCGAGGAGCACTTCAAGGAAGCGAAGCTGGCCTACGAAGTGCTGTCGGACGCCCAGAAAAGGGCCGCCTACGACCGCTACGGCCACGCCGGCGTGGATCCGTCGGCCGGCGGCATGGGCGGCGGGCAGGGCTTCGACGGCTTTGCCGACGCCTTCAGCGACATCTTCGGCGACATCTTCGGCGGCGGCCGGGGCGGCGCACGATCCAATGTCTACCGTGGCGCGGACCTGCGCTACAACCTCGAGATCTCGCTCGAGGAGGCCGCCCGCGGCGCCGAGAAGGCGATCCGCATCCCGACGCTGGAGAGCTGCGAGACCTGCGGCGGCAGCGGTGCCAAGGCCGGCACCCAGCCCAAGACCTGCCCGACCTGCGGCGGCGCGGGCCAGGTGCGCATCCAGCAAGGTTTCTTCTCGATCCAGCAGACCTGCCCGAAATGCCATGGCTCGGGCCGCTTCATCGCCGACCCCTGCCGCGCCTGCGGCGGCGCCGGCCGCACCAAGAAGCAGAAGACGCTGGAGGTCAAGATCCCGACCGGCATCGACGACGGCATGCGCCTGCGCCATGCCGGCCACGGCGAACCCGGCATCAACGGCGGCCCGGCGGGCGACCTGTACGTCGAGATCCACATCAAGTCCCATCCGGTCTTCCAGCGCGACAGCGACGACCTGCATTGCGAGATGCCGGTCAGCTTCAGTACCGCGGCGCTCGGCGGCGAAATCGAGATCCCGACGCTGGACGGCATGGCGCGCATCAAGGTGCCGGCCGAGACCCAGAGCGGACGCGTCTTCCGGCTGCGCGGCAAAGGCATCCGCAACGTGCGCAGCCACGCCCCGGGCGATCTGATGTGCCACGTCGTGGTCGAGACCCCGGTCGACCTGACCGACAGGCAGAAGGAATTGCTGCGCGAATTCGACGAGATCTCCGCCACCAACGTCGACCGCCACAACCCGAAGGCCAAGGGCTGGATGGACAAGGTCAAGGAGTTCTTCGGCGCCTGAGCATCGCTGCCGGGCAGCGTCTGACGAATGCCCGCGATGCGCCGACGCGCGGGGCTCAACCCCCGCCCTCGCCGGTCGATAGCTATTGACGCCCTTTCGCGGAGTAGCGCCGATGCAAACCCTCGCCCGCATTTCCCGCAAGTTGTTCGTCCTCGCCGGGCTGCTGTTCGGCACGCAGGCCCTCGCCGTCGATGGCATCACCGACGGACGCATCCTGCTCGGACAGTCGGCCGCCCTGAGCGGACCGGCCGAGGCTCTCGGGCGCGAAATGCGTCTGGGGGCGATGCTGCACTTCAACACGGTCAATGCCGCCGGCGGCGTCAACGGCCGGAAGATCGAGCTGCTCTCCCGCGACGACGGCTACGAGCCGGACCGGGCAGCCGCCAACACCCGCCAGCTGATCGACCAGGACCGGGTGTTCGCGCTGTTCGGATATGTCGGCACGCCGACCAGCAAGGCGGCCCTGCCGGTATTCAGCGAGGCCGGCGTGCCGTTCGTAGGCCCGTTCACCGGTGCCGAATTGCTGCGCGACCCGTTCAACCGACTGATCTTCAACGTCCGTGCCAGCTACTACGACGAGACGGCCAAGATCGTGGAATCCTTCGTCTCGCTCGGCATGCGGAAGGTCGCCGTGTTCTACCAGAACGACGCCTACGGCCAGGCCGGCCTGACCGGCGTCGAGCGGGCCATGGCCGCCAGGAACATGAAGCTGGTGGCGACCGGCACCGTCGAACGCAATACCACCGAGGTCGCCGAGGCGGTGGCGCGCATCAACGGCGCCCAGCCCGACATCGTCGTCATGATCAGCGCCTACAAGTCCTGCGCAGCCTTCATCAAGGCGATGCGCGCCGCCGGCAGCTTCACGTCCTTCTACAACGTCTCGTTCGTCGGCAGCCGGCAACTGGCCGACGAGCTCGGCGTAGAGGGCGTCGGCGTCGGCATCTCCCAGGTCATGCCTTTTCCGTGGAACGAAACGCTGCCGGTGGTGCGCGACTACCGCAGGCTGCTCGCCGCGGCCGGCGAACAGCCGTCATTCACGAGCCTCGAGGGATACATCGCCGCCCGCGTGATGACCGAAGGCCTGAAACGGGCGGGGCGGGATCTGTCGCGCGACAAGCTGATAGCGGCCCTGGAGGGCCTGCGGAACTTCGACGTCGGTGGCTTCGCGGTCGATTTCGGCCCGCGCAAGCGCTCGGGATCCGATTTCGTCGAACTTACGATCATCGGGAGGAAAGGCCGCTTCATGCACTGATCGAAGAGATCGCCGCCGGCTTAGCGGCGCGCGCCCGGCGGGCTTTGCCTCAGGCGCGGCGCCAGCTGGTCCCCGCGGCGGAATCCTCCAGCACGATGCCGGCGTCCGCCAGTTCCTCCCTGATCGCATCGGCGCGCGCGTAATCGCGCGCCTTCTTGGCGGCTGTCCGTTCGGCGATCAACGCCTCGATGCGCTCGGGCGCCACGCCCTCCTCCTCGGCCGCGCCGACGCCGGCCTGCAGGAAGGCCTGCGGATCCCGCTGCAGCAGGCCGAGCACGCCGCCCAGCGCCTTCAGCTGGCCTGCGGCCGCCGCGTCGCCACCTCGATTGACCTCGCCGGCCAGTTCGAACAGCACCGCCAGCGCCTCCGGCGTATTGAAGTCGTCGTCCATCGCGGCCGCGAACCGCGCGCCGGGGCCGGCGCCGAAATCCGCCTCGGCCGCGACCGCCGGCGCATTGCGCAACGCCGTGTACAGTCTCGACAGCGCATGGCGTGCGTCGTCCAGCAGGGAGTCGGCATAGTTCAGCGGACTGCGGTAGTGGGCCCGCAGCATGAAGAAACGCACCACTTCCGGGTCGTAGCGCTGCAGCACGTCGCGGATCGTGAAGAAGTTGCCGAGCGATTTCGACATCTTCTCGTCGTCGACGCGCACGAAGCCGTTGTGCATCCAGTAGTTGACGAAGTGGCCGTGGGCGCCTTCGCTCTGCGCGATCTCGTTCTCGTGGTGCGGGAACTGCAGATCCTGGCCGCCACCGTGGATGTCGAAGTGATCGCCCAACAGGCGCGAACTCATGGCCGAGCACTCGATGTGCCAGCCCGGCCGCCCCTCGCCCCAGCGCGAGCCCCACTTGGCGTCGTCCGGTTCCTCGGCCTTGGCGTGCTTCCACAGCACGAAGTCGAGCGGATCGTGCTTGTCGCCCGCCACCTCGACCCGCTCGCCGGCACGCAGGTCGTCCAGCGACTTGCCCGACAGCCTGCCGTAGCCGTCGAACTTGCGCACCGCGTAGCAGACGTCGTGATTCGACGCCGCATAGGCCAAGCCGCGCGACTCCAGCCTTTCGATCAACGCCAGCATCTCGGGCACGTACTCGGTGGCGCGCGGCTCGTGGTCCGGCCGCAGCACGCCGAGTGCGTCCGCGTCCTCGTGCATCGCAGCGATGAAACGGTCCGTCAGCGCCTTGATCGGCTCGCCGTTTTCGCCGGCGCGCCGGATGATCTTGTCGTCGATGTCGGTGATGTTGCGCACGTAGTTCAACTCGTAGCCGCTCGCCCGCAGCCAGCGCGCTACCATGTCGAACACCACCATCACCCGCGCGTGGCCCAGGTGGCAGTAGTCGTACACGGTCATGCCGCAGACGTACATGCGCACCTTGCCGGCCTCGATCGGCCGAAACACTTCCTTCCTACGCGACAGCGTATTGAAGATCTCCAGCATCTGCTGCAAGTCCGAAATCGTTCGTTGTGGAATCGTACAGGGTCCGGTCTCGCGCGGGCATCGGACAATCGGGGATTGCACGGACGCCGTCGGAGCCGGCTTCAGACGGTCGATTTTGTGCCGAATTACCTTGTAGGTAAAATGGAGTGTTGATCCCGCATGCGATCCAGAATCAATAGGCGATCCTATCATATGAGAGTCACCCAGCTCTGGCGCGCAGGCGCGCTGGCCGTCGCGGCCTCGCTGTCCGCCCCCGCCGCGGCGGATACTGCGCAGATCCAGGATCTGGTCAGACAGGGGCGCTACGATAACGCACTGCAGGCGGCCGAGCAGGATCTGGCCGCCGCGCCGAAGGACCCCGAACTGCGCTTTCTGAAAGGCTTGGCGCTGACCGAACTGGGGCGCCCCAGCGAAGCGGTCGAGGTATTCCAGGGACTGACCTCGGACTACCCGGAACTGCCCGAGCCGTACAACAACCTGGCCGTCATCTACGCCCAGCAGAAGGACTACGACAAGGCCCGCGCCGCGCTCGAGATGGCGATCCGGACGCACCCGGCCTATGCCACCGCGCACGAGAATCTCGGCGACATCTACTCGCAGCTCGCCAGCCAGGCCTACAAGAAGGCGCTCCAGCTCGACGCCGGCAACGCCGGCGCCCAGACCAAGCTGGCGCTGGTGCGCGAACTGATTTCGGCCGGCAGCGGTATCCACCGCCCGCAGCCGGCCCAGGACGCCGCCCGGCAGGCACCGGCGGCCAAGTCAGCCGCGCCCGCCGAGGCGCCCATCGAAGCGCCGGCCGCGAGCAGCGCGCCGGCCGCCGACGAGGCGACGAAGGAGGCATTGAAGGCCCGCGTGCTGGCCTGGGCCAAGGCCTGGTCGAACAAGGACGCGGACGCCTACCTGTCGTTCTACTCGCCTTCCTTCATCGTCCCCGGCGGTCGTTCCCGCGCCGCCTGGGAGGCCGAACGGCGCAGGCGCGTCGGCAACAAGCCCGGCAAGATCTCGGTCGAACTGGAGGACTTGCGGGTGGAACTCGATGGCGACCGGGCCCGGGTCAGCTTCCGCCAGCACTACAATTCGTATAATTTCGACGCCTCGGCCAGCAAGACGCTCGAGCTCGTTCGCAACGGAGACCAGTGGCGGATCCGCCGCGAGGTCGTCGGCGGCTGAAGCGGTTCGTTGCGGTGACGGTGCGCTGCCTGCTTCTCGGACTGCTCTTTGCGATCGCGGCGCTGCTACCGGCGGCGGCAAGCGCCGCGCCGCCGCTCGATCCGGAAAACGAGTTGCAGCAGATCGTCGACGACATCCAGGCCAACCATCTGGACAAGGCGCTCGAACGCACCGACCGGCTGCTCGAGGACTACCCGAACTTCCGCCTCGCCCACCTGATCCGCGGCGACCTGCTGACCGCACGGGTGCGTCCGCTCGATTCGCTCGGCGGCGTGCAGGGCATCTCGAGCGCCACCCTTGCCGACCTGCGCGACGAGGCCCTGGCGCGCATCCAGGCCCATCGTCATCGGCCGGGCCCGAACAAGCTGCCGCGCGACCTGATCGGGCTGTCGTCGCAGCAGCGCTACGCGATGCTGGTCGATACCGGCAAGTCGCGCCTGTACGTGTTCCGCAACGACAAGGGTACGCCCCGGCTGGTGGCCGACTACTACGTCAGCCATGGCAAGGCCGGCGCCGAGAAATGGCGCGAGGGCGACAAGCGCACGCCGATCGGCGTCT
>JBNLET010000149.1:0-12245 GCA_050305135.1 Rhodocyclaceae bacterium | reverse complement strand
GAGCACCTTGCGAAGGCTCATGCCGGCGGCCAGTGCGCGCTCCGAGGCGCGCTGGATGGTCGGGCCGTCGGCCATCGGATCGGAGAACGGGACACCCAGTTCGATGATGTCGGCGCCGCCGTCCACCAGCGCCTGCATCAGCGGCAGCGTCGCAGCCGGCGACGGATCGCCGGCGGTGGTGAACGGAATCAGCGCCTTTCTGCCTGCGGCCTGCAGGGCCGCGAAGCTAGCCTGGATCTTCGACATGTGAACTCTTGCCAGAATGGGCGGCGCGCACGCCGCACTAGAATTGGATGCCGGACTTCTCGGCCACCGTGTGCATGTCCTTGTCGCCGCGGCCGGACAGATTCACCAGGATGACCTTGTCCTGCGGCAGCGAGCCTGCCAGCTTGGCCGCATGGGCCAGCGCGTGGGACGACTCGAGCGCCGGAATGATGCCCTCGTAGCGGCACAGGTCGTGAAAGGCCTGCAGCGCTTCGGCATCGGTCACGCCGACGTATTCTGCGCGGCCGCTGTCCTTCAGCCAGGCGTGTTCCGGGCCGACGCCCGGATAGTCGAGTCCGGCCGAGACGGAGTGGGTCTCGATGATCTGGCCGTCCTCGTCCTGCAGCAGGTAGGTGCGGTTGCCGTGCAGCACGCCCGGCTTGCCGGCCGTCAATGAGGCCGCGTGACGGCCGGTGTCGAGGCCATCGCCGGCCGCTTCGACGCCGATCAGCCGCACCTCGCGGTGGTCCAGGTAGGGATGGAAGATCCCCATCGCGTTGGAACCGCCGCCGACGCAGGCCACCACGTAGTCGGGCTGGCGGCCGGCCAGTTCGGGCATCTGCTCGAGGCACTCGCGCCCGATCACGCACTGGAAGTCGCGCACCATCGCCGGGTAGGGATGCGGCCCGGCCACCGTGCCGATGATGTAGAAGGTGTCCGCGACGTTGGTGACCCAGTCGCGCATGGCCTCGTTGAGCGCGTCCTTGAGCGTCTTGGAGCCGGACTCGACCGGCACCACCTTGGCGCCGAGCAGCTTCATCCGATAGACGTTGGCGGCCTGCCGCCGCACGTCTTCCGAACCCATGTAGACGACGCACTCCATGCCGTAGCGAGCCGCGACGGTGGCCGTCGCGACGCCATGCTGGCCGGCGCCGGTTTCCGCGATCACGCGCGGCTTGCCCATGCGGCGCGCCAGCATGGCCTGGCCGATGCAGTTGTTCACCTTGTGCGCGCCGGTGTGGTTGAGGTCTTCGCGCTTTAGGTAGATCTGCACACCGCCGAGCAGCTTCGACCAGCGGGCAGCGTGATAGACCGGACTCGGCCGGCCGACGTAGTGCTTCAGCTCGTATTCGAACTCGGCCAGGAACTCCGGATCCTGCCGGCTCTCTTCGTAGGCCCGGGCCAGTTCCTCGAGCGCCGGGATCAGCGTCTCGGCCACGAAGATGCCGCCGTAGGGCCCGAAATGGCCCCGCGCGTCGGGCAGGTTGTAGGGGGCGTCAGCCATCTGCATCGCGAACTCCGGCAACGAACTTCTGGATCTTCGAGGCATCCTTGATGCCCTTGCCTGCTTCGACGCCGCTCGACACGTCCACCGCCTGCGGGCGGACGCGACGAATGGCTTCCACCACGTTGTGTTCGTCGAGTCCGCCGGACAGCACCATCGGACGATCGAAACCGGACGGGATCAGAGCCCAGTCGAAGACCTTGCCTCCCCCACCGTAGCCCTCGACGAAGGCATCCACGAGAATCGCTCGGGCGGAGGGAAAACCAGCCGCGTAGTCTACCAGATCGAGGCCCGGCCGCATTCGCGCCGCCTTGATGTAGGGGCGCCCGCTGGCCAGGCAATCGGCCTCGCTTTCGTCGCCGTGGAACTGCAGCAGTTGCAGCGGCGCACTCGCCAGCGTCGCCTCGACCTCGGCCGCCGCGGCGTTGACGAACAGCCCGACCGGCGTGACGAACGGCGGCAGCAGGCGGCACAGCTCGCCCGCCCGGGCGGGCGTCACGCAGCGCGGGCTCGACGGATAGAAGACGAAGCCGACGGCATCGGCACCTGCATCGACCGCGGCCAGCACGTCGGCTTCGCGCGTCAGGCCGCAGATCTTGATACGGGTTCGGGACAAGCGATCAACCCAGGCTCGTTTCGGGGCGGCAAATGATACGCCCATCGCCCGGCAGCGGCCATCGCGGCGGATACGCCACGCCGCACAGGTACAAGCCGTCGGGCGCAAAGGTCGGCGCCGCCAGGCTGCGGTCGCGCCCCGCCAGCACCTCGGCCAGCCGCTCCGGCGGCCAGGCCCCCTTGCCGACATAGACCAGCGCACCGACCAGGTTGCGGATCATGTGGTGCAGGAAGGCGTTGGCCTCGAAATCGAACACGACCACGTCGCCGCGGCGGGCCACCGCGACCCGGCGCATCTCGCGCAGCGGCGACTTGGCCTGGCAGGCCGCGGCGCGGAAGGCGGAGAAGTCGTGCTGCCCGATCAGGCACGTTGCGGCCGCCGACATCCGCGCCACGTCGAGCGGCGGATGGAACCAGCCGACGCGGCCGGCCAGCAGGCCGGGACGCACCGGCCGATTGAGCAGCAGGTAGCGGTAGCTGCGTCCGAGCGCCGCGAAACGGGCGTGGAAATCGGCTGCCACCGGCTGCACCCAGGTCACTGCGACGCCATCCGGCAGATGCGCATTGACGCCCCGCACCCAGGCCGTCGTCGGCCGCACGACCTCGGCATCGAAATGCACCACCTGGGCGGTGGCATGTACGCCGCTGTCGGTGCGGCCGGCACAGACCGTCTGCACCGGCCGATCGGCAATCCGCGCCAGCGCCGCTTCGAGCGCATCCTGCACGGTGCGGCGGTGGGGCTGCGTCTGCCAGCCTTCGAAGTCGCGGCCGTCGTATTCGACGCCGAGCGCTATCCGTTGCGGCGCAGCCATAACGCCACCAACACGCCGAGCAGCGCGGCCAGCGCCAGTCCGTCGGGCCAGCCGAAACGGCGCGCGGAAATGCGGATCGAGGACGGAATCGAATCCGCCGCCGGCGCATCGAGCCAATGCTTCCAATCCGGCTTGTGCTGGTCGGCCACCATCTCGAGCACCAGGCTGAGGCGCACCGCCAGGCGCCGCGGATCGGCGCCGAGCAGCCGCAGCGGCGACGACAACACGGCCAGCCCCTGC
Organism: Rhodocyclaceae bacterium; assembly: GCA_050305135.1. GTDB lineage: Bacteria > Pseudomonadota > Gammaproteobacteria > Burkholderiales > Rhodocyclaceae > Cognatazoarcus. The sequence goes on along the minus strand of JBNLET010000149.1, from coordinate 9,089 downwards.
ACCAGGTCGCCGGGCTGCATGCGCTGCAGCAGCACCGCCACCAGCGCGATCGCGATCAGCAGCCTGCCGCCGTGGGTTGCCGCCAGCATCAGTCCTTCGATCGTCAGAGGCAGCCAGGACGGGTCGGCCAACACGCGCTGCCCCGGCGTGAACAACGCGAACATCACGCCGATCGCCAGCAACAGGTAGCGGCTGCGGCGCAACAGCCGAACCAGGCGGGCGCGCGCCAGCAGTGCCGACAGGCCGAGCGCAACGGCGCAGCCGGCCGCCAGCGAGCGCCCTTGCAGCAGTTGGCCGCCGATCAACAGGCAGGACACGAAAAAAAGCGGGAGTGCCGGATGGAACATCCGCACTCCCGCCGTTTCGGCCGCGCGCCGCGGCTCAGAGCCGCGACATCACCAAGCGCGCCTGATCCTGCTGGCCGGTGCTGCCTTCGGCCAGCACTTCCTCCAGCAATTCGCGCGCGCCGTCCTTGTCGCCCATCTCCTCGTAGGCGCGAGCGAGTTCGAGCTTGGTGTCCACCTCCGGATCGCCCGGCTTGTCGTCCGCCGCCGCTGCGCCGGCAGGCTCGCCGGCTTGCGGCGCGGCCGGCTCGCCGTGCTGCGGCTCGGGCGCCGGCATGATCCTGGTGGTCACGTCGTCTTCGCCGGCCGCCTGCCCCGCCTCCTGCTCCAGGTCCAGGTTGATCGCCGAAATGTCCAGCGCAGTGGCTTCCACGTCCGGCACCTCGGCGACGCCGGGCTTGTCGAGTTCGAAATCGAAGTCGAGCAGCGTGCCGTCGAAGCTGCTTTGCTCCAGATCGGTCGCCATCTCTTCCGCGCCCTTGTCTGCGACCGGATTGGCGATCGTCGCACTCAGATCCACCTGTGCGTCTTCCTCCTCGGCCGACGCTTCGGCGGCGGACCGTTCGGCACTCGCCTTCTCGGCCGGCGGCAGATCGAAGGACAGATCCGGCACCTCCGCCTGCGGCGATTCGGCCGCTTGCGACCCCGGCGATGCCCCACCACCCTCGACGTCGGAGACGTCGAGATCGAAGTCGAGCGCCGAATCCATCGCACCCGAGGCCATCTGGTCTACGACGGGCTCCTGCCCGGCCGTTTCATCGACGCTCGGGTCCAGGCCGGGCAACTCGGCTTCCGCCGCTGCGCCGGGCTCGGCCGCGGCATCCTGCTCGTCCTCATTGAAATCGAGGTCGAACTCGAGTGTCGTCTCGCTGGCGTCCGCCAGCACCAGGTCGTCTTCCGGTGTCTGGGCCTTGATGAGCGTCGACTCGTCCGCGTCGCTCGAAAGGTCGGCGGCCGACAGCTTGACGGTCGAATCGCTGATGGCAGCCGACGGGCTGACGCCGCCACCTTCCGTTGCAGGCCCGCGTTGTTCCGCAACCGGCTCTTCGGCCTCCAGCGCATCGCCCAGGTCGAGGTTGAAATCGAGCGCGCTGCTGGTCGATTGCGACAGTCCACCGGAGGCGGTCAGGTCGCCCTGGCTTTCGCCGAACTGGCTCAGATCGCCCGGCATCGCCCAAGTATCCTTCAGCTTGGCACTGGCGCCTTCGATCTCGGGCTTCTCGGCGTGCGGCGGGAAATCGAGCGCCGACATCTGCTCATCGTCCTGCGCCTCGTCGCCGGCAGATTCCGGCACCTTGGCCATCGTCGGCTTCATCGATTCGCTCACGCTGGCCGCCGCAGCCGCCGCTGCGGCACCACCGGCCGCCGAATAGAGCGGGTTCTCGGGATCGAGCTTGCGACCCATCTCGGCCGCGCGGCTCCAGTCGTCGCCCTGCCCCCCTGTGCGCGAATACAGCTCGGAAGCGGTGGCCTCGAACTGCGCCGTACTGTTGCGCTGGGCATAGATCTCCAGAAGTTTCAGATGCACCGCGGCACGCGATGGATCCGCCTTCAATGCGTCGAGCAGGATTTCCTCGGCCTGGGCATCCCGCCCGTAGGCCATGTAGACGTCGGCCTCGGCGACCGGATCGACACCCTCGTCGGCATCGATGGCGGACATGCCGGACTGGCTGAAGTCGGTCTGGATCACGCTCGAACCGGTATTCACGCTCTGCCCGCCGCTGGTGCCGAAGACCGAGCCACCACCCATCGAGAGTTCCGACGGCGCGCCCATCGCGAGCTGGGACTCGGTCGCGGCGCCCTTCTTGCGCGAGCGCATGACGCCGAGCGCCACCAGCAGCGCGATCAGACCACCTCCGGCCGCCAGCAGCATCGGATTGCCGAGCAGATCGTCGAGGAAGCTGGGCGCCGCGACCGGCTCGGGGGGTGGGACGGGCTTCGGCGCCGGCTTGGGTGCCGGCGGAGGCGGTGGTGGTTCGACCGCCGCGGGTGGCTGTTCGACCGGCGCGGGCGGCTGTTCGACCGGCGCCGGTTGCGGTTCGGCGGGCGCCGGGGCGAGCTCGGCCGCCGCCGGTTCGGTCGGCTGGGCGACGGCCGCCGGCGCCGCTGATTCGGCGCTGGGCTCTGCCGCTGCCGGCTCGGCTGGCGCGGGAGCCGGTTCGGCCGGGGCCGGCTCCGCGGCCTGTCCGGCCACGGCCTTTTCGGCACTTTGCTGAGCCTGGGCAAGTCCCTGGCTCTTCAGTTCGACCAGCTTTTGCAGCTCCGCAATGTTGCGCTCGAGTTCGGCCAGCCTGTCGTTGGCCTCCTGCAAGGCCCGGTCGCGGGCGGCCAGGTCTTCCTCGAGCATGCGCAAGCGCTCGGAGGCACCGCCGGCGGCACCGCCTTGGCCCATCTCGGTCTTCGAGACGCGCACCTTGTCGCGAGCCTCGTCCCCCGGCTTGGGCGCCTCGGCGATGCGCGGCTTGATCAATCCGCTGCCCTGCTGCTGGCTTTCGGCGGTATCCGACGGTGCCTCGCTGCGTACCGATTCGGCCAGTCGGCGGCGGTAGGCATTGAAATCGGCGGCCTGGGCGACGACTTCACGCTTGGCCTCGGCCTGCGCGATGCCTGCCGCGTCCGAGGCAGACGGGATGCTAAGGATGCGCCCGGCCTTCAGCCGGTTCATGTTGTTGTTCGCGAACGCGTCCGGATTGCGCCGCAGCAGCGCCACCAGCATCTGCTCCAGCGAGACGCCCTGCGGCTTGCTGGCCCTGGCGATCTTGCTCAACGTATCGCCGCGCGCGACCCGGTAGCTGTCGGCGGCCATCGCCGGCGCGACGGTCTGGCTGGGCGCAGTCGCCGCCATCGGCTTGCCCGCCGGGGCCGCCGGCGCGGCTGCGGCGGCCTTGGGCGCCTGCGGAGCTGCGACGGCACCGACCGCCTTGCCGGACGCAATGGCCGGATCCAGCAGGAAAGTGTATTCGCGAATCAGCTTGCCGTTGGCCCAGTTCAGTTCGACCACCATGTCGACGAAGGGCTCGCTGACCGGCCGCTCGCTGCTCAACTTGATGACGGCGCCGGACCCACGTGGCTCGACGCCGACCCGGATCAGGCTGATGACCGGTGCAAACGGCACGCTGGACTGCTGGAAGACGTCCGGCGGGGCCATCCGTGCCGTCATCGAGGAGATCTCCTCAGCGCCGGCCTGGACCTCGATCTCGGCGTTCAGTGGCTGCCCGAGCGCGCTGAGGACATTAATGCGCCCAAGTCCGGCCGCGTTGAGCGAAAGAGGGAGAGCCGCCAGGCTCGCCGCCAGCAGGGTCTTCTTGAGCGAACTATTCATGATGGTCATCGAAATCGCAGTCCCAGGCCGGATTTTCGGAGGTGATCGAACTTAACATCATGCACTTAGGCTAGCAAGCTAAGAACGTTTCTAAGCATGCTCGCCGGGCATCGTCGCAACATCGCGCAAAATCCGTAGGCGGTCGCAAAAGAAAGAGCCGCCGGTTGATACAAACCATGCGGCCCTTCCTCGTACCGTCCGGGGCGCAGCCCCGGAGCCGTCAGGCATCCAGCAGGATATCCAGCATTCTGCGCAGCGGTTCTGCCGCCCCCCAGAGCAACTGGTCCCCTACCGTAAAGGCGGAAATGTACTCGCCGCCCATCGCCATCTTGCGCACGCGACCGACTGGTACGGTCAGCGTGCCGGTCACCGCTGCAGGCGTGAGATCGCGCATGGTGACTTCCCGCTGGTTCGGTACGACCTTGACCCAGTCGTTGGCCGTGGCCAGCATTGCCTCTATTTCGTCACAGGGGACGTCATTCTTTAGCTTGATTGTCATGGCCTGGCTATGACAGCGCATCGCACCGATGCGTACGCACAGGCCGTCGATCGGGATCGGGCTTGCTTCGAGGCCGAGGATCTTGTTGGTTTCGGCGCCGCCCTTCCACTCCTCGCGGCTCTGGCCGTTGCCGAGATCCTTGTCGATCCAGGGGATCAGCGAGCCGCCCAGCGGCACGCCGAAATGGGCGGTGGGGAAGTCTCCCGAGCGCATCGCCGCCGACACCTGGCGGTCGATGTCGAGGATCGCCGAGGCCGGCTCGTCCAGCAGCGGCTTGACGCTGGCTTCGAGCGCGCCCATCTGGGCCAGCAGCTCGCGCATGTTTTTCGCGCCGGCGCCGGAAGCCGCCTGGTAGGTCATCGAGGTCGCCCAGTCCACCAGCTTGTTCTGGAACAGGCCGCCCAGTGCCATCAGCATCAGCGACACCGTGCAGTTGCCGCCGATCCAGTCCCGGCCGCCCTTGGCCAGCGCGTTCTTGATGACGTCCATGTTGACCGGATCGAGGACGATCACCGAGGCGTCCTTCATGCGCAGCGCCGAGGCCGCATCGATCCAGTGACCCTGCCAGCCGGCCGCGCGCAGCTGCGGATAGACCTCGTTGGTGTAGTCGCCGCCCTGGCAGGTGACGATGATGTCCATCGCCTTCAGCTCGTCGACGCTCCTGGCGTCCTTCAGCGGCGGCGCTTCCTTGCCGAAGTTCGGCGAGGCGCCGCCGACGTTGGAGGTGGTGAAGAACACCGGCTCGATGCCGGCGAAATCGTTCTCCTCGCGCATCCGTTGCATCAGCACGGATCCCACCATGCCCCGCCAGCCTACCAGTCCTACTCGCTTCATCTTTCCGTCATCCTGTCTGTTGAATCGCCGTCCGCCTCACAGCGCGGCCAGCACGGCATCGCCCATTTCGGCGGTACCCACCTTGCGCGTGCCGCTTTCGTAAATATCGGCGGTCCGCAGGCCATCGGCAAGCACCTTCTTGACCGCACCCTCGATCCTGCCGGCGGCCTCTTCCTGCGCGAAGGTGTAGCGCATCATCATCGCCACCGAGAGGATCGTCGCCAGCGGATTGGCCAAGCCCTGGCCGGCGATGTCGGGCGCCGAGCCGTGGCTCGGCTCGTACATACCCTTGTTGTCGGCGTCCAGCGAGGCCGACGGCAGCATGCCGATCGAGCCGGTCAGCATCGAGGCCTCGTCGGACAGGATGTCGCCGAACATGTTGCCGGTCACCATCACGTCGAACTGCTTCGGGTTGCGCACCAGCTGCATCGCGGCGTTGTCCACCAGCATGTGGGACAGTTCCACCGCGGGAAACTCCTGCGCCACCTCGCTCACCACGTCGCGCCACAGCTGGGTGCATTCGAGCACGTTCATCTTGTCCACCGAGCACAGCCGGCGGTTGCGCTTCATCGCGATCTCGAACGACACCCGCGCAATGCGTCGGATCTCGCTCTCGCTGTAGATCATCGTGTTGTAGCCGACCTTCTCGCCGTCGCGCTGTTCGATGCCGCGCGGCTGGCCGAAGTAGATGTCCCCGGTCAGCTCGCGCACGATCATGATGTCGAGCCCGGCCACCACCTCCGGCTTCAGCGTCGAGGCGTTGGCCAGCTCCGGATAGAGGATCGCCGGACGCAGGTTGGCGAACAGCTCGAGCGACTTGCGGATGCCGAGCAGGCCCCGTTCCGGCCGCAGCTCGCGCGCCAGCCCGTCCCATTTCGGCCCGCCGACGGCGCCCAGCAGCACCGCGTCGGAAGCCTTCGCCAGCGCCAGCGTGGCGTCCGGCAGCGGCACGCCGTCGGCGTCGACGGCGCAGCCGCCGATGCAAGCCTCCTCGGTTTCGATCGACAGGCCGTCGCTGCGCAATGCTTCCAGCACGCGCACGGCCTGGGCCATGATCTCCGGACCGATACCATCGCCCGGAAGTACGCAGATCTTCATGCAGTCCTCTCAGCTTGGCCGCCGCCTGACGGCGGCGGTGAAATCAGGAAAAATAGTAGGGATGCTCGGCGCGCCGGCGCTCTTCGAATTCGCGGATCTTGTCCGCGTGGCGCAGCGTCAGGCCGATGTCGTCCCAGCCGTTGATCAGGCATTCCTTGCGGAACGGGTCGACCTCGAACGGAATGCCGTGGCCGTCCGGCCGGCTGATCAGCTGGGTCGGCAGGTCCACCTTCAGACGGTAGCCGGGCGAATGCTCGACCAGCCCGAACAGCGCGTCCATCTCGGCCTTCGGCAGCACGATCGGCAGGACGCCGTTCTTGAAGCAGTTGTTGTAGAAGATGTCGGCGAAGGATTCGGCCAGGATCACCCGGAAGCCGTAGTCGAGCAGCGCCCACGGCGCATGCTCGCGGCTCGATCCGCAGCCGAAGTTGGCCCGCGCGAGCAGGATCGACGCGCCCTGGTAGCGCTGCTGGTTGAGCACGAAATTGGGGTTCAGCGGGCGCTTCGAGTTGTCCATGCCCGGCTCGCCCTGGTCCATGTAGCGCCACTCGTCGAACGCATTGGGGCCGAAGCCCGAGCGCTTGATCGACTTCAGGAACTGCTTCGGGATGATCGCGTCGGTGTCGACGTTGTTGCGGTCGAGCGGAGCGACCAGGCCGTCGAGAATCGTGAATGCTTCCATTGCTTGCTGTCCTTGCGGCGGTTCAGAGCACTTCGCGCACGTCGGCGAAGCGGCCGGCGATGGCGGCCGCGGCGGCCATCACCGGGCTGACCAGATGGGTGCGCCCGCCGGCGCCCTGCCGGCCCTCGAAGTTGCGGTTCGAGGTCGATGCGCAGCGCTCGCCCGGCTCCAGCCGGTCGGCGTTCATCGCCAGGCACATCGAACAGCCCGGCTCGCGCCATTCGAAGCCGGCCGCGGTGAAGATCTTGTCCAGCCCCTCGGACTCGGCCTGGCGCTTGACCAGGCCGGAGCCCGGCACCACCAGCGCCAGCTTGACGTTGTCGGCCTTGCGCCGGCCGCGCACCACCGCCGCCGCCTGGCGCAGGTCCTCGATGCGCGAGTTGGTGCACGAGCCGATGAAGACCTTGTCGATACGCACTTCGGCGATCGGCGTGTTCGGGTTCAGCCCCATGTACTGCAGCGCCCGCTCCATGCCCTCCCGGCGCACCGGATCCTTCTCCTCGGCCGGGTTCGGCACCCGTCCGCCGATGCCGGTCACCATCTCCGGCGAGGTGCCCCAGGTGACCTGCGGCTGGATCTGTTCGGCCCGCAGCTCGACCACCTGGTCGAAGCGCGCGCCGTCGTCCGACGTGAGCGTGCGCCAGTAGGCCACCGCCTTGTCCCAGTCGGCGCCGCTGGGTGCGAACGGGCGCCCCTTCAGGTACTCGATCGTGGTGTCGTCCACCGCCACGAAGCCCATCCGCGCGCCGGCTTCGATGGCCATGTTGCAGACCGTCATGCGGCCTTCCATCGACAGCGCGCGCATCGTCGAGCCGCCGAATTCGATCGCGTAGCCGGTACCGCCGGCGGTACCGATGCGGCCGATGATGGCCAGCGCCCCGTCCTTCGCGGTGACGCCCTTGCCGAGCGGGCCGTCGACGCGGATCAGCATGGTCTTGGAGCGCTTCTGGATCAGGCACTGGGTCGCCAGCACGTGCTCGACCTCGGAGGTACCGATGCCGTGGGCCATGCAGGCGAACGCGCCATGGGTCGAGGTGTGGGAGTCGCCGCACACCACGGTCATGCCGGGCAGCGTCGCGCCGTTCTCCGGCCCGACCACATGCACGATGCCCTGGCGAGCGTCCTTGAACGGAAAGTAGGCGAGCGCGCCGACGGCGCGGATGTTGGCATCCAGCGTCTCCACCTGCTGGCGCGAGACCGGATCCTTGATGCCCTCGTCCCAGTGGTCGGTCGGCGTGTTGTGGTCCGCCGTGGCGACAATCGAACCGATGCGCCAGGGCTTGCGTCCGGCCAGCTTGAGGTCCTCGAAGGCCTGCGGACTGGTGACCTCGTGGATCAGATGGCGATCGATGTAGATCAGTGCGGTGCCGTCGGATTCCTCGTGCACCACGTGACTCGACCACAACTTTTCGTACAGCGTCTGCGCTTGCATCCCGAACTTCCGGAATTTTTGGGGATGCCGATTATGTCACGGCCGGAGCACATTTGACAGGCGCCCCCGGGGGCAAAAAACTCAAGGTTTTCCCGAACTTGCCTCGCGATAGAGGGGCATCACCCGCTCCGCATAGCGGGCCAGATCCTTCTGCCTCGTGTCGTGCGACGGGTGGGTCGACAGGAACTGCGGCGGACTGCCCTCGGAGACCTTGGCCATCTTCTTCCACAACCCGACCGCCGCATACGGATCGAAGCCGGCGCGGGCCGCCAGCTCGACGCCGATGCGGTCGGCCTCGGTCTCGTGCAGGCGAGAATTGGGCAGCTCGAAGGTGACCTTGGCAAGCGATCCCATCAGGTCGTTGCCGGCCTGTCCGATGCCGAGCGCCGCACCGACGATCGCCACGCCCAGGTTGGTGGCCATCGCACGCGACACCCGCTCGCGCGCATGCTCGCGCAGCGCATGCGCGATCTCGTGCCCCATCACCGCGGCAATCTCTGCATCGGTCAGTTCGAGCTTCTCGATCAGGCCCGAATAGAAGGCGATCTTGCCGCCGGCCATGCACCAGGCGTTGAGCTGGTCGGACTCGAGCACGTTGACCTCCCACTGCCATTTCGCCGCATCGGGCCGAAACACCGTGGTCTGCGGAATCAGCCGAGCGGCGATCGCGCGCACCCGCCCCACCTGCGCCGCGTCGCCGTTCAAGGCATTCTTTTCCTTCGCCGCGGCGATCACCTGCTTGTACTGCTGGGCCGAGGCCTGCTCGATCTCGGCCGAGGACACCAGCATCGACTGGCTGCGCTCGACGCCGACCGCCCCGCCCCGCGTGGTCTGCACCGACTGGCAGGCCGACAGCAGTACCGCTCCGATCGCCAGCG